>JBJEMZ010000001.1:0-22408 GCA_051879935.1 Wujia sp.
AAATGCAAATGACTATAAGGACCAGAGAAATGCGGCGCTTGATGAGTTATCCGGCATCGTGAATACAGAGGCAATTTCAAATGTAGACGGAACGGTGGAAGTGTACATAGAGGGCAGATGTCTCGTAACTCTGGGTCGTACTTATAAGCTTACAACACAGAAAATAAGTGAAAATAAAATATATCAGCAAAATTATGATTTCACAGACACAGCGACGGATTTCCTGATGCCGGTCTGGGAAGACGATACACAGGCTCTGTTTAACATCAATCGGATACCGTCTGCCGAGAATGATACGGATATTGGTTCTCTGCATGGTCTGATGATGGCCCGTGGATATTTTGTAAGTAATTATACAGATGTTCCGGAGAAACCGGACAAACCTCTTGCTGCAGATTTTGCAAATGACGCAGATTATCAGGCGGCGATGACGCAGTATGAGCAGGATTTGCGCGATTATGTGAAGGAGCTTGATTACTTTAATACTTATATTGAACCATATACGATTACACACCTCGAGGCACAGTTTGATGTACTGGTGCATGCGATGGTGACACAGATGAACGATACACTCTGTCCGAACAAAGAGGTAACATTGGCAAACGGCAGCACGGTCAAGGTGCTGGATGAGGAAGCTGCCGGTATCGGAATGGGAAGCGGAAATGAGTATGGCGGAACGGAGCTGTTTGTAAGACACAGTGTGGACCGTTATACGGAGCAGACACTGACGCTTGCGGATGGAACGACTGCAACCTACAAGGTGTACAATGAGGAGAATCCGGATGATTTTTATTCGATGTACACAATCGGTAATATCAAGGTAAACGAAAAGCTTTTGCAAAATCCATCGCTGCTTCCGCTGTCGAGAGTTTCCGGTGAGGAGGCACAGACTGTAGCGGATAAGCTTTTGGAACAGTGGAATGAGAAATTTGCGACAGTCAGTCCGAATTCCCTGGTCGAGTGTAACTACAAGGATTATTATGCAGGTATGATCGACGATTTGTCCGACCGTGGATTTACATTCAACGCCATGGCAGAAACCGGACAGCAGACTATCAATGACCTTGATAATGCGAGACAGCAGGTAGCCGGAGTTTCCTCCGATGAAGAGCTGTCCAACATGATAAAATTCCAGCATGCATACAATGCATCTTCCCGTTACATAAACGTAGTATCCGAGATGATCGCATATCTGATTGAAAAACTCGGAGCATAATGATAAGGAGCTGATTACATGCCATCTACATTTTTAGGATTAAATACAGGCCTTTCCGGTTTGTCATATTTTCAAACGGCACTCAACACGACTGCACACAATATCTCAAATGCCGATACGGAAGGCTATTCCAAGCAGAAGGTACAGGCTTCGGCTTCCGATGCACTTCGCCTTCATAAGACATACGGTATGATGGGTACCGGTATTACGGCAAACAGCATCGAACGTCTCCGGAATACGTATTACGATACAAAATATTGGTCGGCAAATTCCAAATACAATCAATACAATACACAGCATGAGAATCTGGAACAGCTTCAGACGTATATGAATGAGATGACGTCGGAAGCAGGCTATACAAAGTGGATGTCGGAGCTGTCGAATGCTATGCAGGATATGACGGCGAATCCGTCGGATTATACAACGCGAATTTCATTTTCTCTGACAGCGGATTCCTTTACGGATATGGTAAACGAGCTTGCCAGCAATTTCCAGTCAACACAGAAGACAATCAATGATGAGATCGAGCTTGCAGTGAGTGAAGTGAATTCTCTTGCGAAGCAGATTTATGAATTAAGCCAGGAGATTATTACAATCGAATTAAAGGGTGGCAATGCAAATGACCTGCGTGACAAGCGAGGTGTCTGTATCGATAAGCTTTCTGAATATACAAATGTGGATGTTGAGGAACGGACAATGATGTTCGGTGTCGGAACGGAACAGGTGGAATCCAATGCCCAGACCATCTGTGTGCGTATAAGCGGACAGATACTTGTGGATGAGGTTGGATATAATGAGCTTGTTGTGATTCCGCGGGAACAGAAGGTAAACCAGAGTGATGTGGAAGGTCTGGTAGATATCTATTGGAAAAACGCCGATGGTACAGGCGGTATGGAGTTCGAGTCGACAAAGACTACCGGAAAGATTGCGGGACTGTTTAATATCCGGGATGGCAATAACGGAGAAGTATTTGCAGGAACAACAACCAGTGTGTCGGAGAATCCTGCTGAAATCAAGGTGCAGCTTCCGGAAGATATTAAGGTAGAAAAATTGAACATCCCGTATCATGGAACGATTACGTTAAATGGACGTGATTACCTGTATGATGGCTGGACTGCCGAATATGATGCGGACGGCAATCTGAATAATTTTACATTTCAGAATATGACAATGCTCAATTCGAAGAATGTCGAGGTGGCAGCGGAATTTCCGGACGGTATTCTGGGATATCCGGCACAAATTGGCAAGAAAAACGAAGTGAAAGGAATTCCGTATTATCAGGCACAGTTAAATGAGCTGGTACGGACATTCTCAAAATATATGAATGACCTGACGACCGCAGGCGTGGATGAAAACGGAGATCCGGGATTAGATGCATTTACGGCGGAAACAGTGGATGGTACAGATTTTGTGCTGAAGGGATCCATGCAGGGAACCGGCGTATTATCCTCCAATGACAGCAGCTATTACCGGCTGACGGGATTAAACTGGGAGCTTAATCAGCAGTGGAAGACTGACCCGGCGAAGATTGTTGTTTCCTATGCAAGGGATGTGGAGCAGGGAAATGTGGAGGCACGTCCGCTGCTTGAGCAGATGATGTTTGGACTTACCGATGTGTCGATGTTTGAACAGGGTAATCTGGCACAGTTCATGCAGGCGTTTACGACGAACATGGCGGTTGACACGAAGAAAAACGAGGTGTTTGCCGGAAATCAGGATGACATACGATATACAATTAATAATCAGAGAGCGTCCGTATCCGGAGTCGATAAAAACGAGGAGGCATCGGATCTCACAAAGTTCCAGAACCTTTACAACCTTGCATCCAAGGTAATATCGGTATTAAATGAAGTGTATGACAAGTTGATTAACGAAACAGGAGTATAAAGCTTTAAGGGGCATAAAAGGGGGCTAACCTATGCGAATAACAAACCAGATGATAAACAATAATTCTCTTCGTAACATGCAGAAGACCATGGCGCATGTGGACAATCGCACCACGCAGATGACGACGGGAAAAAAGATTACAAAGGCGTCGGAGGATCCGGTTGTTGCCGTACGTGCCTTGAAGCTTCGGACGACTGTGAGCCAGCTTGAACAGTACAAGGACAAAAATATCGGGGATGCCAGCTCCTGGTTGAATATCACCACAACCTCGCTCGATAATATTACGGATCGTCTCGAGGATATACAGGATTACTGTACACAGGGTTCCACGGATTCATTTAACTCTTCCGACAGAAGCGCAATCATCGAAGTATTAAAGAAGATGCAGGAGATGATAAACAGCGAGGGTAACTCCACCTATGCCGGCAGATATATCTTCTCGGGTTATAAGACAGACCGCTCCCTGGCGTTTAATGAGACAGAAGATACCGGCAAGTATTCATACACGATTACACAGCATATGACATCGGATGACCTTGATACCAAAACAGTCGTGTTAGACGGTGTGGACTATACACAGGTCGATGCATATCTGAATGGAACAGCGACCTATGTAAAACCAGACAAGCAGCAGGTATACCGTCTGAACCTTGCTTATGAGGGCATATCAAAGACCGACAGTCAGGGCAACAATGTGCTGAGCCTGCAGGCGCTTGATGCGAGCAAAAATCCGATTGATTTAAGCGGATTTACCCAGACGGTCAAGACGACGGCAGATTCGGATTCTTATTACCGTGTCGGACCGGATGACATCAATATCATCGAGGAGACCGGCGAGATTATATTTGGTGAAAATGTTTACAATACGTTAAAGCAGGCAGATGATATTGTAATCGATTATGCGAAAAATGAGTTCCAAAGCGGAGATTTGAGACCGGAGCATTACTTCGACTGTACGCAGTACACGGAGCTTTCCGATGGAACAACAAAGACCGTTCAGTATGATACCTATGACAAGGCGCAGGGAATCTTTTACGAGGTGAATTTCAGCCAGAGTCTTCAGGTAAACACGGAAGGAAAAAATATCATCAATGACGATATGAGTAATAATGTCAATGACTTGATTTATACATTGCAGGATCTGCAGGCAGCAGAGCAGACAGAGGTTAAATTAAAATCTATGCTCGAGGATAATCAATATGCGTCAAATGAGGATGCAGTCAAGCAGATTAACGCGATGTTAGAAGACATCAATGTGGAAATTGCCATCAAGAAGGAGACGATGCAGAAGACATTTGCTGCGAATATCACGAACTTCCAGAATTACATGGATGAGGTGTCCGCAATTCAGTCGGATGTGGGAAGCCGCATGACGAAGCTTGAGATGATTAAGACGCGTGTGACGGAGCAGTTAGGTACATTTAAGGAGTTAAAGTCCGAGAACGAGGATGTGAGTACGGAAGAGGCTGCGTTAAATTACAAGGAGGCAAATCTCGTATATGAGGCGGCACTTGCGGCCACAAGTAATCTGATTCGTGCATCGCTGCTCGATTATTTATAAAGAATAAACTTTGACTTTGCAGAAAAAGTAGGAGGGGTACAACATGGTAGCAGAAACAAAATTATTTGGTACAGTCGATATTGAAGAGGACAAGATTATTGATTTTCCGATGGGAATTATCGGGTTTGAGAATCTTCGGAAGTTTGCAATCATTTATGACATAGAGCGGGAAGAACGCTCAAAAATCAGCTGGCTGCAGTCCATGGAGGAACCGCTTTTGGCACTTCCGATTATTCATCCTTTTGAAATCTACGAAAACTACAATCCGATTGTGGAGGATGAGCTTATGAAAAATATCGGGGACCCTGCGGATGTGGATGTTCTGATATTCACAACCTTGTCTATTCCATCGGATTTGACCAAGATGACAGCAAATCTAAAGGCACCGATTATTATCAATGCCAATGGCAGAAAAGGAATGCAGATTATCGTGGAAAACGAGGATTATCAGATCAAATACAATGCATATGAGGCAATTCAGAAGATGAAAGAAAAGGCGGGTGAGTAATATGTTAGCACTATCCAGAAAACAAGGCGAATCCATCATGATAGGCGGTAATATAGAAATCACCGTGCTGGAAGTAAAGGGCGATCAGGTAAAGCTTGGCATCGCCGCACCGAAGAGCGTGCCGGTTTACCGGAAGGAAATCTATGTACAGATTCAGGAGGCAACGAGAGAAGCTGCCGAAAATCTTGATGTGGAAAGTCTTAGAAAATTGTTGTAAAATAATGTAAAGTTTTAAAAATGATTTGACGATAACACAACTAGAAAACCAGAAAAGGCTGCGTGCACAAGGATGGCACGTGAAGAGGTTTCGCAAATCACGCAAGGAGGCGTATATTATGGCAATTGATGGAATCGGAGGCGTAGGAGCCTTAAATGTAAGTTCACAGACACGGACAAACACCCCGCGTACGGCAGAGACGCAGAACGTGAATGTCAGTGCAGAGGGTGCACAGGTGCAGGTGGAGAGTCTGCCACCGGTTACCGGCAAGGGCAGCAATGATAACCAGAATAACAAACAGCAGGATCGTGCAGGCGTACAGTCTGATAAGGACATCGCGCCGGAGAAGATTAAGGCAGCAGTGGAGGACCTGAATAAAAAGGTAAAGCAGCCAAGTGTTATCAAGCACACACAGCTTAGCTTCAAGTATCATGATGACACAAATCGTATCTCCATCACTGTAACGGACAGTGATACCGATGAGGTCATCCGGGAGATTCCGCCGGAGAAGGCACTGGATATGCTGGCAAAGGCATGGGAGATGGCAGGACTTTTGGTTGACGAGCGTCGTTAACGAAGGTTTGGTTACGGAACAGATAGGAGGCAGTCATTATGAGTATGAGAATGACAGGACTCATATCCGGAATGGATACAGAGAGTATGGTAAAGGAACTGGTCAATGCCAGTTCAGAAAAAGTAAATAAAGTAAAACAGAAGAAGCAGGATGCCGAGTGGAAGAAGGAGATCTGGAGCAGCTTGAATACAAAGATTCTCAGCTTCTACAAGACACAGCTTTCTGCATTTAAGTCGGCAGGCAGCTACAAGACGAAAAAGGCAACGGCCAGTGATGAGACAAAGGTGTCGGTATCGGCAGGCTCCGGTGCGACAAACGGTACCCACAGTGTATCGGTAAAACAGGTGGCATCTTCTGCATATCTGACCGGTGGTAATATCCGTGCAGCAGGAAAGGCATTCACCACATATAATTCTGCGACCGTGTCAACAAAGTTTGCCGATATGACGGATGCACAGGGTACTAACCTGGGCCTTGCAGGACAGACCATTACAATCAAGAGTGGAAATGATACGGTTCCGGAGCTTGAATTTGAGCTTGGCGGAAGCGGCGATAACGGCGTCGAAAGTATTAGTGCATTGAATGCAAAGCTAAAGAGTACATCGGGTTATGAGAATCTGCAGGCAAGTGTTGTGGACGGACAGCTTGTGTTCACAAACACATCTGCAAAGAAGGCAGACGATGGCAGCACAATTGGTGAGATTTATACAGTTGAGAGCTCGGCACTCGGATTGTCCGGAGATGTGGGCTATGAGAACGATAAGGATGCCGGAAAGACAAATACATTAAGTGGTATCTCCGGCATGAAGTACCGGTACGATTTTACAAGCTCGGATATTAAGAATTCGACGAAGCTTGCAGATATCGGCATCAAGGTTGGAACTACATTCTCAGTAAATGGAAAGGATTTTGTCGTTGCTGATAATTCCAAAATCAGTGATCTGACATCTGCACTTTCCAAGATGGGAGTTTCCGCAAGCTTTGATGAGACGCAGGGACGCTTTTATGTCAATGCTTCAAAGACCGGTGCTGCAAATGATTTCAACATTACTGCAAGTGATGCAGATGCTCTTGAAATCTTAGGGCTTGGCAGTACAGCAAAGAAGATAGACGCAAAAGATGCAATTATCGATTATAACGGAGTGGAATATAGAAATGACAGCAATACCCTGACGGTGAACGGTATCACAATTACGGCAAAGGGCGTGACAGGAAATTACGATGCTGCAACCGGAGCATTTACGAATGATACGGCTGTCAATATTGAAGTATCGGCGGATACAGAAAGTGCTTACAATGTTGTAAAGAACTTTGTGAAATCCTATAACGAGCTGATTGAAGAGATGAACAAGCTCTACAATGAGAAGGATGCCGGATATGATCCGTTGACGGATGAAGAAAAATCACAGCTTTCCGATAAGCAGATTGAACAGTGGGAGGAAAAGGCAAAGCAGGGGCTGCTCCGCCGGGATTCCACCCTTCAGACACTTCTTTCCGGCATGCGTACCATGTTAAACAAAGGGGTTACGGTCACATTAGCGGATGGAACTACAAAGCGGATGTCGCTTTCCTCACTCGGAATTGTAACCGGAGATTATTCGGAAAACGGTAAGCTGCACATCCTGGGTGATGAGGATGATGAGGCATATGCAGCTGAGAAAAACAAGCTGCGGGAAGCTTTGAGCAGTGACCCGGATGCTGTGTCACAGCTGATCAGCGGAAGCGGTTCGAATTCCGGGCTTGGTACCCAGATGTATGATTATCTGCGGAAGTCGATGACCCGTATCGAGGGCGTTCGAAGCACGATGACCTTCTACAACGATAAGACGATGGATAAGGAAATCGATGACTACGATGATGATATTGATAAGTGGCAGGAGAAGCTGCAGGATCTGGAGGATAAATACTATGACCAGTTTGCAGCGATGGAAAGTGCCATGGCAAAGCTTCAGTCCCAGCAGTCGTATCTTGCATCCCTGCTTGGAACGGCATAAGGAGGTAGAATATGGCATACAATGCAGCCAGAGCATATGGAAATAACAGGGTAAATACGGCATCCCCGGCGGAGCTTACGTTGATGCTCTACGAAGGTGCGGTAAAATTTTGCAATATTGCGATTATGGCACTCGAGAAACAGGATTACGAGACGACGAATCTGAACATCCAGAAATGCCGGAACATCGTTGTGGAGCTTACATCCACACTCAATCACAAGTATCCGGTGGCAGAGGATTTTAAGCGCATGTATGACTACATATTTGCCCTTCTTGTGGAGGCAAATATGAAAAAGGATACAGATATGCTTAACCGGGCACTGGAGGAGCTTCGCGGTATGCGGGATGTGTGGAAGCAGGTTATGGAGAAAGCGAAGGGACCACAGGTAGTCTTAGACACAAATTAATCAGAACAACAGGTGTGCGACATACATATATAGGAAAGGGATTTTTGACATGGACAATACAGGAACATATGTAAAGATAATGCAGGAATCTCTTGCAAGAAAGAAGAAGTATCTGACGGAGATACTGGCTCTTACCAAGACGCAGTCCGAGCTTGCGGCAGCGGAGGAATTCGATGAGGATGCCTTCTCAAAGACGATGGAAGAAAAGGAAGTCTTAATCAACAATATCAATGAGATAGACAAAGGATTCTCTTCCGTATATGATCGGGTGCGCATGGAGATACAGGCAGATCCTACTGCTTATCGTACCGAACTTCTCGATATACAGGCGAAGATTAAGGTATGTGTGGATACCGGGATGGAGATTGAGGCAACGGAGGAGCGAAACCGCGCAGCATTGGAACAGGCATTTGCAACCAAGTTTAAGGGCTTGCGGCAGGTCAAGCAGTCAAAAAGCGTTGCGAACCGTTATTATCAGTCGATGGCAAACGGGATGGTAAACGATTCCCTGCTCTATGATAAGAAAAAATAAATTTTTTGAAATTTTTTCTAAAAAGGGGTTAAGGATTTAAATTCATATCCGATATATAAGGTGTAAGGAACAAAAAAGAAAAGTGTTCCGAATCAAAACAGGTTATAACTCGTAAGAGTTCATAACATACATACTATTAAACGGGGCAAAGCCCTAGTACTTCTCGCAAGGAAGCGAGAATAAATTCAAGGAGGAATTATTATGGTAGTACAGCACAATTTGCAGGCAGCAAACACAAACAGAATGTTGGGCGCAAACGTTAAGGCAGTTCAGAAGTCAACTGAGAAGTTGTCATCCGGATACCAGGTTAACAGAGCAGCTGACGATGCAGCAGGTCTTTCCATCAGTGAGAAGATGAGAAACCAGATCAGAGGTATTAACCAGTCAGTTAAGAATGCTGAGGATGGTGTATCTCTTATCCAGACAGCAGAAGGAAACATGGGCGAGATCCACAGCATCCTTCAGCGTATGGGCGAGCTTGCTACAAAGGCAGCCAACGACGTTAACGCTACAGAGGATCGTCAGGCTATCCAGGATGAGATCAACGAGCTTGCAGCAGAAATCGATGCTATCTCTACAAAGGCAGCATTCAACGGAACAAAGCTTTTGAATGGTACATTCACAGGCAAGCAGCTTCAGGTTGGTGCAAATTCAGGCGAGAACATGAAGATTTCTATCGAGGCTATGAATGCTTCAAAGCTCTTCGGTGCTAAGGGTTCAGAGATTGCAGCAAACACTTCTGCAGGATCAACACAGCCGCTTAACATGTTCTCTCATGGAAATGCTTCAAATGCGATGAGCCTTATCTCATCTGCTATTAAGACAGTGTCAGCAGCTCGTTCAGCTCTTGGTGCTAAGCAGAACAGACTTGAGTACACAATCGACAACCTCGAGAACTACTCAGAGAACTTAACAGCAGCTGAGTCTCAGATCAGAGATACTGATATGGCTACTGAGATGACCAACTACACGAAGAATAACATTCTTCAGCAGGCCGCTCAGTCAATGCTTGCTCAGGCAAATCAGTCTACTCAGGGTGTACTTTCATTACTTCAGTAATTAAAAATTATTGACAAAATATAGGCTGGCTCGTTCTCGGGTCAGCCGTATTTTGTTTCAGGAGGAGGCAGATATATGGATATTCAGTTATTGGATGATACATGCAGAAGCTTAGAGGAAATCTCAGACGTGTTATATCAGGGATATGTATCCCAGGGTATCGCCCGGATGAACGAGGTGATACCGAATCTTGCCCTTATATCTACATGGATTGAGGATGCAGGGACACAGGAGCGGTTGATTCAGGATGCACTTTCCCCGATACTGTCAGCCATGGAGCAGCAGGATGGAACAGAGCTTGCGGATTTGATTACCTATGAGCTGCTTACGCTGTTGGGAGAATTGAGATAGTCAGAGGATGAACATGACAGAGATATATGAGAAGAATCTTAGGATAATTAAAGACAGGGATATGCGGTTCTATCAGGCAATCGTCGATTACGAGGATATGTGGGATACAGAGCTTGCAGTAGCCGAACCGGCAAAAAACGGCGATACTGTGGTCATGTACTACAGAGAGGGAAGAGGCTATTATCTGAATTCCAGATACAATCCGGGTGCTGAGGCAGAAAAGTTCATGGCGGATTGCTATGACGTGCTGGAACAGTGCTTTATTACGCTGTATGGATTTGGAAATGGCGCGTTTGCGAGGGAGTTTCTTCACAGAAATCAAAAGAACACAGGCTGCTTTGTATATGAACCATGCGCAGATATCTTCATGCGGGTGCTGCATGATATCGATATCACAGACCTTCTTGCGTCGGATCGTTTTTTCCTTGCAGTGGATGGGTTGAATCAGGACCAGTTTGGTCTCTGGCTTCAGGATTATTTCAGTATATTTAATGAGGGCAAGAATAAATATCTGATAACGCCTATTTATAAAAAGTTATTTCCGGAGCAAATCGAGTTTTATCATTCTGTCTTAACCGATAAATTCACAAACTATCGTATGCAGCAGAATACGGTAATGGATCTCGGAAAACGGTTTGCTTATACCAGTATACAGAATATGCGGTTTTTGCCGGGATGCAGGGCTGGAATCTCCTATGTGGACGCTTTCCCGGCTGAGCTGCCGGTGATTATTGTAGCGGCAGGGCCATCCTTAGAGAAGAATGTGGAGCTGTTAAGAGAGGCAAAGGGCAAGGCTTTTATCCTTGTTGTCGACTCCGCGATTCGGACGGTTATGAAGCGGGGAATCAAGCCGGATGCAGTGATCACGGTAGATAATAACAAAGAATTACATAATTTCGAGGCGGAGGGGCTTTCGGATGTGGTGATGCTTGCCGATATGGGAGCAAGTACCGATGCGCTGGATATGGTAAAGCCCAAGGATTTAATCTTTTACACCTCTGATTTTTTGGTGTGGGACAGGCTGTTTCGGGAGCAGGGCTCGGAGATCAGAAGCTTATTCTCAGGGGGCTCGGTTGCACTTGCTGCCATGGCGCTGGCAGTAGAGTGGGGATTTAAGAAGATTATCATGATAGGCCAGGACCTTGCGCTCACAAGCGGAAAGCAGTATGCTGACGGGGATAAGCTGACCGGAAATGAGCATTTCAGAGGCAATCTGGTTACCATCAAGGATATATATGGCGAAGATGTGCTGACGAAGATGGATTATTTTATGTTCATCAAGAATATTGAGGACTTGGCATATGAATATCCGGATGTGGAATTCATCGATGCAACGGAGGGAGGAGCGTTCAAGAAGAATACGAGGATTATGACTCTTCGGGATGCAATCGATGAATACTGTAAGGTTGCCTGTGATGTGGAAGGAATCTTACGCTCGAAGGAGCGATTGTTCCGGGATAAGAGTGTTATCATAGATACTCTGAATGGAATGCGGGACCATATAAATGCCATTGGCGATGAAATGGCAGGTATGAGCCTTGACTGTGCCCGTGCTGCTAAGATGTTAATTGATAAGAGAATCAATAAGCAGGAATTAAAGGCGATAAATGCAAAAATGGCAAAATTGGACGAGAAGTTTATGAACATGGAAGAACAAATTCTTTTCACTAAGGTGGTGGCACAGGCAGATTATGATTTTATTTCCACCGTGCATGAGGAGAAAAAAGATGAACTCGAAGAGTCCATACGATTGTATCAAAACAGTTCAAAGTATTACAGAGGGATAGCGGATGCTGTACCTGAGATTCATGCTATGATTGATGAATGTTTGTCTAAAATGATATAAAAACCAGAACTATGTTTGGGTGGATATGAGGGGCTTATATGGGTAAATTTGAAGAATTTATTGCATCAATTGAAGAAAATAGATTTGATTATGAAATTGCGGAGTCATTAGATGCTGCCGTGAATCATCAAGATGTAGATTGTAATCCTGAATATATAGACAGACTATTGTCTCATATTGGAGACAATATACATATGGATGTATGGATATATTCGTTTGTGTTGAAGGTATGCCCATCCGGGGAAATATTCCGTCAGTTTGTTCAGGAAGTGTATGAAAGTAAAGAATTGAACTGGCAGAATAAATATTTTATCTCAGCTCAGTTGACAAGCTTGTTATTTCAGACTCCGGAGTTGAATTGTTGTGACACCTATACTGATACTTGGAAACTGTTGCAGAAATCTTTAGAGGAATGCAAGCGTGTTCTCGGGTATCCCCTGCGTAGGATTCCGGTTGAGGAACGCGACCCAAATATGGTAGTTGTTTTGGTTGAACAGTTTTTGAATGAGTCTCATGGACCAACGAAAACAGTATTGGACAGATGCTCTATATTACAGGATACACATAAGAAAGTATTTTTGATTAATACTGCAGAAAAGCTGTCTATGGCGGGAGCTATACATTATTATGGCGCCAATATCGGAAGTAAGATTGATACATATATGAATCTGAATCATGT
Organism: Wujia sp.; assembly: GCA_051879935.1. Classification (GTDB taxonomy): domain Bacteria; phylum Bacillota; class Clostridia; order Lachnospirales; family Lachnospiraceae; genus Coprococcus_C. The sequence continues at coordinate 12,832 of JBJEMZ010000001.1, forward strand.
GAATTGGAAGAATCATAAGATTCCGTTTTATCAATGTGAAAATGATATGCCGAATCCGGATGAATTACAACAGTTGTTGAATGCAATTAAAAGATTGAAACCATCTTCTGTCGTATTGGTAGGTGGAAATAGTTTGTTTGCCGGGCTTGCCAATGAGCTTGTTCCGGTGTTTACGGTTGGAACTCTCCATTCGACTTTGGCCATGACATTGTCTGATTATCAAATGTTGGATGGAAGATTAATCCCGCAGCATCAGCCGATTATTGATGCAATGGGTATAGACAAAAAAAGAATTATTCCGGGACTTTTTACGTTTTCTCTAAAAGAGCAAAAGGAAACCGTCACAAGAAGTGAGATTGGAATTCCGGAGGATGCATTTGCTATTGCAGTTGTCGGAGGACGATTAGATGATGAGGTTACAGATGATTTTCTCTGCATGCTGGAACAGTGTGATACGGAGCGTCTGTTTGTCGGGCTTTTGGGCAAATGTGATCATCTTGAAGAAAAGCTGATAGGGCATGAGATATTGAGAGATAAGGTGAAGTATCTCGGATTTTGTGAGGATATTCTGTCTCGAATTGAACATTTTGATTTGTATGTAAATCCGCTAAGACGTGGTGGGGGAACTTCTTCGGTTGAGGCAATGTCCAAGGGGGTTCCTGTTTTGACTGTGAATTATGGAGATGTAGCCGGTGTAGTAGGTGAGGATTTCCAGTGTAAAAATTATGAAGAGATGGCAATTCTGATAGATAAGTATCGAAGGGATCAGAACTTCTATAAAAAACAGTCGCAGCTTGCAAAACAGCTTGCGGATGTGTATCTGGATTCTAAGAAGGAATTCTGCCGAATCATGAATGTGTATCAGACTATGGTTTTAGACGAAGAAAAGAGGATAGATAGAAAAAGAAAAATAAAGATTGCTCTTTTACATGGCGCGAAAATCAATGCTGGAGATCATCTGATTAAGGAGAGGACAAAGGCGCTGCTGAAGTATTATTATCCGGATTGTGAGATTAACGAATTTTACAGAAATCAGAGATTTACGGATGAATATGTACATGAAATTAATGAAAATCAAATTGCAATTCTTGCCGGGGGACCGGGTTATTATGACGATTTTTACCCGAGGTTAGCACCTATGAGGGCTTCTTTGGATGACATTAAAATACCAATGATGATGATTGGCATGGGTTGGTTTGGATTTGATGGAGAACCTTATTCGGTATACAATTACATGTTCGGAGAGAAGATGCAGGCTTTGTTGAATCGAGTGGAAAAGGATACAACTATTTTAGGGTGCCGGGATTTTCAAAGCGTGCATGTGTTAAGAAATAATGGATATCAAAGGGTTTTGATGACAGGTTGCCCGGCATGGTATGATATGGATTATGTGTATATGACTTCCTATATGGGAAAAGGGATTAAGAAGGTCCAAAAAATATGTATCTCTGATTGTGGAAATCCAGATAATCTGCCACAGTTGATTGAAGTAATGGATTTTGTGAGAAGTTTCTTTGGCAAGGATAAAGAGATACGATTGGTTGTACATCGTGGAATTGACGATAGCATACAAGATGATATGATGGATGCTATAGACAGGAATAGTATTTCATTATGTGAGATAACGGGTAATGTGGATGGTTTTAAGGTATACGATGATTGCGATATCCATATAGGTTTCCGGGTTCATGCGCACATCTATAATATGAGTCAACGAAGATTATCGATTCTAATAGAGGAAGATGCTAGAGGATATGGAGTAAATGAGGCAATGGGATTGCCACATCTCCGCACATTTTGGCCTCTTAAACAGGATGACATGGCGATTCATATGAGAAACCAAAGCCTTACCACTCAGTTATTAGATTATTTGTTTGATTTATATGAAAATAATTATTGTCAAATGGATCATGCATATTCGTTAATGAGAAAGTACTTTACAAATATGGAAAGACATATAAAATCCATAGAAAAATTAATTTAAGACAGCTCATTTTAATTATATATAGAAGTCAAGCATATTTGACAGTAAGCGCAGGTTTTCTTTATTTTCCCGAAGGTATGGATTTTCCATGAAATCGGGAAATAACTCCTTCATATGAGACAATAGTTCTCCTAATACCGGATGGTCGATGGCATGGTAGGTGTAGTATAACTTTGAGGCAGGCTCCAAAAGCAGTTTCTGGATGCAGATGTACTCCAGTTCCATGGCATATGGCTGATAGCTGTTATCTACAAAATAATTGTCCACAGCCCAGTCCAGATAATTCTTCTGTACAAGAAAACTATCCAATAGCTTTTGCGGATTTGTCAGATTCCATGTGATGCCCTCGGAGTTGGTTCGATAGTAGTAGTATTTGCTTTCATCCACATAATATCTGGTGGCGCAGGTTGCGCAAAGCTGTGAAAAATAGCAGTCATCAAAAGATAACCCCTCAGTAAATGACAGGTTATAACCATGGATGAAATTCGCATCATACAGCTTGCCCCATATGGCTGAGCGGGTAGCGGTATTCAACAGTAATTGACGATTATCCTCTATGGACACACAGGTTGTGTCATGGGGGATATTTTTTATGTGTGAGTCCAATTCTATATCGTTACAGAATTTCATATAACTGCATTCTACGATTTGTGCGCGGCAGACTATGGCATGGCACAGGAGGTTCTCCAGCATCTTTGGGTGGATGATGTCATCTGCGTCCATGAAGGTGATATAGTCTCCGCTGCAATAACTCAGTCCGATGTTGCGTGCCTTTCCACATCCGCCATTTTCCGCGCAGTTTATCACCAGAATGTTCTCAGGATACGCTTTTTCATACGCTGTTAATATGGACAGGGTGTCGTCGGTGGAAGCATCATTGATAAAAATCATTTCCATCGAATCCAGACCAATCGTCTGGTTCAATATGCTGTCTATGCAGGATTTCAGGTAGTCCTGTGCATTGTAGCATGGGATAATGATTGACACCTTGTGCTTTTGATTCGGCAGGTCATGTCTGTTGCATAGGGCTAGCAGTTTGTTAAATATATTAAGGGACGCCTCTTTCGAAAAGAGGGTTTCATATAACGCACGGCCGTTGATTCGCAACTCCTGCAGCTCATCAATATGATCAATCACCTGCTTGATAAGATCCGTTAATTCTTCGGTGTTCTGTAAATCAAATATAAACCCATCTACTTTATTGTGCATAAATTTTGATATTCCGGCATGATTGGAACAGATACAGATATTTCCCATCATCATACCTTCCACGATGGTAGTAGGAAGACAATCCGTTCTGGATGGCGCTACGACACAATCGGCTATCTGATTCATATGGATGATTTCATCATGGGAGATAAATCCCAGGTAGTGGACATTGTCGTATAGGGAAGCCAGTTTCTCTATGATGGCGCAATAGCCCGGCTGGGATAAGTCAGGAGCTCCGGCAAAGTAGAATTCTGCCCGGTCCAGATAATGTTTTGGTAAAGCCATAATTGCTTTTGCCAGAATATCGGGTCCTTTTATGGATGTCAGGTTTGCAGGCATAAAAAAACGTACCGGTTCATCCTCTCTATGTATCAGGTCGCGTTCCGCAAAAAAGTCATCTGTAATGATGGGGAGTATATGACAAGGCAGGTGCAGTAATTGGGTAATTGCATTTTGAGATGCCTTACTTGCGCCGGCAATTGTAATGTTCGGACTGCTGTAGTAGGTGGTATCAAGATAAGGAAGGCAGTTGGATATATATTGCTCCGCTTCGTGAATCCACCAAATAGTCGGAACAGTCTGCTTGTAAGCCAGAAAGACGTATTTGTGCGTCACAATAGTATTACACAGATAAAAGCTGACATTGGAAAGAAGCATGCGGAACTCTTCTGTATAAAGCTGCTCCGCAGAGGCAATAAACACAGGGAACCCGGCGGAAAGATACGCCTCCCGCAGGTCGCCGTCACAAGGGGAAATCACAAAGAGGGCATAGGTATCCTGCAAGCTCTTTAGATAAGATAAAAGTGCCATTGGAGCCCCATTTTGATCCATGCAATGAGATACAACGATGGCAGGCTTCTTGCTTTGGAATTCAGGCGATACTGTTTCCTCACAATCAAAAAAACTTTTCGACTGGCTCGATAAAATTTTCAAAATTTCTTGATTTGTCATTCGATTACTCCCTTGTAAAATATGTATTATTATATCTCAAGTTCCTGTTTTTTGAAAGAAAAACATTGGGCTGTATACTTGGACATTATACCCCTGAAGTGGTATAATTCTGATATAGATTACGTGAAAGGAGCTTCTATGGGTAAAGTATCTGTTATTATTCCATGTTATAACGTAGAACCATATATTGGCGAATGTCTGGACTCTGTGATCGGACAGACGATAGGAAAGGAAAACCTGGAAATCATAGTTGTTGATGATTGCTCTACAGATAACACGGTTCAGATTCTGCAGGCGTATGAAACCAGGTATCCGGAACAGATGATTGTGGTTCTCTGTGAACAGAACGGAAGACAGGGAACAGCCAGAAATATTGGACTTTCCTATGCCTCAGGGGAGTTTGTCAGTTTTGTGGATTCCGATGATTATATTGCCTCTGACATGTATGAACAGCTTTTGGATGCTATGGAAAAAAGTGATGCAGATGTTGCCCAATTTCGATATACCGAAAATCCGGAGGAATTATATCAGCGCAGCAAGCTGACATGGCAGGTGTATGACTACAGTTGTGAAGCAAACCGAAGAAGCTATCTTTTGCAGGATCAGATCATGAATAATTCATGCACCACCAAATTATATCGAAAAAGCTTACTTGACCGGGCGGGAACTATGTTTGGAGAAGGGGTCTGCTATGAGGAACCGTTATTTACATACCCGCTCAAATATTACGTGAAAAAAGTGTGCGTCACGGAACAGCCATTTTATTATTACAGACCAAACGAAGGTGGCACAACCATTGATAAGATGAGTCAGCCGGATACAATCATGGATCACCTTCAGGTTCAGCTCACATTGTATGAATGGATGAGACAGCTGCCCTTTTATCAGGAATATCAGGATGAGATAGACCTGTATTTTCTGCATAGTTTTTTTGTGGAGCCCATCTATTTCTACGCTCTCAGACATCTCGCTTATCCGGTGGAGCTGCTTCGACGGACAGGGGAGCTTGTTCTTGCGCGAGTGCCGGATTGGAACACAAACAGGTATCTCCCGGATGAAAGTCTTATTGAGGATCGCAGAGCACTTATGCTTTTGGATTATTTGGATAAAGATGATATGTGGCTGGCAGAGCAATTGAGCTTTCTGTTTCTGCATGTTGACGATGCGTACATGACGCGGTTGTTGAAGGAGATGACACAGGGGATTCAGAAAGGCATGATCTATGATTCGAGGCTGTATGGACTCTCGTACTTTCATTTGATGGCGCTCTTTTTGTATGAAAATCAAAAGGAAAAGAAGTCGGATTTATACTCTCGTGTCTACAAGGCAATCATGAAGAATCTGGAAATACGCATAAGAGATAAGGTTGCCCGGGGAGAAAAGATAAAGGTTGCATTTCTTCCTATTTCCGCATCGGAATGGCCGGCACAGGAGGTATATCGCAGGCTTGAGGCAGACCAGTGTTTTGATGTGATGGTAGTGCCTCTTCCGTTGATGGACCGCAAATACGACTACAGAAAGAAAACCTATGACGCCACAGTTGAGTATTTCAGGAAGAACCATTACCGTGTCAGGGAGGTGTATGACTCCCCAAAGGACATTTGTTTTGGATGGCAGGAAATTGGCGGTATGGCAGATATCGTTATACATGTTACATTTTGGACCGAGGCCTTGCCGGCAGCTTTCCGGATAGAACAATATCCCCTTTCCTGTCTGAATGTTTATATCCCTTATGGTGTCAGTGTTGCGGAATCCAAAGCACAGGATTATTCGAAGACAGTTACCTGTAACAGTGGATTTATGAATATGCAATGGCAGATATACACGGATTCTGCCAAGACAAAAGAGGAATTTGAGAAGTACCAATTGCTCAAAGGAGAGAATGTATCTTTTTCAGGATATACAAAAATGGATTACTTTTTTGAGCCGCACACATATACCCGGGAGCAAATAAGAGCGATGTGGTCGGTGCCGGAAGGTGTTGATGTGGAAGATAGAAAAAGGGTGCTTGTGGCATCGCACCATTCTCTGGGGGATACCCTGCTCTCTTATTCCACTTTTGCTGCGAACAAGGATTTGTTGCTGTCTCTTGCAGAAAAGTATCAGGACAAAATATGCTTCGTGTGGAAACCCCATCCAAACCTTAGGATGAAGGCCATCGAAACCGGATTATTTGCGGACGGGGAAGCTTATGACGCCTATGTAGCAAAATGGAATGAACTGCCAAACGTTCGGGTGGTGGAGGAAGGAGACTATCTTGCGCTGTTTGACACATCCCATGGCATGATTATGGATTGTGTATCCTTTATCGGTGAGTATTTGTATGCCGATAAGCCTATGCTGTTTCTAAAGCGGGAGTCCCAGAGATTTAGTCCTTTGGGAAAGACTTTGATGGAGGCACATTACAAGGTTAAGGGGGATGATGCTGCAGGAATCGAGAGATATCTGCAGGAAGTAATTCTGGAAGGAAAGGACACACGTGCAAAGCTGCGCAGGGAGATTTTCGAGAAAGAGCTTGATTATAGGAAGAAGAACGGAATGAAGGCGAGTGAGTATATGTATCAGCACATACTACAAAAACTTAGTATCTAAGGAGAAAATCGGATGAGCCATTTCACAGGAGAATACTTTAAAACTCTGGCTATCGGTGCCTATGATTACTTGGCAGGAAATTACGACTATTGCTATTTGGATGCCATGCACTATAAAAACAGAAAGCAGGGAGCCGATAAAATAATTGTGGGATCCTCTCACACTATGAACGGAGTCATAGAAGGGATAGTGGGAGACTCGGTGATTAATTTTTCTATTTCATCTCAGGATTTGTATTTTGATTATCTGCATATAAAGAAGGCAATCGAAGAGGGGAAAAAACAGATTCAGACATGCATCATAAACATTGGCTATTATATGATATATCAGGATTTATCCAGGAGCCGTATGCTGGGACCGATGATATCATCTGTTTACTATCCGTTATTTCAGGACCCTCATAATTATAAAGGGGATTTGTCTTATGACTGTTTAGAGGGGATACGCCAAATTGAAAACAGAAGTCTTCAGATATCCGTATATCAGGATTGGGCCCGTGGATATTTTATGGAGCAGAGGTCCTACTATGGTGGCAATGTGACAAGGGAGAACAATAATATCCTGGGGTTAAAGAAGGTAAAATGGTCTGAGATGACTATAGAGGAAAAGGAGAATTACGCAAGGGAGCGGGCGAGCAGGCACAATAAGATTCGAAAGTATACAGACAGCTTCGCAGAAAATATCAATATAATCAGTGAGATGGTTGAACTGCTGGCTGCACATCAAGTGCGATGCGTATTCCTGATATGTCCGTTTACCAGGTATTATAATAAATATATAGATGCAGGATTTCGAACGGAGATTTTCGAAGTGTTAGATGGGTTGAAGGCACCTGTAGAATTTTATGATATAAATGAATTCGGGGATGATTTTACAGATGCGGATTTTCTGGATTCCGACCATCTGAATGATGTCGGAGCCGAGAAATTGTCAAAGATGCTAAGGGTACTGTGAAGAATACGAAAGGAATATGATAGATTCTGCTATAGAGGCTATCATGGGGTATGGTATGAATTTTCCGCGGGAATATTTTGATGATGAGATAAGAGAGGGCTTTTATGTTTCAGGATTAATGAAACGTATGTGGGCAGCACAGCTGGAAGTGTATCTGGATGTAGTAAAGGTGTGCCAAAAGCATAAGATTCGCTGGTTTGCGGATTATGGCACGCTTCTTGGTGCAGTTCGCCATGGAGGGTATATTCCGTGGGACGACGACTTTGATATCTGCATGCTGCGAGATGATTATATGCGGTTTATCGAGGTTGTGGAGGCGGAGCTTCCGGACAACTATCTTATTAAAAACTGTCATACTACAAAGGACGATTTTTTGACCAGAATAGACAATAGCAGATACCCATGCTTTGACGATGATTTCCTTGAAAAATATCATAATTGTTTTCTTGTTTCAGGGATTGATGTGTTTCCGCTTGATTATATGGCACCGGAGGGGAAAGAGGAGGAGGCGCATAAATATCTGTTGCAGGCAATTCTTGCTTTTCGTGAGTGTTTGAAGGATGATGCGATAGATGATGCGCAGCTGGAGAGTATGTTCGTGCAGCTCGAACAATTGAGTGGTATGAAGCTCGACCGGAAGCAGTCTCTTATGCTGCAGGTGTATCAGGCTGCGGAGGCTGTTTGTGCCGTTTATGGCCCAAAGAAGGCAACCAGAGTCATGCTGGCAGCTATATGGGCAAGCAATGGGGGGAAGACCTATCCTCTGTCGTGTTTTAAGAATTCTGTAAATATGTCATTTGAGGGCATTGAGATTCCTGTTTCGGCAGAGTATGATACGATGCTTCAGATTGAGTACAGAAACTATATGAATATTATAAAAGGTGGGGCGTCCCATGAATATCCATGCTTCCGGGAGCAGGAAGAAGCCTGCATGGAGTTAATACCAAACTATGGATTTGTCTACCGATTCAATCCGGATGACCTGAAGGAAGTGGAACGTCTGCCGGGTAATAAACCGGGGATGCGCGCAGCCAGATTTGCCGGACTTATGCATAAGGCACATGGGCAGATGATTGGAATGGCCTCTAAGGGGGACTATGAGACCATATATAATCTGCTTGAGACATGTCAGAAGGGCGCTATCAATATCGGGACAATGCTGGAGGAATTTTATGCCGAGGGGTGTGAGCCGGTTGGGATTCTGGAAGAATACTGTGAGGCATTGTATGAGGTCAGCACCTTGATGAATGACAATGCTGATTTGTCCGGAGCAGTTACGTGCGGGTGTGAGAAGCTCAACGCAATCATAGATGCATTTGAACGCTGTGTACAGGATACGATAACGGACAAAAAAGAGATTGTGTTTATTCCGTATCGTGCTTCTACTTGGGTCACAATGGAGCCTGTGTGGGAAGCGTATGTACAGGATTCGGATTATGAAGTATCCGTGATTCTTCCTCCGTATTATGAGAGAACTGGTGCGGGTGGTTTTTCAACCATGTACGATGAGAGCGGGGACCTGCCGGATTACGTGGAGGTTACTGCTTATGACGCCTATGATTTTGAGGGCAGACATCCGGATGTTATTTACATACAGAATCCTTATGATGCGTGCAATTATACCACGAGTGTGCATCCGTTCTTTTATTCTTCGAATCTGAAGAAATATACGGACAAGCTGGTGTATATGCCGTGGTTTTTAATGGATGAGATAGATCTTAAGAATGGGAAGACATACCAGACGATGCAGTATTTCTGTACGGTGCCGGGGGTGATGCATGCAGACGAGATACTTCTTCAATCCGAACAGATGAGACGGGCATATATCGAGCGGTTAACCGAATTTGCAGGGGAAGACACAAGGCATATATGGGAGAACAAGATAAA
>JBJEMZ010000002.1:0-4809 GCA_051879935.1 Wujia sp.
GCATATGTAAAAACTCTTCCGATTGAGAAGAAGCCGTCTTTGATGGCAGCAGATGAGAAGCAAAAGGCAGAGATTGTTCGCGACAATTATGAGGAATTCCAGGAAGTAGTGAAAGCCTACAACGCACAGAAAAAACAGACGACATCTGTGCAGTATGCAACCACATACACAAATATTACCGGAGATGGTGTGTTGACTGCATCGAAGGGTGTCAATTACGGACCGAGTGGCAAGGAGACCTATTACAATCTCAATATGAATGGTGTTGTAGATATCATGCAGAGCATGGGATACAATGAGGAGTACTGGGTGCGTGAGGATGGTGTGAAAATGTATGGCGACTATGTTATGGTTGCTGCAGATTTGAATACACATCCGAGAGGATCACTTGTGGAGAGCAGCTTAGGTACAGCGATTGTAGTTGATACCGGAGGATTTGCGGCATCTGATCCAAATCAGCTTGATATTGCGACAGCATGGTAGAGACAAAGAAAAGAAACCGTTCTTTCACGAAACGGTTTCTTTTTTTACGTATAAATTTTGTTTAGATTATTGTCCGCCGGTATTGTTATTATCGTATTTTGCTTTTAAGTCATCCATCGGCGTGGAACCGAATGTCTCAAGCGGTGTATTAAGTGTACGCTCAAGGTCTTCCTGTTCCTTGTTTTTCTGTGCAACGCGCTTCTTCCACCAGGAGAAGAGGATGCATACAACGATGATAACGGCTGCTGCGATAATTAATACCTTCAGAACGCCGGAGGACTTGTTGGTTGCCTTCGCAATCGTCTTTGCTTTTACAAGCAGGACATAAGCCTGAATACCGGTTGCATCATAGAAAGCTTTGGCACCGTCTACAAGATTGCCTTTTGTGTCAACCCAGTTGATATCGTCACGATAGCAGTGGGAGTCAAAGGATTTCTCCGGAGTCAGTGGTATCACGCCATCCTGCTGAATAACAGCTGCTGTCGCCTCAAACATACCTTTTAACTGAATACCAAGATCGTCGTTGTAGTTTCTGTCATAGGCATCCCACAGGTAGTTCTGGTAATCATCCAGGATGTAGTTTGCTTTGGCACCATACTTGATCTGTCCGTCATCGTTCTCATCGAGTACAATAAGCAGACAGTCCTCACGTCCGTTGAAGATGCTCTGGTACTGCTTCTCGGCGTATTCTGAGAGGTTGCTGTCGCTGATACTGCCACCGGTATAACCGCCGTTTGCCTGCATAATGCTTGAAATGATTATCAGTATAATCATGAGAAAGATAATCGAAGCACATCCGCCGCCACCGCTACTTCTCCGACCATAGTAGTGTCTGTGTGGTGGAGGTGGTGGAGGTGGATACCCCGGACCATGATAGTGATAATGTGGACCATGATCGTAGTGTGGACCATGGTCGTAATGTGGTCTTGGACCTCCGTAGCCGCCGCCTCTTGGTCCACTGTGAAAACTGGAACCGCTGCTGCGGAAACTGGAGCTTCCACGATGACTGCTGCCGTGATGACCGCCGCCACTATGACCGCTGCTTCGGTGACCGCCGCCACCGCCGCCTGATCTTCCCATATTTAAAACCCTCCTCGATATGTATTTTTTTGTCGTCGTAATGCCTGACGTTATTCATATTTTACAATGAAATTTATGTTTCGTAAATATCAAAAACTATAAAATATGCATGTATTTTTATTATTCTGCATTTTTAAGTGCCATCGTCAGCGGAACATGTCGGATACGCTTCATTTGCGCAAAGGCAATGCCTGCATAAGCAAGGATTCCCAGGATAACCATCTCGATGAAAACCGTGTATGGAACATAGTATGGCATCCATCCCGGGTACTCCCGAAACATTGTGATAAACACATATTTCATAATGCTGTTGCAGACAGGGAGCGTAAGCAGCAGGGAAGTGATGACAACCAGTGTAGTTGACAGAATGTATAGTCCGCTGATTTCCCTGTTGGAGTAACCAAGTATTTTGGTCATGGAGATGGATTGCGCATTCTTCTCAATGATAATCTTGGATAACAAATAGATGAGCAGCATAAACATCAGGATTCCGAATACCGTGAATATATGCATCAGATTGCCCATGGAATGCATAAGTTGTCTCGAAGTCTTTGTCATGTCATCCTTTGTAATGACGGTTGCAATGTACAAGTCATCGATGTCATCAAGCTCTTTTTCTGAAAAATAACCATTAAAATAGTCGCTTTTGTGTTCAAAAGTTTCATTAAAAGAGTCCTGGTTCATAAATACAGCGATTGCGGATGGGTAGTTATGGATTCCGGACACATGAAAGCTGTATTTTCCCTCACTGTATTCCTCCTCAAGTGTAATTGTATCTCCTGTGTGGATATCGTGTTTTTCTGCATAGGCACTTGAGATATAGATGTCATCATCCGACAGGTTTAAATCCAGATAGGTGCTTTCCGGGTTCAATCCGTAAATGGTTACTTCCTCACTTTTTAGTTTCCCCTCTGGTGTTTTCAGGGCAGTGACTGCATATTTTTCGGCAGACGATTCTTCTGTTTCAACAGGTGCTTTTAAAACATACTGATATGCACAAATCAGATTGTTTGTGATGTCTTCCTGATAGTTTTTAACGACAGGGGTGAGACCAAGTCCAAACAGCATAATAAAATTGGCAAAAAAGATTCCTACAAAAATGGTGATGTAGTTCGGCATATTTTGGAAGATGACCCGAATCCGGAAACGTTTTATAATGCCGATTTTTGTGTTGAGTCGAAATGCTTTTTTCTTCTGACGTCTGCTCAGATCGCGCCGTATGAATTTGAGCGGTGAAAGCCGGAGCTTTGTATACAGGATGATGATATTGATGAGCAGTACAAGGACAACCGGAATGATAGTTGTCTTGATGAAAGCATCTGTGTTCCAGATTGTTTTATAAGTCGGAAGACTGTAGCTGTTGTAATACATGGACGCGGCAAAGTCCTTCAACACTGTATAGCCAAGTATGTTGCCTGTTACAGCGGACAACAGTGTGATAAGAATCGGTGATGCTAGATAATGGCGCATAATTTCTCCGCGGGTATAACCGGATGCACGCAGGGTGCCGATTTCCGAGGCCTCCTTTGCAATTGTGTTTCCGGTTGTGATTGCAAATGTAAAGGCGATGATAACAACGACAATATATAAGAACATCGTAATCATGACTGTGTCTTTTCCGATATCATCTCCGGCGAAATGAATAGCCTGGTTGGAATATTGCGGGATGAAATTGGTTACAGGTGCGATATTAGATAAGCCTTTTATTAAATCTTCAGCCTTTTGCTTTGCCTCTATATCATTTGTCGGTGCTGTATCGTATTTCCATGCATAGATGTAGTGAAGATGGGTTTCCTCAAAATTGTCAAAGGCCTGCTCCGGTACAACGGCGACACCGAACTGGATGGCATCAAACATCATGTCAGAAGGATTCTGATACAGGGCACTGTAATCGGATAGGGCAATAAGACCGGTAATTTTGAGACTTTTGCCCGCTATCGTGATTGTGTCACCCACCGACAAAGCATTGTTTGCAGCATGCATCCGGTCGATGGCGATTTCGTTCTCAAGAACAGGCAGTTCCCCCTCCATCAGACAAACCTGATTGATTTCGTCCCGGTTTTGGAAGATGCGAAGGGTTGCATTGCATTCCTTCACTGGTTCTTCTATGTAAAAGTTTTCGTAAAGGATTACGTCTTCCTGCTCGATTTTCTGTATCAATTCACGGTCAGCTTTTACGGCAAACTCAAAATTTCCATCCTCGATATTATATTTTTCAAAGCTTTCCCTGTAGGCTGTTTCCATGCTTTCACCGGCAACGAGGAAGCCGGAGACGATGGCGATCATACCGGTCATAAAGAGGAACAGTACGATGTATTTTCCGATTTCATTTTTAAATTCACGTGGCAAGCGTTTCATAAGCGGATTTCTCATAATCCTCACCTCCTTACCAATCGAGCTCTGCAGCTGGAAGCTTTGTAGCATTGACATAGTTTTTGCGGATGACACCATCACGCAGCTTGACAACACGGTCTGCCATGTTTTTGATTGCATCGTTATGAGTAACCATGACAACTGTGTTGCCGTATTTTTTGTTGATGTCCTCAATCAGTTTCAGAATTTCTTTCGATGTGTTGTAATCGAGGGCACCGGTCGGCTCGTCACAGAGCAGGATGTCCGGATTTTTCACGATGGCACGTCCGATAGCAGTTCGCTGCTGTTGTCCTCCTGAAAGCTGGTTTGGGAGCTTGTGGCGATGCTCATACAGACCAAGAGTGTGCAGGATTTCGTCCACGTCCAAAGGATTGTCACTTAGATAAGCGCCGACTTCGACGTTTTCCTTGATGTTCAGATTTGGAATGAGATTGTACATCTGAAAGATATATCCGAGATGCTTCCTTCTGTACATGGTAAGTGCTTTTTCGCTCATGTCGGCTGTTTTTTCTCCGTTTATGGAGATGAATCCGCTGTCGGCATTGTCGATACCGCCGATGATGTTTAACAGTGTGGATTTGCCGGAGCCGGAAGGACCGAGCAGTACGCAGATTTCGCCTTTTTCAATACTGAGATCGATGCCTTTTAAGACCTCGACCTTGCTTTCGCCTTCGCCAAAATGTTTTTTGATGTTGTTTACTTCTAAGAACATAAGATTCTCCCTCCTTTTTTCTTCACACAAAAAAACCGAGTATGCCATTTGCGATACTCGGTAAAAAAATAAGACACCACGTATAGCAATCAGCAATACATGAGTCTCGTTATTTAAGACAAGCCAGGCTTTTTACACCAGGATGTTGACTTGCCACACGT
>JBJEMZ010000003.1:0-20620 GCA_051879935.1 Wujia sp.
CCGGCACGGGCTGCCTCGATGGATGCATTGAGAGAAAGAATTCTCTGCTTGCTTTCGATTTTATCCAAGGCAGAAGATTTCTGGTTTATCTCGGAAATTAAATCAACAGCCTGCGAGATATCGGATTCCATATGGTCAATCAAAATATTGTTTTTATATCTTTCGTATTCCAGATTTACAATCATGTTGACAAGCTTGCCGAGCAGATCTGCGGAAGCACGGATGCTTTCCTCGGTTTTAATCGGAACCTTCCGAAGTGCTCTGATGTAATCATCCGGATTAATTCCGAGTTCAACTGCAAGCTTTCGGAATTCATCTTCATCCGGATCTTTCGGAAGTACCTGTCCGCCTATGATTTTGCCAAGCACCTCACCCTCAACCACGATGTCGACTGAAAAATCCATCAGACCGGCATGGCAGTAGTATGTACCCGTACAGGTGTTATCACAGTGGACACATCGACGGCAGCCTTCTTTGGAACCACGGGTATATTTCATACAAAAATCCGTAAATCCAATTTCGCTTGAGATATAATTTCCATCTTTATCAACTGCAATTGTTGCAAGACCGGTTGCCTTTGACCAGTCGGACATAATGCCATCAAGCTGCTTAATATCAAAAAAATCCTGTATTCTCATATGTCTCCCCCTCAGTTTAATTTACTGTGTAACATAATTTCAAATATGAACTATTTTACACCTTTTTGTAAAAATAAAAAAGTAAAAATATATTTACCATTTTACATGTAAATTGATTTTTCGACTGTACATATCATAATTCGTTTTTTGTTTGCGTATCATTTTTTCGTGTGCTAGAATCTAAATATCTGTATGACATAAGACAAATATTTGAAATGCATCACAAAGGGAGGATTTATAATGGCCGCAAACAGTAAAATTATTGCTCAGGCAGCGCAGAGATTATGTATGAAAAAGAACGAAAAACAGGATGTTGCATATGGCGTATACAACAATTTTTCTGTTTTGATTTATGGAGTAACCGGAAACCGGCAGAGCATTGTCATGGCATTATGCGGAAGCGCAAATGGGGAACCATTTAAGCAGGAATGGCTGGCCGGAGCAGAACTTCCGAAAAAAGTTAGCTGTTCCGTAAGTCAGTATCGCGTGAATCTGTCATTTCCGGTTGCCGGAAATGTGGATGCAAACGTAGAACGGGTAGTAGAGAGTATCCAGGCTATTACAAAGCTGATGAATGCATATGGCTGTGCAAACTGTGATGAGAGAGGCATACCTGGATTGTCCGAAGCATACAGCCTGAAAGGTAACTATGTACTTTTATCACAGGAGACAGCGGCTGCAGTATATGGTTCCGTGCAGCAGGGAGCGCAATCGGAAGCAGTAAAAAATGAGAACTATATCGGAGGTATCATCGGTGCAATACTTGGTTCACTGGTTGGGGCAATTGTTATTTTGCTCATTGCACAGCTTGGGAGAATTGCGACAATCGGCGGTATTGTGATGGGTATTGCGATTGTGTTCGGTTATAAGAAGCTTGGCAAGAAGTTTTCCATCTTCAGTGTGATTATATGCTCAGCTATTTCTGTTTTGATGACATATATTACCTGTCAGCTTTCGGCAGCAATCGATATATATAAGGCATGGGATGGAAGTGAGACTCTTTGGTATTGCTTTACACATGCAAAAGAAATATATGAGTGGGCAGATTCCTTGAATGCTTATAATCATAATTTCATTCTTATGATGATTGTCGGAGTTGTTGGTACGATTGTGGCGGTATGTGTTGAATATTCAAGTCAAAAACAGCAGTTCCAGATGTATAAATTAGATTAGTCATTTACATAAAAAGAAAAAATAGTAGTGGGGATTCCAAATGGATTATGATTGTAAAATAGTCGCAAATGTGGCGCGACGGCTAAAAATTAAATACAAAAAAAACAGGGCATTGCATATGGCGTATACAGAGATTTTACATTCGTTTTATATCGGGACAAGTATGCGAGAACTCCGAAATATTATATTTCGTTATGTGTAAGTAGGGAGGGTAGACCCATACAGCCGGATAGCCTGCAGGGATTGCAATTACCTGAGAATGTGTTTTGTGCAGCCAATGGGTATCGGATCAATATGATTGTGATGTCGGACAAAAGCAGGCGAAGCGTTACGAAAAAGATAAGGGATAGTGTGAATGCAGTTGTTGAATACATGGTAGAAAATGGTTATTCCGACTGTGATGAAAAAGGTGAGGTTGGACATCCATCAGTATATATAGTTGATGAACGGATTTGTTTTTTGTTGGATGAATCTGTAGATGAAGCGTATCAGGTCATGTTGTACGATTCACTGTTAACAAAGCTCAAACACAAATTTGCTATGTCAAAAAACTGTCGGGAAGCAATTATTATTTCATTAATTGCATCTATTTTTTGTACAATCATTCTGTATGTTGTTGCGAGGATATTCGATTTCGCTGGTATAGCAGGTCTGATAATCGGAATTGTTTCTTTGGGATGTTATATTACGATAGACAGGCATTATTCGGTTTTTGGATTTGTTGTGTGTGCGATATTCAATATTATTGTGCTTTATATTTTTTTCCGGATCTATGTTGCGGCAGATCTGCAGCAGATATGTGAAGAATGGAGACGATATGTGTCGTTTCAGACATGTTTATTACATCCGAAGATGGTTCTCGAACAGTACAGTATGCTTTCGGAAATTGCAGAATATGATTATAACCGGCAGTGGTATACAATTATTGGCATATATATTTTTACTGTATTGATTTATGGTCAGACATATTTTAGTGAAAAAAAGCAGGAGGAAGAAGAACGACAGAAACATGATCGGTATAAATTAGATTAATACAGATTTTCTTCTTGACATTCTTATATAGCAGTATTATAGTGATATCAAAATAATATCACTTTGTAGTGAATGTGAGGGAGGATAAAATTATGGAAGAAAACAATGTGTTACATGGCAATGTGGAAGAAAAAGAGATAACAAAAACAAATGGCGGATCGGCGTTGGCTGGTATTCTGCTTGGCCTGCTGGTATCCATCGCTGCAATTATACTTGGTGGTATTGTTGTTGCATCACATGCTGTAGCGGGCGGGATTTTGATTGCAGCAGGCTGTATTCTTATGATTGTATTTTGTATTATGTTTGCAGGTTTGAAGGTGGTGGCACCGAATGAGGCGGCAGTGTATACATTTTTCGGAAAATATTATGGTACAATCAAACAACCGGGTTTTTATTATTTAAATCCGTTTGTTACATGCTACAATCCTACAGCAGAGACTCTCATGGATGGGTTGGCGTCTGCATTTGCGGGTCAGACGGCAAATGATACTGCAGCATCAACATCCTCTGCGCAGACAAAATCAACCAAGAAGATTTCTACAAAGGTGAATACATTAAATAACAGAAAGCAAAAGGTAAATGATGCGCTTGGTAACCCGATTATTATTGGTGTGGCAGTCATCTGGAAGGTTGAAAATCCGACCAAAGCGGTATTCAATGTAGAAAATTACAACAAATTTCTTTCTACACGATGTGATGCAGTCATTCGGAACAATGCAAGACTCTATCCATATGATGTCATGGAAGAAGATCCGGATGAAAAAACGCTTCGGGGAAGCAGTCAGGAGATTGCAGATAATATGAAACAGGAGCTGCAGGTAAAGGTAGCGGAAGCTGGCATTGAAATTCAGGAGGTACGGATTACCGATTTGGCATATTCGGATGAGATTGCGGCGGCAATGCTTCAGAGACAGCAGGCAACCGCAATTATCGCAGCCCGTCAGAAGATTGTTGAAGGTGCAGTCGGTATGGTGAAGATGGCGATTGACCAACTTGGCGAGGACGAGGTTGTTGTGCTTGATGAGGAGAGAAAAGCAGCGATGGTAAGTAATCTTCTTGTTGTACTTTGCGGAAATAAGGAGGCGCAACCGGTCGTTAACAGCAGTTCAATTTATTAGACAAAATGTTGAAGGCGGTGTCTGAATGGAACAAAGAGAAGAACAGATTGCGGCAAAAGAACAGGAATTAAATGAACGTCTTCAAAAGCTTGCACAGATGGAAGCGGAAATAAAAGAGAAGGAAAAAAAGCAGAAGGAGAAGGAAAAAGCGAAAAAACAGATTCTTCTTCGGCTGTCCCCTTCCTTGTGGGAGGACTTGGCGGCGTGGGCGGACGAGGATTATCGTTCCATCAACAGCCAGATTGAATATTTGCTTGCAGAGTGCGTAAGAAAACGGAAAAATAAATAATTGTGAACTCCACCCATTGCGAAGGCAATTATGCATGGGTGGGGTTTCTTTTTTATGAAAATGTGTTGACAAACATTGTATATAAGTGTATATATACAATATACACACTCGCAAGTGAAATTGTTACAAAGAGGAAAGGTATGCCTATGAACATTATTATAAGCAATGCAAATGGTGTTCCCATTTATGAGCAGATTGAACAGCAGATAAAGGATATGATACTATCCGGTGTACTCGCGGAGGGTGAGATGTTACCATCTATGCGTTTTCTTGCAAAGGAGCTTCGTATCAGTTTGATAACAACCAAGCGTGCCTACGAGGAGTTAGAACGGGACGGTTTTATTGAGACCCGTGTAGGTGTCGGATGTTTTGTCAAGGCGAAAAACGAGGAATTTATTCGGGAGCAGATGATGTGTGAGATTGAGGGGGCATTGGAAACTGCCGTTGACAAAGCAAAGGTAGCTGGGCTGTCTTTGGATGAATTGACCGGAATCTTGCAGCTTGTCTATGAGGAACACGAAAAATAACAGACGGAGGATTTTATATGCCATTGGATTTTCATGCAGAGCATGCAATTGAGATAAAAAATCTTTGCAAAAGCTATCAGGATTTTTCATTGAAAGATGTAAGTGTTTATGTGCCTCGGGGCTGTGTGACCGGCTTTATCGGGCAAAACGGAGCGGGGAAATCTACAACCATTCGCGCGATTTTAAATATGATTCGGACAGATGGCGGAACGATTACCGTGTTTGATGCCGACAACGTGGAGGAAGAACGGGAGATTAAGGAGAATATCGGTGTCGTTTTTGATGATATCGGTTTTCATAACAAACTGAAGCCGAAGCATATTGATAAGATCTTGAAGGGGATGTATAAGAATTGGGATTCGGATGTGTTTTATTCTTATCTGGAAAGGTTCGGACTTCCACTTAGTAAGAAGGTAGCGGATTACTCACGTGGAATGCAGATGAAGCTTCAGATTGCTACAGCACTTTCCCATCATGCAAAGCTGCTTGTAATGGATGAACCGACCGGTGGACTGGATCCGATTGTTCGAAATGAGATATTGGATATCTTTATGGAGTTTATTCAGAATGAGGAGCATACCGTTTTTCTGTCCTCACACATCATAGCGGACTTGGAGCGGATTGCGGATTATATTGTTTTTATCGACCGGGGAAGAGTTTTGCTTGCAGAAGAAAAAGACAGTATGGCAGAGCGGCATGGCATCTTAAAGTGTTCAGCGGAACAATTCGAGCATGTAGACAAGACGGATGTAATCGGATATCGGAAATCATCCTTTGGAATTGAGGCATTGGTGGGAAATCGGATGGAATGTCAGAACAAATACAGAGATCTGCTCTGTGAGAAAAGCAACTTGGAAGAAATCATGCTGTTTTATGCAAATAATGCAAAGTGACATAGGATGTGGAGGTCGATTGTTTGAAGAGTTTATTGTATAAGGATTTGTATCTGATAAAGGGTAAGATATTGATAGGTATGGCAATCATACTTGCGGTATCCATGATAGGTGTGATTGTTGTGCTTGGTATGACAAAAGGAAACTTCCGTTCATTTGCAGAGGAGGCGGTTTTGTTTGATCTGTTTATGCAGGGCTTTATTGTCCTGGTTATCGGAACCGGGATTTATACAGCATTAAACAGTGCATCGGCAATTGAGATGGACGAAAAGAGTGAGTGGTATAAGGTTTTATATGCATCTCCTATATCGGTTCGTGCGGAGATTGCATCCCGTTATGTACTTGCATTTCTTGTCAATACGATTATGACACTTTGGGCTACGTGCATGATGATTGCAATCTATGCTGCGGCAGGAAAAAGCTATGGTGCGGAGGAAATGAAGCTGACCGGATATTGCTTTATTTTTGGAATCTGTATGATTTTAATAAGACTTCCCATTGATATTACTTTCCCGGCGAAGATGAGTTCTGCAATCTCGGTCGGAATTATTGTGACGCTTTTGTGCGCCCTTATCATCTGGATGGCGATTACAGGAATTTCCACTGTCTTTGATAGTCTCGAGAAAGCCATGAAGCTTGTAAAAAAATATGCCGTGCTGATTATAGCTCTGATCAGTGCAGTTTCCATCACTGTTTCGTATTATGGAAAGAAGAACAGGAGGTGGGCGTAGGATGAAGGGATTTTTGTATAAGGATTTTATTTTAAATATTTTGAATGTAGTATGTACGGGGATTATCGTGCTGGGTCTTTCAATTTATTTGTTAATGAATCTGAAAAATGGGGCACAGGCAGATGCCTTCACTGTGTATATTACACTTTTCACAGGGGTTTTTAGTCTTAATTTCTCACTTCCGATGTTTGGCTTAGATTGTGCCTTTGCGGATGCCAGGACAAAATGGAGCACCTATGCCATGGCACTTCCGGGTGGCTATAAGCAGATGATATCCTCGAAATATCTGCTCGGAATATTCGGACATGTTCTGGCAATTGTGTGCTCGTTTACAATGGTACTTTTATGTAAACTGTTTGCCGGATTCGAGATGAATCTGAAAGCTCCGGTGATGTGTATACTTTTTATGACCGGATTGATGCTTATTTTCCAGTCGATTTTCCTGCCTTTCGTATTAAAAAAACGCCCGGGAGTTGTTCGGGTTATATCTATTGTACTATTGGTTTTTGCTGTATATGGACTGCTTTGTTATGCAGCATTCGGAGATTTATCGGTTCTTGACGGAGGGGATTTAGAATCTCGGATTATGCTGTGGTTTGCCATACATGAGAGTACATTATGTGTTATTTGCGTAGCTGTATCAGGCATCGGAGTTGTGTTTGAA
This sequence comes from Wujia sp., assembly GCA_051879935.1. Lineage (GTDB taxonomy): Bacteria > Bacillota > Clostridia > Lachnospirales > Lachnospiraceae > Coprococcus_C. The sequence goes on from JBJEMZ010000003.1 coordinate 7,066, forward strand.
GCTGCATCGTATCTGATATTAAAAAAGACATTTTTAAACGATTAAATATATGTATAAAGGCACCGGAAGGCAACAGCTTTGCTTTCCGGTGTTTTATTATCTAAAAAAGATGATTACAGCGATGAATACGGATAAAGAAAGTTTTGACATATAGAGCAAAAATGTTTATTATTTTATTAAGAATGTTTTACAGATTGAGGTAGGGAGAGAAAACATACAGGGGGATAAAACATATGAAAAAATATAAGGTATTACTGGTAGGTAAAAATAATACAATTAAAGATGATTTTTTTACACAAATGGCGGATGCGTTTACCGTCGTTTCCACGTCAATGCGAAAAAATGATATTATGAATCATCTGGATTTCTTTTCGCCGGATATTTTTGTATATTGTTTAAGTGATGAGAAGCGGGAAGACTGGTCACGCATGATAGAATATAGAAAAATATTGGAACGGAATGAGGTTATAACCGTGATTGTCGGCTCGGAGGAAAGCTGTGAGAATTTCCAGAGAGTTGCAGTTAATATGACAAAGCTTGTTTTACAGCAGCCGATTACAGCAAGTGCAATCAAGGAACGTATTGCAGAGTACATGGAACAGGTAGAACAGGAAAGAGAAGCGGAACGGCTGCGTCTAGAAGCACTGGCATTGGAGGAAGAAAGAAAACGAAGAAAACATATACTTGTTGTGGATGATGATCCGATGATGTTAAAGCTCATCAAAGAGCATCTGCATGAAAAATACGATGTTGCAACCGCAATCAGCGGGAAGATTGCACATAAGTTTTTGGAGTCAAAGAAGACAGATTTGATTTTGCTTGACTATGAAATGCCGATTGAAACCGGACCGGAGGTTTTGATGAAAATTCGTGAAAATGAAGAATTAGCGAAGATTCCGGTTATTTTTCTGACCGGTATTACCGAGACGGATAAGATTAAGCAGGCACTTGTATTGAAACCGCAGGGGTATTTGCTAAAACCGATTGATAGGGATAAATTATTTGAAACAATCGAGAAGTACATCGGATAAAAGCGGGGGTGAAGACAATGGAGTCTTTTTACTTGACAGATTTAATAGATGTAAAGTTATTGCAAAAAATACAGGATTCGTTTTCCAAAATGACCGGTATGGCGGCGCTCACAACTGATGCGGAGGGCAAGCCTGTAACAAAAGGTTCCGGCTTTACAGATTATTGTATGAAATATACGAGGCAGAGCAAAGTAGGATGTGAACGATGCGAGCAGTGTGATAAGTTTGGAGCGGTTTCAACCTTAAAAACCGGAAAATCAGCAACGTATATGTGTCATTCCGGACTGATTGACTTTGCAGCTCCTATCATGATGCGTGGAGAGTTAATCGGCTGTTTTATCGGCGGACAGGTATTGACGGAACGACCGAAAAAAGACTTTATCCGTGTCGTAGCAAATGATTTGGATATTGAATTGGAACCATATTGGGAAGCCTTGAAAAAGGTTCCGATTATGGAAAAAGAGCGGATTGACTCCGCTGCAGAGTTTTTATTCACGACTGCAAGCGTGCTATCGGATATTGTATACGGAAAATATCTGGCACTCGAGGCAAACAAGGAAATAGAGCGGACTGCCAGTCTGAAGTCGGATTTCCTTGCGAATATGAGTCATGAGATAAGAACACCGATGAATGCGGTAATCGGAATGGCAGAGATGGCACTTCGTGAAGATTTGACTCCTGCTGCAAAAAGCTATATTACACAGATTAAGTCTTCTGGGAAGGCACTTTTAAATATAATTAACGATATACTGGATTTCTCAAAGATTGATTCCGGAAAGATGGATATCCAGCCGGTGGAATATGAACCGGTTTCAATGTTCAATGATGTGTCCAATATTCTGATGACAAGATTGAAGGATAAGGATGTGGAATTGCTTGTAAGGATCTCACCAACATTTCCACGTCTGTTGTTTGGCGATGATTTGAGAGTCCGACAGATTTTAATCAATCTTGCAAATAATGCTGTTAAATTCACACAGCATGGACATGTGGATATTATTGTGGATTATCAAAAAATTGATGATGAAAATATATGTGTAAAGGTTTCGGTAAAGGATACCGGCATCGGAATCAAAGAATCGGATCTGGATAAGCTGTTTCAGTCATTTCAGCAGGTGGATAGTAAACGAAACCGTAACATTGAAGGAACAGGGCTCGGGCTTGCAATTAGTCAGCAGTTGCTTGCACTTATGGATGGAAAAATTCATGTGGAAAGTGTTTATGGGAAAGGCAGTACCTTTTCGTTTGAACTGCCACAGAAGGTACTTGATTTTGAGCCGGCAATCCGTGTAGCAAAGGCAAAGGAAACCGTTGCAATCGGATATTTTAATAACCTCTGTTTTGCAAAGCAGTTTTATGCAGACACAAACCGTTTAGGTGTGTATTCTATGGCGCTCACAGCACCGGATCGGTTTGAAGAATTGCTTTGTACCTATGGGGATGATTTGCTGGGTAAGCGGATTTATCTGTTTATGGAAGAAAGCAATTTCGATGAACAGATTGAGCAGATAATTACAAGCTATCCGGAGATAACCGGTGTTATGCTCAATGAATATTATTCGGATAGAAAAACAGAATTGGCGAATCTGAAGATGATTAAAAAACCGTTTTCTACCATACAGATTGCAATGGCACTGAACGATGAAAATATTATTTTTCAGGAAGCAGATGAGATGTTTGAATTTGATTTCATCGCGCCGGATGCAGATATTCTTATCGTGGACGACAATCCGATTAATCTTACGGTTACGGAGGGCTTGTTAGAGCCGTTAAAGATGCGAATTATGACAGCGACAAGCGGCAAGATGGCACTTGATATTATTGCAAATAAGCGTTTTGATATTATTTTCATGGATCATATGATGCCGGAAATCGACGGTGTGGAAACCACCAGAATCATAAGACGTCTGCATCCGACCTTTAATGATGTACCGATTATCGCACTTACGGCCAATGCTGTTGACGGTGCGAAGGAGATGTTTTTGTCGGAGGGTATGAATGATTTCGTACCGAAACCGATTGAGTTAAAAACAATTGTTACGAAAATCAAAAAATGGCTTCCAAATGAGAAAATCAAAAAGGGTAATTTCTCGGATTTGGAAGGAAATGATGATGCAGATATGCTGGCAACGCTTGAAATCGGAGATTTGGATACGGGTGCAGCGAGAAAGCTGCTTGGAAATGACAAGCTGTTCTTTAATATTTTGAAAGAATATTACAAGGCAATTCCAACAAAATCCATGCTGATTAAAGAGCTTGAACAGACAGAAAACTGGCAGGCATATACAATTGAGGTGCATGCGCTAAAAAGTATATCCAGGCAGATTGGTGCCAATGCACTTGCAGATATGGCGGCAGATTTAGAGCATGCAGGAAACGAGAAAAATATACAAAAGATTAAGAATGATACGGATTTGATGCTCCAGAAATATGTTGGTTATGCGGATGTTTTGAAACCGTTTTGCGAGGAGAAAGAGGATACGTCGGAAAAGAATTTCATAGCGAGAAAAAAATTGCTGGAGTTGTTTGAAAATATGTTTGATGCAGTCGATAATCTTGATATGGATAAGATGGAGGAGGTTATCCTTGAGATGAGCCACTATGGATATCCGGATGACCAGGTGAGCTATTATGAACAGCTAAAAACAGCGGTTGGTAATATAGATGTGGATCGCTGTGAGGAGATTATGAAAAGCTGGGAAGCAGTAATTTAAAAGAGGTGACGGAAATGGATAGAAATAATACAATAGGTGTTTTGTTTGCAGATCTTTCTAACAGCGGACTGACCCATGATTATTTTGCAGGCATCTTGGATAGCTTTAAGAGAACAATTGAGGAAAACGGATATAATATCTGTTTTCTGAATTCAAATCTGCAAAGTGAAAACCGGAAAACTTATGTTGAACAGGCAAGACAGCATGGATTTGACGGTGTTGTGATTGCCTGTATCGAGTATGCGGATGCAGAGGTTCAGGAGCTGCTTGAGAGCGGGATTCCGATTGTGACAATTGATGAGGAAATTGAGAATATTACAACCGTAAAATCTGATAATACAGAGGGAATCAAGCATTTGGTTCGCTATCTTGCAGAGATGGGACATAAACGGATTGCGTATATTCTTGGTGATGATAATACAGTTACGCATATCCGGTTAAATGGTTTTCTTGAGGTATGTAATGAGCTTGGAATTGAGATTCCGGAAGACTATGTTCGTCATTCGCAGTACCGCGATATGAAAAAGGCGTCTTATGAGACGGAACAGTTACTTCGCCTTGAAAATCCTCCATCCTGTATTATGTATTCGGATGATTTCGCTGCAATCGGAGGCATGAATATATTGCGGGCAAGAGGTCTGGAGATTCCAGACGATATTTCCGTATCCGGCTATGACGGCATCAATATTCTGGCACAGTATGAGCCGCGGCTGACAACGGTAAGACAGAACACGACAGAAATCGGTCGCCAGGCAGCTATAAAGCTTATGGAGCAGATTGAAAATCCGGATAACCGGCAATCCGAAACAATCGTGGTAGATACAGTTCTTGAGAAGGGAAGAACGGTGGGTCGTGTCTATTACTAAAATGTAATTTTACATAAGGAAAAGGCTGTGCCATATCATATAGCACAGCCCTTGTTTTATTAAAGGTTTTGTTTGTATGAATCTTCAGGATTTCTGGAATCGTCTGAATCTTTATTTTTTTGGTGGTCAACCATCCAGCCATAAACACCGCATAGGACAACAATAATCACCATAATAACAACCAAAATATTCATAAACATAATTTGTTCCTCCATTTTATTTATTTTTTGCATACAAAGAAAACTATGTATCCACATAGTGTCAAAAAATAAATATCAGGATTTGGCTCCATCTTGATGGTGTATGTAAGAAATGATACATATCTGGCTGAAAGCAGTCTGTGTACATAACAGTTCTGTAAAACCGGAGAAATAATGATACAGATGATTCGAGAGCAGATGCAGTGCAGAAGGAAGGATAAATGGACGACAACAGTTATGCTCCGTATTTTCCCGAGCATATGAACGCATATATACGCATTTTATATTGCCAAGAAGCTCGGACGATATCAGTTCTTCACTGATCGGAAGCGTGTCCACAGGTTTTATTGTATGCAGATAGCCGGAAGGTTCAGAAAGGCAAGAGGAATCAGACCGGACATTACTGAAATACAGACCGGTAATGAGAATAGCTGCAATACATATGAAATTAATAAAATGTTGTAGCCTTTTATGGTTCATATATTTTCACTCCCAACGTTATCTTAACAGATAAAGGAAACGGATACAATCAAAATACCTTTGTTTCTTTTATAAAAAATATAAAAGAAATTACTATCAATTTAAAAAAGAAGATGCTATAATAATATGAACTATGAATAACTGGCAAACATATGTCACTGGAGGAACAGATGGAAACATCAATACAACAAGAGATTACGAAGCGTAGAACATTTGCAATCATTTCCCATCCGGATGCCGGAAAGACAACACTGACTGAAAAGTTTCTGTTATATGGTGGAGCCATCAATACGGCAGGTTCCGTCAAGGGAAAAGCAAATTCCAAATATGCGGTATCAGACTGGATGGAGATTGAGAAGGAACGAGGAATCTCTGTCACATCATCGGTTTTGCAGTTTAATTATGATGGATACTGCATCAATATATTGGATACACCGGGTCACCAGGATTTTTCGGAGGACACGTATCGTACGTTGATGGCGGCGGATTCCGCAGTCATGGTCATTGATGCGTCCAAAGGTGTTGAGGCGCAGACTATCAAGCTCTTTAAGGTCTGTGTGATGCGTCATATTCCGATTTTTACATTCATTAACAAGATGGATTTGGAAGCAAGGGATTCTTTTGAACTGCTTGACGAGATTGAAAATGTGCTCGGTATCCGCACCTGTCCGATTAACTGGCCGATAGGAGCCGGGAAACGTTTTAAGGGCGTGTATGACCGGGATACAAAAAAGGTATCTATGTTTCAGGCAGTTTCGGTTGGCGGTGCAAAAAGTGCAGCCGAAACGGATTATGATATGGATGATCCTGCGTTAAAAGATGCAATTGGAGATGAATTGTATTCCCAGTTTATGGATGAAATTGAATTGCTAGATGGTGCCAGTGATGAGTTTAATCAGGAGCTCGTTGATAAAGGAGAATTATCACCGGTATTTTTTGGTTCCGCACTGACAACGTTTGGAGTTGAGACATTTTTAAAGCACTTCTTAAAGATGACACAGAGCCCGCTTCCACGTATGTCGGATGCAGGACTGATTGATCCGATTGAAGAACCGTTTTCGGGATTTATATTTAAGATACAGGCAAATATGAATAAAGCGCATCATGACCGGATTGCATTTATGCGTATCAGCTCCGGCAAGTTCGATGCTACAAAGGAAGTGTACCATGTGCAGAGTGGCAGGAAGATGCGGTTATCTCAGCCACAGCAGATTATGGCACAGGATCGTAAGGTCATTGACGAGGCGTATGCGGGTGATGTAATCGGTGTTTTTGATCCCGGTATCTTTTCCATTGGGGATACGCTTTGCATGCCGGGGAAGAAATTTCAGTACGAAGGCATTCCGACCTTTGCGCCGGAGCATTTTTGCAGACTTGTGCATCTTGATTCCATGAAACGTAAACAGTTTATAAAAGGTGTCACCCAGATTGCACAGGAAGGTGCGATTCAGATGTTTCAGGATTATACGCTTGGCATGTCGGAGATTATTGTCGGCGTTGTAGGTGTGCTTCAATTTGATGTTTTAAAGTATCGTTTGGAAAATGAATATGGCTGTGATATCCGTTTGGAGCCTCTTCCGTATAATTATATACGATGGGTTAAGGATCCGACGACAGATTTGAACAAGCTTTCCCGTATCAGTGATTGCAAACGGGTAAAGGATATGAAAGACAATCCGCTATTGTTATTTGCAAATGAATGGTCTATCCGGCTTATGCTGGAGCATAATGAGGGGTTGGAATTAGAAGAATTCCGTAAGAATTAGAAGATTAGAGAAATTCGTGTTCCGCGGAAAAAGGAGAAGTTAGTATGATTTTAATTGACACACAAAAAGAAGAATTTACAAGACTGAAGGATATCCGTATTTTTGAGAAGATGGACAATGAACAGCGCTATAACGGTGATTTGCTTGTCATTGGTCTCGGAGGTATGGGAAGTCAGGTTGTATGCAACATGAAAGGTATGTTAAAGGGGGAAATCAGTCCGGAAGATAATATACATTATCTGATGGTTGATTCTGACATTCCTGCCATGGAAAATATGATTGAGGCGAGCAAGGATGGCATTGGTCTGAATGCGACGGAAATCATCAGTATATATCGTCCAAACCTTGAAAATCTGCTTGTGCGCGGTATCAAAGAGAATCCGGTACATCCGAATCTTGCAAACTGGATGCGGGAGGATTTTCCGCAGATTAATATAGATACGGATGGCGCAAAGGGAAACAGACAGATTGGACGTCTGATGTTTTCAAATGCCTATGAGGATATGCGTGTGCTGCTCTTTGACAAACTTGAGGATGTGTATACACGTTCAAAGACCGGAAAGTTTGATATTATCATTGTATCCGGTGTTGCAGGTGGAACGAGCAGCGGAATCATTACTGATTTAACCTATAATATCCGTGCATATATCCGTTCTAAAAAATGGGAAGGCGTTCGGGTTGGAGGCTGTCTGCTTATGCCGGATATCCTGTACAGTAACCGGGATGTCGTATCCAATCCGGATTTACTTGCAACTTTAAATGCAAACGGATATGCAACCTTGAAGGAAATCGACTATTACATGCGATTAAAAGACAAGGATGATAAATATTGTTTTGAGAGTACGACACACCGTTTGACTATCAAAGAAAATATATTCAATTCCTGTCTGCTTATTTCCGGTAAAAAGGATGAGCAGGGGTATATTCCGGAGGGTGTTATTTACAATGATGTTGCATATTTCCTCACAAAGCTTGCGTCGGTAAAGCATGTCGGACAGGGTGAAAACGGAGAAAAAGGAAAACTGCTTCGGGATGTGTTCTTTGAAACGGATGACAGGGGATTTTATCGAATTATCAATGAATCGGATTATAAAATACCGATTAAGGAAATTGAAAATATATGTGAATATGAGATATTTACAGAAGCATATAAGAAGTTGCATGAGCTTCCGGAGGAGGATGTGCAGGCAAAGCAGGCACGGGAGAGTGTATTTGGCGAGCTTGAAGCGTTTTTGAGCGGAAAACCGGGAGAAGAAATCAAGCTTTCCGTAAATGGAATCATACCGATTCGTCAGTTCGAAAAACCGGTCTATAAGATGATTAAGAAAAATCAGGATGGTCTTCGTGAGAATATGGGAAGACAGCTTGCATCCATGAAGGATCGTATTCCGATTATGATTAAGTCTCTGAAAAATCATATGCTCGATACTTTGGATGCGGAACTGAATCGTTTTATGAAGAAGAGTGGTCCGTATGCCGTGATGGATATGATTGGCTGTGCAGGTATCGGAAGCAGTGAGAATGACCGGGGAATGATTGCGGATATTGAGCATCTGAAGGAGCTTTTGAGAAATTATCAGCCGACCGGAGAATTCAGTCGTATTATTGAGTCCATAAAGGATATTGTGGCAAAGCGGTTCTTTACATTTCCTTCTGCAAAGCGGGAGACGGAAAACGGCTATTATGATGCGTGTGTAAAAGAATGTCTGACACTTCAAAGAAATATGCTGATTGAGGGCATGAATGACCTGGATATGTTTGGAGACATTCTCCGTTATCTGCGGGCAAAGGCAGAACGTCTGGAAGAGCTGTATGCACAGTTTGATGAGGATTTAAAGCATGCAGTTGAGGATTTGGCTGCAAATGGAAGACGTGTGACAGGCTATCTTTTAAAGGATGCAAAGCAGCAGGAATTTCTTCCGTCAGATTATATTACACAGGCGAGAATTGATGAGCTTCATAGCGGTATAGTAAAGCTGCTTGCTGAAAATGAGGCGAATATTGATAATGGACGCGTTGTTCCTGTAAAACAGGAGATGGAACGTGTGTATAAAAATATTTTGATTGGTGTTGGTATGTATGCACCGGAAAAACTGATTTCGGTTGCGTTTGCTGACAAGCGGCCGACGCTTGCCGAGACTAATATGATGTTTGTTTCCCCGACAAATGAGACACGTGCGGAGATTATGGCACGTGCAGCGAAAGCATTTGTGGAGGGTGCCAGTGAGAAGACAGCCAAGAAGAAGCTCTGTATTTTGAAACCGGGCTTCAAGGTAAATATTAAAAACAAGAAATACATATCCCTGCCGGCAATTATGCCATTCTTTAGCAAGGCGGTCACAGAACTCTTGACAGCGGCACCATACAAGGAGGATGCAGACAACATATCCTTAAATACCGGTGATGTTGCAATTTCCGTGGATGATATGTATATCGGTGTTCCGCTTTCCATGCTGGCATGTATCGATGATATGCGAAGAGCCTATGAAGTTGTACCGGAAAACTATTATGGATTACATCTCGATGAAGTAAACCGAAACATGAAAACGGACTTCCCGGGCGTCGCCTAAGAAGATAACATCACGAAGGTAAAATGAAAAAAGGAAAAGATAAAAAAGAACTTGCTATACAGTAGATGCCCCATACACCCATATTTATATTATGGAGAAAACCATATGAAGACGTCGGTGCTTAACGAGTCTGTAAGACGAGTTTAGCATCCGCTACGTCTGAATCTGAGCGCAAGCGCGTTTTCGTAATAATATAAATATGGGTATATGGGGCTTATGTTATTTTTTTGGGAAATATTTTTTACATGTAATTATAAACAGGATGATGGCAAGCGTCGTAGCCATATAGTCCGTAAGCGGTTGCGCAAAGGCAAGCATTTTTGCGGATTCCGTCGTGTAATTGATAATCAACAGAGTAGGAAGGAATAACAGCCCCTGCCTGCTGATTGACAAAATCAGAGATGGAATAGCAGCTCCGGTGGACTGGATTGCATTGATAAATACAAACAGCAGACCAAGCACCGGCCCGGATAGTATATAGATGCGGGAGAAGGAAAATCCAAAATCATAGGCCGCTTTCTCCTTTAAAAAAGCACTGACTAAGCCGTTTGCACCGAAATAGCAGATGCATGTCATAATCGCACTGAGTATGAGTGCAAAAAAGACAGAAAACTTCAATACGGCAAAATAACGTTTTCTGTTCCCGGCTCCAAAGCAATAACCAAGCAGAGGCTGGATACCGGTTCCAAGCCCTATTAACAGCATGACAACGATCATATTTACCTTCATGGCTACTCCCAGGCCTGCAACTGCCATATCACCGAAATGTGACATCAGGTTGTTGATAAAGATGTTGCTGACACTCATGAGTACACTGTTTAAGGAAGCTGGAATACCTATGGCAAATACATCAAGTGCAATATGATCCTTCGCTTTATAGTCGTGTGGACGTATGGATAAATCAGACTTTTTGGATGCAAGATGTATCACATAAAATGCAGCAGAGCATACATTTCCGATTACGGTTGCAATTGCGGCACCGGCAACATCCCAGCCAAAGCCGAGAATCATAACCGGGTCTAAAACGATGTTTGCAAGATTACCGATGATCATACCGAACATAGCGGTTTTTGCACGTCCTTCTGCACGAATGATATTACTGAAGGCATTACTTAATATTAAAAATGGAATTCCGATGGCAACGATGCGTAGGTATTGCGTTGCATAATCGATGGTGTCATTGCTGGCGCCGATTGCACGGCAGACCGGCTCGGCAAACAACATGATGCCGATCATGGAGAAGATGCCGACGATAAGCCCTGTCCAAAAGCAAAAGGAAGATGCATTTTTTGCCCGGTCACTGCGCCCTTCTCCAAGCATACGGGATATAAAAGAGGTTCCGCCGATACCAAACAGCATACCAACCGCCATAAACAGTAAGAATGCCGGTGTAGCAACCGAAACAGCGGCAACCATCAGTGCATTTTCCGTCTGCCCGATAAAATACGTATCTGCCAGGTTATAGATTAAAACCATAATCATGCTGACAATTGATGGAATAGCATTGGAAAGTACGGCTTTCGGAACCGGAGCATCGCGGAAAATCTCTGTTGTTTTATCTTTCATGTCTGTTTCTCCTCATATATTCTACAATATTTTTCATAATTATTATGGTATGTTATCACACAAAACATAATTTTCAAACAACAATTCACACTTTTTTATCATAATTGTGTCCTAATATTTGCCTGAAAAGAAAATAAAGATGCAAACATGATTAATCTGTACTATAATAGATTTGTTTGTGATTTTGGAATTGATTATAGAAAGGTATCAGGCATGGCAAAGAAATATTATGCAGTAAAAAATGGGTTAAAGCCGGGTGTGTATGACACATGGGAAGAATGCGCTCTGCTTGTAAAAGGCTATCCGGGGGCAATCTATAAAAGCTTTCCAACGCGGAAGGAAGCCGAAGAATTTGCAGGCGTTTCTTTCGATGCCTCTGAGGAAGCCATGGATGTAACTAAAATAGCGGATGTACCAACTGAACCGTATGCGTTTGTTGATGGTTCCTACAATTCAGCTACCGGTGTATATGGATATGGCGGTTTTCTGGTGGAAGGCGGCATGCGGCATGTAATAAAAGGCAGTGGAAATGATGAGGAGATGGCAGCAATGCGCAATGTAGCAGGGGAAGTCCTCGGCGCCATAGAAGCAGTACGTCTTGCAATCCAAATGGGACTCCCAAAGTTATATTTGTACTATGATTATTTAGGCATTGAGATGTGGGCAACCGGAAAATGGAAAAGAAATAAGACCGGAACAATTGCGTATTATGATTATATGCAGAGTGTGAAAAATCAGATTGAAATCGTGTTTGTCAAGGTAAAAGGACACTCCGGGGTAGAGGGGAATGAAGAAGCGGATCGGATAGCAAAGGAATCCGTGGGAATATCTTGACAAAACGTTAAAAAAATGTGAAAATTATATTACAAATGCGCTTTTTTTCTTCAAAATTTTGTGTATTTCGAGGAGAAAAAGAGTAAATTTCTTACATGAAAGTGGAGATGAAAAATGAAATTTCAAGTAGGTAATTTATTTCGAAAGAAGATGGAAGAAAAAACGGAGGAAAAGATGATATCCGTTTCACAGGAAGGAGACGGAGAGAAACATAAAGAGACATCCGCAAATGCAGAGTTGGCGTCGACAGCCGTGCAGGAGGATGTTACAACCTGCCCGAAATGTAAACAGGAATTTAGCAAGTCAGCGATAAAGGATAACTACAATGTATGTATTGCATGTGGGTATCATTATGTTGTTTCGGCAGAAAAGCGTGTACGACTGCTTATGGATCCGGGTACATTCAAACCGCTCAAATGCAAGGTAGCGTTTTCAAATCCGCTTGATATGCCTGAGTATGAGGAGAAGATAGAACGTTTGCAGGAAAAGACCGGACTTGAGGAAGCAGTCTATACCGGTGTCGGAAAGATAGATGGTATGGAGGCGGTTGTTGCAGTTATGAGCAGCAAATTTCTTATGGGAAGCATGGGAATGGCTGTTGGTGAAAAGGTGACAAATGCGGTTGAATATGCAGATAGGAAGCATCTTCCGCTTATTATATTTACAGCCAGTGGTGGTGCGCGTATGCAGGAGGGAATTCTATCGCTTATGCAGATGGCAAAGACAAGTGCTGCCATTGAGAAGTTTAATCAGCACGGTGGACTTTATATATCTTACCTTACACATCCGACGACAGGTGGTGTGACGGCAAGCTTTGCAACACTTGGAGATATTACACTTGCAGAACCGGAGGCATTAATCGGATTTGCAGGACCGCGTGTAATCGAGCAGACAATTGGGCAGAAGCTGCCGGACGGATTCCAGCGTTCTGAGTTTCAGATGCAGCATGGATTTGTAGATCAGATAGTCCCGCGTGATAAGATGCGTGAGGTTATCGCACACATATTACGTTTACATGCAAAGAGAGGTAAGTAATCATGATAAAAGAGATAGATGAGAGAATCGCGGAGATTGATAAAGAGATCGAAGAAATCCTGAAGAGTGAAATAAAGGATGAGGCAAAAATTTATGTATTGAAGCGGGAACGTCATGATTTGATACATATGTGCAAAAACCTGAACAGTCATGACAAGGTTTATCTTGCACGGCATAAGAAACGTCCGAAGATTACGGAATATGTCGATGCAATCTTTGATGATTTTTTTGAGCAGCGCGGAGATGCCCTCGGAAAAGAGGATGGAAGTATTTACGGAGGAATTGCCCTTTATCATGGTATGCCGGTTACGGTAATCGGCCACAGAAAGGGAAATGATTTAGCGGAGAATATGCAGTGTAATTTCGGTATGCCGGGACCGGAAGGGTATCGTAAGGCACTTCGCCTTATGAAACAGGCGGAGAAATTCGGCAGACCGATTATTACATTTATTGATACGCCGGGTGCATATCCGGGACTTGAGGCAGAGAACAA
>JBJEMZ010000003.1:20720-22150 GCA_051879935.1 Wujia sp.
TTATTACATTTATTGATACGCCGGGTGCATATCCGGGACTTGAGGCAGAGAACAACGGCCAGGGAAATGCAATTGCAGTGAATCTTGCAAAGATGAGTGCGTTGCAGGTGCCTGTCATTGCAGTTGTAACCGGCGAGGGAAGCTCCGGCGGTGCGCTTGCAATCGGTGTTGCGAACAGTGTTCTGATGCTTGAGAATGCAGTTTATTCTATTCTGTCGCCGGAAGGCTATGCTTCTATTTTGTGGAAGGATTCCTCAAGAAGTGAAGAGGCTGCGGAGATGATGAAACTTACGGCACAGGATCTGCTTAAGTTTGGTGTGATTGATGATATCGTTCCTGAGCCAATCGGTGGTGCACACTTAAATCCGAAGGTTGTATTTAAAGCAACGGATCGTGCGATTCATAAAGAGCTTGAGAAGTATACGAAAATGAGTGCAGAGGAAGTGGCAAAGCACCGCTATAAGAAATTCAGAACAATCGATGAAAAATATCTGAAGGTTTTATAATACCATTTGATATATAAAATTTGGGAGAAGATAACATGAATATGAAAAAAGGCTTACATATTGCCGGTTTTGGACATTATGTTCCGGAACGTGTAGTAACAAACGATGATTTAAGTAAAATTGTAGATACAAACGATGAGTGGATTCAGACACGGACCGGTATTTGCAGAAGACATTTTGTAACCGATGAGAAAAATCAGGATATGGCAATTGCCGCGGCTAAGATGGCAATTGAGGATGCAGGTATCGATAAAGAAGAACTTGGTGTTGTAATTGTTGCAACGATTCGTCCGGATCATATGACGCCATCCGTTGCATGTATGGTACAAAAGGAACTTGGACTTCCGTCTGATATGCCATGCTTTGATATCAATGCTGCCTGCTCGGGATTTATGTATGGTGTGCAGATTGCAAGAGGTATTTTGCTTCAAAGTGAGAAGAAATATGGGCTTGTAATCGGAAGCGAGACATTGTCAAAGATACTGGATATGACAGACCGCGGAACCTGTATTTTGTTTGGAGACGGAGCAGGTGCGGCAGTTGTTGAACTGTCGGATGAGCATCGTTATATCGGTGTGCTTGGTACAAAGGGCGATGACGATGTGCTTGAATGTACGAACGATGACGGAGAACACCGTTATGTGAATATGAAGGGCAGTGATGTATTCAAATTCGCTGTCAGCACGGTGCCAAAAACGATTGAACAGTTGTTGGAGCTGGCTGATGTATCTGCAGACGATATCGATTTGTATGTGTGTCATCAGGCAAATAAGCGTATCATTGAATCTGTTGCGAAAAAATGTAAGCAGAGTCTGGACAAATTTTATATAAATTTAAATGAATACGGAAATACGAGCTCGGCAAGTATTCCGATTGCACTTTCCGAGATGAATCAGAAGGGTATGATAAAACCCGGCATGAAGG
>JBJEMZ010000004.1:0-9445 GCA_051879935.1 Wujia sp.
GACCATCTGGAAATACTCGGCAAGGTAATCGGTCTCTTCCGAACATTTTAACAGTTTTACATAAAAAGGTTCGCTGCTTTTACCTGCAGCGAACCTTTTACTTTCTAGCTAAATACAAAATCACAGTAAATGCCTTCTTTATTTTCCCGGCATGTGATAAAACGGTAACGAACACACTTTCCCTCGTTGTAACGCACATAGATGGAAGAATACGGATTTGCAAGCTTTCCATGTATTTCATGAAATACCCTTGCCGCTTCCTCCACTGAAAACGCTTCAAGCTTCATATCAATCACAAACTGCTTTGCACGCTCAGCGACTGAAAACGATTTGATTGTTTTCACAGTCTTTACCTGTTCACAAAGCCATTTTCTTACTTCCTCTCCCGATTGCAGGAAAATCTTACTCATATACTGGTTAATAACCTTATACATAAACGATGTTTCATCTCTTTTCTCTAGTATTTTTGTTTGTCCGGTATCGCATTATGTATCGCTTTAAATTCATCAAAATGCTGAATGAACAGCTTCACTACCGCAGGATCAAAGCTTTTTCCGCTCAGCCGGATTATCTCATCAAATGTATCCTCCAAAGACCATCCCTTTTTATAATAACGATCTGATGTCAGCGCATCAAACACATCACAAACCGCCATCAGTCGACTGATATAGGAGATTTCCTCCCCCTTCATACCCAGATATCCGGTTCCATCCCACCGTTCATGGTGCTCTTTTGCAAGCACACAGGCAAGATGCATCAATTCTCCCGGACATTTTTCAAGTAACGCCTCCCCATATAGTACATGGTTTTTCATAATCTGATATTCTTCATCTGTCAGCTTATCCGGTTTATCCAGTATCTCCTCACTAATCATCAGCTTTCCGATATCATGCATCATAGAGGCGGTGGAAACCATCTCCACATAGTCATCTTCAAATCCGGAAGCCTTTGCAAGTACCCGCATATAAGCAGCCACACGCTTAATATGCTCTCCGGTAAACTTTGATTTGCTCTCACTGATTTCTGCAAAGGAGAAAATCAGACCACTCTGATTATCCTGCATGGTAACTGCCATATTAATGGCGGAATTAATCATCATGGCATTTCTCTGTACAATAAAATATGCAACGATAGAAAGTCCAAATACTATAACAATCTGCGGAACCGCATATGTAATCATTGCCGTTTCCAATGAGTCGCATGGAAATCCGATAAAGATATCCTCAAATCGGAATGCCAAAAAATTCGAGATTATAATTCCGCATGACATAAGCAGCGACGCAAACAAAACAAGCGTCTGATTGTAATACAGGGATGCCAGCAAAATCGGGAACAGCATAATCGGATATGCATAGGTCGAAAGCAGGGTCATCATCAACGTTGCAATGACACAGACACAAATAATTACAATATGTTTCGTAATCGGAGCGTAATCAAACTTTAGAATATTGATAAGAAGTGTCGGAATCAATGCAACAAAAATTGCAGATGCAAAAAAAATAATCAGAATAGAATCATCAAGATCCGTTGTAAAATAGCAATAGCCAAACGCTAGCGCAAGAATCAGTATGATTAAGCGCATACATCTGGCCGAAATTTGATTCACCTTGATATAATTATCCTGTATCAGACTTTCCTTTTTCAAATCCTATATTCCCCCACTATATGACTATGTGATTAGCTCACCGTCCCTCCAGATATGTTCCAAATCATAGAAGGCTCTCTCTTCCTCAGTAAATATATGGACTATTATATCACAATAATCGAGCAAAATCCATCCTCCATTTGCATAACCTTCTCTATTTTTTAACTTTGCACCGGCTTTTGCCATATATTCTTCCACATTATCACACATCGCCTGTACCTGATTCCGGTTCGAACCATCTGCAATTACAAGATAATCGCACATTGTCGATATATCAGAGATGCGGATCACCCGGATATCATGTCCTTTTTTATCCTCCAGTGCCTCTATAACCGTTTTTAATAATGTTGTATCACTCATCTTTTTTTCCTTTAATTTTCAAATCGTTTATAATTCCCGCTTGTTTACTACATAGTAATCATACGTCTTCTGTGTCATATAATCCATCTCCAACGTCGTATTATGCAGATAATCCAATGTATTTTTTAATATATGAATCACACACTGGTCCAAATCCAGAAATGCTTCCTTTCGAATCTGCTCCATCTCCGGCAGCATTCTGCGATTCGGTTCGATATAATCTGCCACAAAAATGATCTTGTCAAGCAAAGACATATTCGGACGTCCGGTTGTGTGATAACAGATTGCATCTAAAATCTCCTCATCGGTCACATCGTATTTATATCTTGCGTAAAACGCCCCCAGCTTTGCATGCAGCATATCCGGATTTTTCTCTTCATATTTACTGATTGGAAGTCCGTGCTTACGTGCTTTTTCAAGCTTGTCCTTGGTCGGAAGCCCCTTTGCACAGTCATGCAGAAGCCCTGCAATTCTCGCCTTTTCCACATCCGCACCATGCACCATGGCAAGGCAGGCAGACGTGTATTCAACACCGTAAGAATGCTCCAGGCGTCTGTCATTGATTTTGCCTTTCAACCGGGCTACCATCTTTTCTCTTGTCATCATAAATCAACACATCCCTTTGCTTTTTTGTATAATTGATGATTCTCAATATAGTCTCGAACCGGCTCCGGCACCTTCCCGTCTATGTCCTCTCCGTTTTGACAACACCTGCGTATCTCACTGGATGAAACCGGAACCTTTGGCATCTCCACATACGCAAACTCCGCATACGGATACCGTGCATTATAATGCTCTATACATTGCCTGACATTCTCTGTGCCTTCCTCCCTTGCAATAACCAGTATGTTACAGAGCTTCATAACCTCTTCATACTGATACCATTTGTGAAAACTAAACAGAGAATCGTCACCGATTATAAAATAGATTGTAAGGTCTTTGTTCTGCTCGCGAATCTGCCGCAATGTATTTGCCGTATAGGTATATCCATCCTGAACAATTTCAAATGAACTGACACTGACACGCTCCATGCCGGACACTGCCAGGGAAAGCATCGCCAGACGATCCTGTTTCGACACCAGTTCATCATCCTCTTTGTAGGCGGGCAAATGATTCGGCATCAGGAAAAGATGCTCGATATCCGGATACTGCTTTAACACCTGCTTTGCCATCTCTATATGCCCCACATGCACCGGATTAAAGGTGCCTCCCAAAATTGCAATCGTATGAAATTGTTGGAACAAGAGTTCCTGCATATACGAATTTCCTCCGGCTTTCTCCTGCAATTATTTTGGAAGCACGATTTTCGGATCCTTTTTGCGCGGCTTATACAGCACAATCTTCTTGCCGATGACCTGTACAACCTGACTGCGTGTACGCTCTGCCATCGCTTCCGCAATCGCCCGAGGATCATCAATACAGTTTTTTAAGACACCGATTTTCACAAGCTCTCTCTTATCAAGTGCCTCTTCCACCGCCGTACAGATCTCCGGCGTCAGACTGGACTTGCCGATATTCATAATCGTATCTTCATTCATCGCAAGACTTTTTAAATAGGCTCTCTGCTTACTTGTCATATTTTTTCCTCTTTTTCAAAAAACTATTTATAATAATCAAATTCAAGACCGTACAATTTTACGGTGTCGCCCTCTTCGATTCCAAGTTCTTCCAGCATGTCGAGGATGCCGTTTTCTTTTAGGAATCTCTGGAAGAATGCAAAGCCCTTTTCGGATTCGAGGTTCGTATAACCGAGCATACGCTCGATACGCGGACCTTCCACGAGAAACAGATGCTCTTCTTCCTCGGACTTTGTCACTTCGAACGGAAGCTCCGGATCATCCATAAGCTCCACATCCATCTCCGGCGCAAATTCTATAACTTCATCCGGCGCTTCTTTTACAAGCTTGTTGACATACCAGAGCAGTTCGTCCACACCTTTTCCGGACACTGCCGATATCGGAAATACGCGGATTCCCTTCGGTTCGTATTCATCCTTCAGCAATTGTATCACAGTCTCGTAATCTTCACCATACAAGGCATCACATTTGTTGGCTGCGATAACCATCGGACGACTTGCCAGATCCTCGTTGTAGGATTTTAATTCGTTGTTGATAGTTTCAATATCCACAATCGGATCTCTTCCCTCCGTGGAAGCGGCATCTACAATATGAATGAGCACCTTTGTACGCTCGATATGGCGCAAAAATTCAATACCGAGCCCGACACCCTCAGATGCCCCCTCGATAATGCCCGGAATATCCGCAATCACAAATCCCTGCTTGTCTCCAAGATCCACAACACCGAGGTTTGGATTTAAGGTTGTAAAATGGTAATTCGCAATCTTTGGTTTCGCATTGGTCACACGGGATAAAAAGGTGGATTTTCCCACATTCGGGAAACCGACCAGACCGACATCCGCGATCATTTTAAGTTCCAATGTCACCCAAAGCTCCTTTGCCGGTTTACCCGGCTGTGCATATTTCGGTGCCTGCATGACCGACGTTACATACTGTCGATTGCCTTTTCCACCGCGACCACCCTTTAAAAGAGTGACCGGATCCGTTTTGTTGGACATATCCAGAATCACTTTTCCGGTTTCCGCATCCTTTACCACCGTTCCGGCAGGTACCTTTAGGATGATATCCTTTCCATTTGCCCCGTGACAATTTCGTTTTCCGCCTTCTTCTCCGTCTTCTGCCACATATTTACGGACATGTCTGAAATCCGTGAGTGTATTTACCCCCGGATCGACCACAAAGATTACATCGCCGCCGTCACCGCCGTCGCCGCCGTCCGGACCTCCATCCGGCACATATAACTCACGCCGAAAGGAGACATGGCCGTCACCGCCTTTTCCTGACTTTATAAATATTTTCGCTCTATCTGCAAACATGGGATTCCTCCATATCCGTTTTAATCCACAATTTAGAAAAGCCGGGATTCCATATCCCGGCCTTCTTTTGCTTTCTTACTCAGCTGACTCTACAGGGTATACAGAAGCCTGCTTCTTATCTCTACCCTTTCTTTCAAAACGTAAAACACCATCTACAAGTGCAAATAATGTGTCGTCACCGCCGATACCAACGTTTACACCAGGATGAATCTTAGTTCCACGCTGTCTGTATAAAATATTACCAGCCTTTACAAACTGTCCGTCTGCTCTCTTTGCGCCAAGTCTCTTAGCCTCAGAATCTCTGCCGTTCTTTGTAGAACCAACACCCTTCTTATGAGCAAAGAACTGTAAATCCATTCTTAACATAGTTCGTTACACCTCCTTGTAGTGTACTTGCAAATACTTTTTTCCATACTCCTTCGATATGTTTGTAAGTCCCATATCCAGAGCCTGAATCAATAATTGTCCTTTTTCATCGCAATCCGATGAGAATTTAAATCTTATACATCCGGAACCATCCTGTTCACACACACCGGTATTCGCGGTTAGTGTCTCAATCGCATTGACCGTATTGATGACGAGGGTTGAAACCGATGCACAGATAATATCTCTGCCCTTCTTTTCATACCCTGCATGTCCCGATACGGAAAACCCGCGATACTGCTCCGAATCCTTATAAAACACTGCCTGTATCATGGTTTATTAAGCATTGATTGCTTCAATCTTAACCTGAGTAAACGGCTGTCTGTGACCCTGCTTCTTGTGATAGCCGGTCTTTCTCTTGTACTTGTAAACGACAACCTTCTTGCCCTTGCCTTCGCCAAGAACTGTTGCCTTTACAGATGCGCTCTTGCAAGCATCACCACAAAGTACATCCTTGTCAGTATTCACTGCAACTACATCGAATGATACTTCTGAGCCTTCCTCAGCATTAAGCTTCTCTACCTTAATGATATCTCCTTCAGCTACCTTGTACTGCTTTCCGCCTGTTGCTATAATTGCGTACATATGGTTTCCTCCTATTATCATTACTCGCCAGTTTCGGTGCTGTAAAATTACAGACTTCGACCTCACTGTGCGGCACACTCAGATAATATAACACTTTGGTAAATTATTGTCAACTAAAATCTAAAATTTATGAAAGTGTATCCGCAAACACCTCATGAAGCGGTTTTTTACACTTCTGCCTTGTCAACTCAACCAGTCCGAGCCTTGTCATATCAACGACGCTCACACGTACCGGGTCCGATGCAGCAAAATCTGCAAGACTCTGCAAAAGTGCCCGGTTATGTTCTTCCTCCTTCATGCTGATAAAATCAATCAGGATCATGCCGGAAAGGTTCCGAAGGCGAAGCTGTCTTGCAATCTCCTTTGCTGCCTCCAGATTGATTTTAAAGAACTGCTCCTCTGCCTGCTTTCCCTTTATGGACTTTCCGCTGTTTACATCGATGACGATCATCGCCTCCGTCGGTTCTATGACAAGATAACCGCCGGACTTTAAATAAGCACGTTTGTTAAGCGCCTTTTCCAAAACCGTTTCCAAAGAGAAACATAACGCAAGCGAATACGAATCCTCATAAAGCTTTACTGTCGGCAATGCCTCTGTAATATCCGAAATATCCGTGAGTATCTCCACATCCCCCTGCATGAGAAAATGCTTTGCATCCACTATATATTCTGCCTCATTATGATACAGACAGGTATACTGCGGCGCATAGACTGCCTGCTTTAAAATTGCAAGCAGAGATGCCGTAAGTGTTTCTATCTCCTGCACAATCGTTTCATTCTCCGCCATTTCCGCCTGCGTACGCACGATGCCGCCGAAAGAAAGCATGCCACCGAGAAACGAATCCAGTTCTGTTTTCGCGTCCGACCGCAAAACCGCTTCCGAAAGTGTATCCTGAAGAAGTGTCTTCAATTCATTCCTGCGGTTTTTTTCCGTAATTTTCGCGGATACCCCGCAGGTTGTCTGAAGTCCCACAACCGCATATTCTCCCTGCATGGAAACCGATGCCGTCACAGCAAGCCGCTTTGTCTTCATCTTCTCACGAATGACCTGCACCACAAGCAAATCGCCGATTTTTAGCGGAGCACCTTTGTAATCCTCCAGAGATAAATACGCACTCTCACCCTTTTGGATATCCACAAACGCCGCATTGATATTTTTTACCAGATTGGAAACACGCCCGACATAAATATTGCCGAGCATGCTTTTTTCATCATAGCACCGGATTTCCATCGGCTTTCCATCCTCAAATAAAAATCCGGTATCTCTATTTTTAATTTTTGTCAAAACAAATTGTTTCATCTCTTAGAATCTTTCTCCACTCTCAAGCAGCGACTGTAAATGATCCTTCTCCCCCATATAGGTCTCCAGCCTGTGAATCCGGTAATCATACCGGTTATATGGGCATCCGGCATACTGGCAGAGTGCCTCCGTCACAAGCTCCGGCTTTAAGTTGTCCTTGCTGCCGGAAGCAAGCAGCATATAGATTCCATCCTTATATGCATGGATATCGTAGATGAGCGGCCGGATATCCGATACCGCTTCCTTTGATTTTGTCTTCTTTACGATCTCCACCGTGTCCTGCCCGGCAAATCCGGCAAGTGCCTTTAATAGCTCCGGCATCGTATCGTTTTCACATTCCTCATTTTTATAGATATAATAATCCGATGCGGTTACAATCGCCATGGATGGTTTTGCATCATCCGGCAGCTTTATGATATCAACTACCTGAATCTCCGGAGGCATCGTCGCATTTAACCGGGCTTTCATATCCTCCGTGGATGTGACAGAGTCGAATTCTCCGTCAAAGTACTCCCCCTCGGATGTCATACCAAGGGGCATCGGAGCGGCAAAGGATATCATCTGATGCGGTGAAAAACCTTTGGAATATGATACAGAAAGCTTTGCCCGTCGAATCGCCTTCTGGAAGAAACGCATGACATCTAAGTGTCCGATAAACCGAAGCACACCGGTTTTTGTGTACTTAATTCTTAGCTTCAACACAGACACCTCCTCCGTATACCGCCGAGCCACAGCCGGAGCAGTTCATGCGGCAGTTTCCTGTCGTCTCGCCCTTTTGTGCCCTTTTCCACTCTTTTAATAAAAATGCACGGCTCACACCGGCATCGATATGCTCCCACGGGAATACCTCATCATCTTCCCGTGTTCTTGACGTGTAAAATGTGATATCCACACCGTATTTTGCAAATGCATCCTCGTAACGCTGCATATCAAAATACTCGGTCCATGCATCGAATATGGCTCCATGTTTGTATACATCCAGAATCACAGGGCAAAGTCTCCGGTCACCCCGGGCAAACACGCCCTCCAAAATCGAAATTCCGGCATCGTGATACACAAACTTCAAACTTTTCTTATTCCGCTGTTTTGCAAAAGAATCCTTCACATAACGCGCCCGCCTGATAAATTCATCCGGAAGTATCATCGGTGCCCACTGAAACGGGGTAAACGGCTTCGGCACAAAATACGATGCCGACGCATTGATCATGACCCTTCCATTTCGTTTTTCCTTTGGCACCGTATCAAAATACACCTCGGATATACGCTCCGCAAGGTCTGCAATGCCATATAAATCCTCATCTGTCTCCGTCGGGAGTCCCAGCATAAAATAAAGCTTTACCTTATCCCAGCCACCGAGGAACGCCTGTCTGCTTCCATTTAACAAATCCTCATCCGTAATTCCCTTGTTGATGACATCCCGGAGACGCTGCGTTCCTGCCTCGGAAGCAAATGTCAGGGAGGACTTTCGTATATCCTGCACCTTGCTCATCACATCCAGCGAAAAAGCATCAATTCGAAGGGACGGCAGGGATACATTCACATGATCGGTATCCTTCAGGGATATAAGATAGTTTAGTAATTCGTCAAGCTGCTCATAGTCACTGGAGCTAAGGGAGCTAAGGGAGATGTCTTCGTATCCGGTATTATCCAGCATTGTCCGGGCATACGCTTTTAACATCTCCACATTTTTCTGTCTCGTCGGGCGGTAAATCATCCCCGCCTGACAAAACCGGCAGCCACGGATACAGCCACGCATAATCTCTAAGCATACCCTATCCTGGGTTGCACGGATATACGGGACAACCGGCTTCATCGGATAGGAAACATGTTCAAAATCAACAACGACCTGACGTTTAATCCGTGCAGGAACATCCGGATACCGCGGTGTCACGGAAGCAATCGTTCCATCTTCTTTGTAGCTTACCTCGTACATTGACGGCACATAGATACCCGGGATATTGGATGCTTTACGCAAAAACATCTCCCGCGTCATATCTGAATATTTATATTCTTTGTACAAATCCAAAAGCGCATCATAGCTTGTCTCACCCTCCCCGATATAAAAGATATCGAAGAAATCTGCCATCGGCTCCGGATTAACTGTACACGGACCGCCGCCGATAACAATCGGGTGTTCCTTTGTCCGCTCCTTTGCAAGCAATGGAATCCCGGACAGATCGATGACCTGCAGGATATTCGTATAACACATCTCATACTGAATCGTGATTGCAAGCCAGTC
>JBJEMZ010000004.1:9545-18307 GCA_051879935.1 Wujia sp.
TTTTGAACCATATTAACTTCATTGCCTATATAGCGGGCAGGTTTCTCAATCTGCATCAAAACCCGCTCCGGAAGTGCTAATCTACCCATAATCTACCTACTAATTTTTAAAGCTGTGAATTGGTGCCGGGATTCTGCCGCCACGATTGATAAATGCATCACAGGAGAACTGATTTACCGGCATAATCGGCGCATAGCCGAGCAGTCCGCCAAATTCCGCCTTATCCCCCACCGTCTTGCCGATGACCGGAATGATACGAACAGCCGTTGTCTTCTGGTTCACCATACCCAGTGCCATCTCATCTGCGATAATACCGGAGATGGTGGTTGCCTTTGTGTCACCCGGAATTGCAAGCATATCAAGTCCGACAGAGCAGACACAGGTCATAGCCTCAAGCTTTTCGATGGAAAGCGCACCTGCCTGTACGGCATCAATCATGCGCTGGTCCTCACTGACCGGAATAAATGCGCCTGACAGACCACCGACATACGAGGATGCCATGACACCACCCTTTTTCACCTGATCATTTAACATTGCAAGTGCAGCCGTTGTTCCCGGCGCACCGGAAAATTCCAGACCGATTTCTTCTAAGATTTCCCCGACACTATCACCTACCGCAGGTGTTGGTGCAAGTGAAAGGTCGATAATACCAAACGGTACGCCAAGACGCTCGGATGCTTCTTTTGCCACAAGCTGTCCGACACGTGTAATCTTAAAGGCTGTCTTTTTAATCGTCTCACAGAGCACTTCAAAATTCTCGCCGCGCACGCTCTCAATTGCTGCCTTTACAACACCCGGGCCGCTGACACCGACATTTATGACACAATCTGCCTCTGTCACACCATGAAAAGCACCTGCCATAAACGGATTGTCATCCGGTGCATTGCAAAATACTACGAACTTTGCACATCCGATGGAATCCTGCTCTTTTGTAAGCTCTGCTGTCTCCAATATAATCTCGCCAATCAGCTTTACGGCATCCATATTGATACCGGTCTTGGTGGAACCGGTATTGACCGAGCTGCACACCTTACCGGTCTCGGCAAGTGCCTTTGGAATCGAGCGAATCAACAGCTCATCCGCCTTTGTCATACTCTTTGACACAAGGGCGGAGTATCCGCCGATAAAGTTTACGCCGACTGTATTTGCCGCACGGTCAAGGGTGCGTGCAATCTCCACAAAATCATCAC
This sequence comes from Wujia sp., assembly GCA_051879935.1. Classification (GTDB taxonomy): domain Bacteria; phylum Bacillota; class Clostridia; order Lachnospirales; family Lachnospiraceae; genus Coprococcus_C. The sequence continues at coordinate 10,736 of JBJEMZ010000004.1, forward strand.
TTGTCTTACAGACAGAACCGCCCACCAGGGCAATCGGTGTCACAGAAATACGCTTGTTTACAATCGGGATGCCATATTTCTTTGAGATTTCCTCACCGGTCTTTACAAGATCCTTCGCAAGTGTTGTAATCTTGTTGTAGATATTGTCACAGGTTGCCTCCAGAGTGCCGCCGACACAGTCAAGCAGGCTGATACCCATCGTGATGGTACGCACATCCAGATTCATCTTTGAAATCATTGCATTTGTTTCTATTACTTCGTTAATACTAATCATATGTCTACCTCATATTATCTCTCAATCAATTTGATTTCTATATGGAATTGCAGGTCGGATTATAATCTGTGCATCATATCAAAGATTTCTTCCTGCTGTGCCTTGATCTGTACGCCAAGCTCATCTCCGATATCCTTTAATTCCTCTGCAATCCGGTCATGATCCTTTGATGCGTTCTCCGCATTTACGACCATCATCATGTTGAAGTAGCCGTCAACGATTGTCTGTGCGATATCCAGAATGTTGATATTGTTCTGCGCAAGATATACACACACCTTTGCGATAATTCCGACTCTGTCCTTGCCTACAACTGTAATGATTGTTTTTTTCATGGTTATTTTCCTCCGTGTAATAAAATACGTTTATATGTCAAGCAATGCACTATGTAGTTCTCTGTGTGCCGCCTGCAGATGAAAGTCCCTCACATCCTTTGTGTACGGATTTCCATCCAGCTCCGCCGAAACCGCCGCAACGGCTAGCTCCGGCAAATTATTCTCCCGGGAAATATGCCCGAGAAAAATTGTCTTTATATGATCATTTAAGATGGAGCGGATTAATTTGCCTCCCGCCTCATTACATAAATGTCCATAACTGCTTAAAATACGCTGCTTTAGCGAATATGGATAAGGGCCGACCTGCAGCATACGAATATCGTGGTTTGTCTCAACCAAAACGGCATCCGAATCTTTGAGTGCCTGCACCATATAGTCATCAAAGCCTCCCATATCCGTGGCAATTGATATCTTTTTCGTCCCACATGTGAGACTGTAACAGACCGGATCTGCGGCATCATGCCATGTGCTGTGTGCCGAGACGGTAATATCTCCAATCATAAACGGCTCATCCGGCGATATGCAGTGAAACAAGCCATAATCAAGACTTCCAAGGCTGTTTATATATTTTATCTCCTCAAATGTCGCCTCTGTTGCATAGATCGGAATCCCATATTTTCTTGATATGACGCCGATTGCACGCACATGGTCAATATGCTCATGTGTAATCAGGATTCCTTTGATATCGGACAAATCCAATCCGACATCATTCAGGCTGTCATTTATTTTCTTTTTCGTGATTCCGACATCGACTAAAATGCCGGTTCCATCGCTGCCAACAAATGTGCAGTTTCCGCTGCTTCCGCTGGCAATTGTCATCATCTTCATAGCTATTCTCTCGTTGTTCCGACACAGGATGGGAACAACACTTTCTTAAGTTTCGTATTTAAAACGACGGACTGTTTCAGCTTTCCAAGCTTCTTTGTCCGCTGCATCATATCTTCGCCATATAATTTCTGTAAAAACTGCGACATATTCGGGCTGTCAACCGCCTGCATATACAGATGCTTACGGTCGAACTTAAGCCGGATAATTTTGTTCGCAATCTCCTCCAAATAATAAATCTTCAGCAATAACTCACATCCGGAAGAATCTTCCGTCACCTCACAGCCGACAGCTACCGGCATTTCCTTGCCGTGAATGTTCATAATCTGATAGATATACGGCGTCTGCTTTGTATATCCTACATTTAACGCATAGGTTGTATCATTTTCACGCAGATAAACACGCAGCTTTCCATCCCGAAACTGCAGCATAAGTCCCTCGATTCCGGTTGTATAATCAGAATAAAAAAGCTGGTTTGCAATCGGCAAAATACTCGATGCATATTCTTTTATATAAAAGGTTTTATCGATATAAGGCTTTAACTGCCGAAAAATTGCCTCTCTTTGCGCATGGTCTTTCCTGCCAGCTTTGTAATGCGTTTGTTTCTTTACAATTTTTTTGGCAAGCAGTTGCCGTATCGTGCGGATCCTATGTCGTTTGAAGTGACTCTCGTTCGATACAAACTGACAAATCCGGGAAACGAGATGTCCTTCCGGGAACAGCTCATAACCACCCGCCATACAGGCAATCACCATATTTTTCTCACGATTGATATAGACATTCTGCCCAAATACACCATTAAACAAAATCGCGCCATCCTTCAGGCACCAGATATGATATCCGTAGCCTTCGGTAACCATTTTATCCCGAAATCGGACATGCGGTTTTGTCGATTCCAAAATCCACGCCTTCGGAACAAGCTGTTTTTTCACACCATTGACAGTGATTGCTCCCTCATCCAGATACAGTTTTCCAAGCTTCAACATATCCTGCAGAGAAAGCTTCATGCCCCAGCCGCCCCGCTCGATTCCCATCGGACAGGTATCCCATGTGACATCTGTGATGCCAAGGGGCAAAAACAAACGGGGATTTAAATATTCCATCAGGCTGCATCCGGCTTTTTTTGTAATCAGGGCAACCAACATATAGGAATTTAAGCTGTTATATGCAAACTCCGTGCCGGGCTCAAACCCGACCTCACTGCCTATAAATGCTTTACACCAGTCCTCTGCAAAATAACAACTGATCTCATCAAATTTCACACCTGCCGTCATGGTAAGAAGATGCTTCACAGTAATCTTCTTCATTGCCTTTTTTGTAAACAATCCCGTATATTCGGGAAACAAATCACATAGCCGGTCTGAGAGTGAAAACAAGCCTTCGGATATCGCAATACCAACCGCCATCGACACGACAGATTTGCACATGGAAAATGTCACATGCCGATAGCCCTTTTTGTACGGAGGGACATATTCCTCCGCAACCAGCCTTCCGTCCTTCATAACAGCAATTCCGGCAAGCTTGACACGTTTATCCTCCGATAACTGCTTTATAAATGTTTCAAGGGCCGGCATATTCATATGTGCATGCACCGCGTTCACCTTTCGGATGTCATGGGTTGTATCCGCCGGTTGAAACCTGGAGATATCACTTCCATGACAGATGGGTGCATCAGATTGTCTATGCAGAACCATCTCATAAAAGGAATGAATCAGTTTTAATTTGAATGCGCGCTTGGACATACATTGCCTCACAAGGTTTGTAATTTATTATCCGGAAAAGTTGCATGCATCCATCAGGCAATCCTGAAATCCTTCGGTATTTGCCAGATTCAGTACATGAAGCTTTGTTCTGTAATCCTCAAATTGTATAGAGGCTTTCTCATCTGTAAGAAGTCTCTCGGCACCAAGCAGGGATGTATTTCCGACTACAACAATCCTGGATAAAAACTCACGCGGAAGCATCCCGAGTGAAACCGCATCCTGCGGATTCATATAAAATCCAAATCCTCCGGCAATATATACCTGTTCGATATCCGATACCGAAAGACCTGCCGCCCGAATCAGACAGATAATTCCGGCATACACTGCCGCCTTTGCCAGCATAATAGCCTGTAAAATCTCGGATGTAATCTGAATGCCGTGAATCACAATCCCGCTTTCCAGATATTCATCCGAAAGGGCACCATTTGCATCAATTTTTTCCAGTCTCCTGCCAAGTGCAATCGCTTCCAAAAGACTGTTTCCATAGGCGTGCTGTTTTCTTGCACAACCTTCAAATGCCGGACCGCAGGCCGTACTTGTTGCAAAATAGCGGTCATTATCCTTCAACACCATCTCGCCGTTTGTACCAAGGTCCAAAAAGAGATATCGTTTCGGCACCTGGGAAAGCATGCATTTTTCCAGATATAAAACACCGCTTAGTACATCACCGCCTAAAAAGGCGCTGCTGCATCCGGTCAGATAAACTGTACAATCCTCGGAAAAAAGCTCCGGGTAATCCTCCGCAAAAGATGCGATATCTTCTTCCGAGAACAATTCATTATATGACAAAATCACACTTTCATGCAAGGCTGTCGGAAACGGAGCCTCACCCATATCCGATACATCAAGTCCGAGCAGGATACTGATCATCGTTGTGTTTCCTGCGATGGAGATGCCGTCTAACCGGACATTTTCATGTTCCTCCGGTGTGTGTGCGACGCATTTTTCACGGTCCGAAAGCATTTCCAAAAGAGACTGACGAAGCGCCAAAACCGCTTGTTCCCGGAGTGTAACGAGAAATGCGATATCCCGCTTGACTGTCAGAATCCGGTTTATGACATCACTGCCATATAATCTCTGGGGATTTTTCATACTTCGTCTGGATATTATATCCCCATTTTCCGCATCCATTATACAACTGTCAATCATGGTAGTTCCAAGATCTACCGCCATATATATATGTTTCATCTAAAAAATCGCCTTCGGTTTCTTTTCGATTGGGCGATAGCCCTCATCACTTAATACACTCAAAATCTGTTCCTTATGCTCCGGTCCGAACGCTTCAATTGTAATCACAAGCTCCACAGCAGAGTTTCGGTTTATCGTTACAAACTGATTGTGTTCAAGCTTGATGATATTTCCGTTTTGTCCCGCAATCACACCTGCCACGCGCTCAAGTTCACCCGGCTTATCCGGAAGCAGTACCGATACCGTGAAGATTCTGCTTCGGGCAATCAGACCGTGCTGTACAACAGAGGAAAATGTAATAACATCCATGTTACCACCGCTTAAGATGCTGACAACCTTCTGTCCCTTCGGCTCTAAATGCTTCAATGCCGCAACTGTGAGCAGACCGCTGTTTTCGACAAGCATCTTATGATTTTCAAGCATATCCAGAAAGGCAACAATCAGTTCGCTGTCCTCTACTGTGATAATATCATCCAGATTTTCTTTCAGATACGGGAAAATTTTGGTTCCCGGTGTCTTAACCGCCGTTCCATCTGCAATTGTGTCAACTGCCGTAAGTGTTGTAACCGCATCATTTGCAAACGATTCCTTTAAGCAGGCAGCTCCGGCAGGCTCCACGCCAATCACCCGGATGTTCGGATTCAGCATTTTTGCAAGTGTGGACACACCGGTTGCAAGTCCGCCGCCACCGACCGGAACTAATATAATATCAACAAACGGAAGATCCTTTAATATCTCCATTGCAACCGTACTCTGACCGGTTGCAACGTCCAAGTCATCAAACGGATGAATAAAGGTATAGCCTTTTTCCTCCGCAAGCTTCAAAGCATACTGGCAGGCATCATCATAGACATCTCCGAACAGTACAACCTCCGCACCATAAGCCTTCGTACGATTTACCTTAATAAGCGGTGTTGATGTCGGCATAACAATCGTTGCCTTAACTCCATATGCCTTAGCCGCATATGCGACACCCTGTGCATGATTGCCGGCAGATGCCGTAATCAGACCTTTTTTACGATCCGCATCCGAAAGTGTACTGATCTTATAGTACGCACCACGAATCTTATAGGCACCGGTCACCTGCATATTTTCAGGCTTTAAGTATACCTTGTTCCCACAATTCTGAGAGAAAAATTCACTTTCAATCAGCGCAGTCGGTCTTGTTACCTGCTTCACAATGTCATACGCCTGTTCAAATTTATCAAGTGTCAGCTTCTTCTCACTTGCTTCCGTCTGTGTGTTATTTTTTTCTGCCATTTTTCTTCCTTCTTTCTCTACATATCAAATAAGTCGTCATCCTTCGGAATCTGTTCGATATCCTCATCTACAATGATTTCGATGTCCGAGCGCATATCAAAATCCGAAAACAGCGCTGTCACATAGCTGTTCGGATCAAAGCGCTGCAAATCCTCTATCTTCTCACCGATGCCGATATACTTAACCGGAACATTTAACTCAGACTGAATGGCTATGGCAATACCACCCTTTGCCGTTCCATCCAGCTTGGTGATGATAATACCGTTTATTTCCGTAACTGAACTAAACTGTCTTGCCTGCTCTAAAGCGTTTTGTCCGGTTGTACCATCCAATACAATCAAGGACTCCACATTTGCTTCCGGGTATTCCTTTGTGATGATTCTTCGCATCTTCGCAAGCTCATCCATCAGATTTTTCTTATTGTGCAGACGTCCCGCCGTATCAATCAGAAGAATATCCGTATTTCTGCTCTTTGCCGCAGCAACTGCATCATATACAACAGCAGACGGATCTGCCCCCTCATTTTGCGCAATGATATCAACTCCCGCACGGTTTGCCCACGTCTTTAACTGGTCAATCGCAGCCGCACGGAATGTATCCGCCGCCGCCATCAAAACTTTCTTGCCTCTTGCCTTGTACTGTGCCGCAAGTTTTCCGATAGACGTCGTCTTGCCGACACCATTTACACCGATGACAAGTATTACTGTTTTCTTATCCTCAAAATCATATGCCGTCTCATCCACCTGCATCTGATCCCGTATAATGTTGATGACAAGATCCTTGCACGCCTGCGCCTCTTTGATATGTTCTTCCTTAACGCGCGCTTTTAAATCGTCCACGATACGTTCCGTTGTCTCGTATCCCATATCCGACATCACGAGTGTTTCCTCAAGTTCCTCGTAGAAATCATCATCCAATTCACTTGCCTTGAATAGGTTATTGAAGCTCTCGGAAATGTTGTTCCGCGTCTTCGTAAGTCCTTCCTTAAGTCTCGCGAAAAAGCCTTCCGTCTTTTCTTTCTTTGTAAACCAACCCATCACGTCACCTCCTGTATCATTTTATTAATCATCTAGTTCATTTTCTATCATATTGACAGATACAAGTGTCGAAACACCCTTTTCCTGCATCGTAATACCATACAGAATATCTGCCGCCTCCATAGTTCCTTTTCTGTGCGTGATTACAATAAACTGCGTATCCTTTGTCAGCTTGGAAAGATACCTTGCAAACCGCTTTACATTAGAATCATCCAGAGCTGCCTCAATCTCATCAAGCAGACAGAATGGAGATGGCTTTAAGCTCTGTATTGCAAACAACAACGAGATGGCTGTCAAGCTCTTTTCTCCACCGGATAACTGCATCATATTCTGAAGCTTCTTTCCAGGCGGCTGCGCGATAATCTTGATACCTGTCTCAAGGATATCCTCCTCATCCACAAGCTCAAGGTCCGCCTTTCCTCCGCCAAACAGCTCCTTGAATACTTTGGAGAACATGATACGGATTTCTTTGAATTTCTCCGCAAACTGCTCCCGCATCGCACGGTCAAGCTCGGCAATAATGTTGACGAGATTTGCCTCTGCCTTACAGATATCGTCGTGCTGTCCCTTCAGGAACTCATACCGCTCCGATACCTGTTTGTAATCCTCAATCGCATTGACGTTTACATCACCAAGCTGTTTGATTTTGCTTTTGACTGCACTGATTTCCCGCTTGAGCGATGCGATATCATCAAATCCGGCATCCTTGTAATCAAGTGCCAGATTGTAGGTAAGCTCATATTCTTCCCACATATAATTGTTCAGACTTTCCGCCTGTTCCGACAATTTCTCAATCGACGCATTAATCTTAAATGCCGATTTATCCAGTCCGTTTATCTGCTCGGAAAGTGCCTCCCGCTTTGCAAAGAACTCCTTGTGACTGTCATTTAACG
>JBJEMZ010000004.1:18407-21473 GCA_051879935.1 Wujia sp.
TGCTCGGAAAGTGCCTCCCGCTTTGCAAAGAACTCCTTGTGACTGTCATTTAACGAATCCTTACCGGCGATAAGCTCCTCCAGCTTTTTCTCTTTCACTGCAATAATCCGGATATTTTCCTCAAGCTGCTGCTTTAAGCTCTCAATACGGGTTGTAAGCTCGGCAACCTCAGAATTGCCGCTGCTTAATTTCAGCTTAAGCATCTGCAGATTCTCCTTTGCAGACTGCTCCTCCGACTTAATACGGTGAATATTCTGCATCAGGAATTCATATTGCTGCTGTACCGTGTTAAACTCAAGATTCAATGCATGAATCTTCTCGGATGCCTTTGCAAGCTCCTCCTTGTCAGCAGCAACCTCTTTTTCAAGCTCTTCAATCCTTGCTTCTAACGCATGAATTGCATCTTCCTGCTTCTGATTATTTTCCTTTAATTCCTGCTTATTGGCATTAATTTCTTCAATCTGATGTGAAAGCTCATTATTTTCCCGTCCGATACTCGCAAAGCCTTTTGAAAGCTCGGAAAGCTTTTCTTCGATTTGTTCGCGATTCAGCGTGTATGTATTGAGCCGGATACTCAGATTCTGAATCACCTCATTCAACGAATCCCGGATTTCCTTTTGCTTCTCACGGTCCTCCGTCAAAAACGTAATCTGATTCTTATGTTCCGAAAGCTGGACATTTAATGTCTCAATCTGTTTGTCGATTTCCTCAAGCTCCCGCTTACGTCCAAGCAGATTGGAAGAATTCTTGAATGCCCCTCCGGTCAGTGCTCCGCCCGGATTGATCAATTCACCCTCTAAGGTTACAATTCGAAGACTCTGCTTATATTTCTTTGCAAGTGCCATGGCATGATCAATATGATCTACCACAACGATTCTTCCAAGCAGATGTCCGATGATAGATGTAAAACGGTTATCATAGCTTACCAGCTCGGATGCAGCTCCGATTACACCGGTCTCCCGCTTTACATCTGCGGCAATTCCGGAACGGTCCACAATGGACTGAATCGGCAGAAAGGTTGCACGTCCATACTTGTTTTCCTTCAGATAAGCAATCATATCCTTTGCCGTTTTATCATCCTCAGTGACAATGTTCTGGATGCTTCCACCAAGCGCGGTCTCAATCGCCGTCTCATAGCGCTTATCCACCTGCATGATATCCGCAACAACACCGATAATCTTCGGATTATCATTCTTTTTCTCCATGACACGACGGATACTGTTGCCGTACCCCTCGTAACGCTCTGTCAGGTTTCGAAGCGCTTCCTTTTTGGATTTCAGGCTGACAATCTGGTTGCTCGTCTCCGTTATACCACGTCTGTGCTCCTCTAACTTTGCGCTGTGGTCTGCGATAATCTGCTGAACGGCTGCATGCTTGCCATTATTTTCCTCGAGTTCATTTTCAAGCTCGTGAATTCCTGCCACAAGTTGTTCTTTTTCGATGGCCGCCTTCTCTTCTTCACTCTTATATTCCAGAAAACGCTGGTTTAACTCTGTCTTCCGGAGATTGATATTTTCAAGCATCGTATCGTAACGACCGACCTTTGCCTTTAATGTACCGCCCTCATTTAAGCATTCGATAATATCACTCTTGGAATCCTCGATTTCCCGTTCCTTCCGTGCGATAGCCTGCTCCAATGCATCATAATGGGACTTCGCCTCATCCAGTACATCATCTGCCGCATCAAGCTTCTCATCGAGCCCTTCCTTGTCCTCATACAGCTTCGAAAGATCCGCACGCTGTTTTTCCAATGTCTGATTCTCTTTTTCAATCTGCTCCAATAATCCGGCTTCGTTTTGCCGGTAGGATAAAATCTGCTGTTCGATTACATTGCTCTCTCCCTCGAGACGCTGATTATTGAGCTTCTTTTCATGTATTTCATTTTTTTCATCATCAATCTTCTGATTGTAGGCCTCAAGCTGTTCCTCGATGCGCTCATATTCCTCTTTCGCAGCATCAAACTCATCCTTAAGCCTTGCACTGTCCTCCTCAACAATCGAAAGCTTTTCCTCAAAGGAAGTCAGTTTTTCCTTATTATCATCCACATCAAGCAGGAACGCATTGATATCCAGTTTTTTCAGCTCATCCTTGAAAATCAGGTATTTTCTTGCGGTCTCCGACTGCTCCTTCAAAGGTCCGACCTGTTTTTCAAGCTCCCCTAAAATATCCTTTACACGTGACAGATTGGCACGCTCGTTCTCAAGAGATTTCTCGGTTGCCGCCTTATTCTTCTTATATTTTACAATACCGGCAGCCTCATCAAACAGCTCCCGTCGTTCCTCCGGCTTACCGGACAAAATCCGCTCAATCTGTCCCTGTCCGATAATGGAGTACCCCTCTTTACCGATACCGGTATCAAAAAACAGCGCATTGACATCTTTCAGACGGCTCACCGTTCCGTTTATCAGATATTCGCTCTCACCGGAACGATATACTCGTCTCGCAACTGTCACCTCATTGTAGTCAATCGGCAGGCTATGGTCACTATTGTCAAGGGTGATTGCAACATACGCCGAGCCCTGCGGCTTTCGAAGCTCTGTACCGGAGAAGATGACATCCTCCATCTTTGCGCCACGAAGCTGCTTGGCACTCTGTTCTCCAAGCACCCAGCGCACAGCATCTCCAACATTACTTTTTCCGGAACCGTTCGGTCCCACGATACCGGTTATACCATTATTAAATTTGAAAATGATTTTATTCGCAAAGGATTTGAATCCATATACTTCTATGCTCTTTAAATACATACGTTACCTTACCATCTAATCTTTCTTTTTTATATCTGCCGGCGCATTTTCATCCGACAGTGTCTCGAGCACCTCATAGGCTGCATATTGTTCTGCTGTCTTTTTGGAATGTGCCGTCTTTCTTGCCATCTCTTTTCCGTCTATCAAAACCCGGACGGTAAACTGCTTATCATGATCCGGTCCGGTCTCGGACAATAATTCATAAGCAAGTGTCTGCCTATGCTTTTGCACATATTCCTGCAGTCTTGATTTTGCATCGTAAAAACGCTGCTTATGTTCGATATCCGTGAGTAAAAAACGATTTACATAGGCAACCGCCTCT
>JBJEMZ010000005.1:0-1621 GCA_051879935.1 Wujia sp.
TTTCGAATTTCAGAAGCTGCATATTCGGAGAAAGCATGGATATGCATATGCTTGTTTATGCACTTGTGTTTGCGCTTGTGTGCATTGTGGTTGGAGGCATCTTTTTCAATAAAAAGCAGGATGAATTTATCCTGCATTTGTAGGATACATGGAGGAAAACTGTATGGAACAGTCCAAAAAGGATGTTATCACGCTGTCTCATGTCGGGATGCGGTTTCATTTGAATAAAGAAAAACTGGACAGTATGAAGGAATATTTTATCAAGCTGATTAAGCGGGATATGAAGTATTCGGAATTCTGGGCGCTGAAAGATATAAGCTTTACCGTGAAGCAGGGCGACCGGGTTGGAATTCTCGGATTAAACGGCGCCGGAAAATCGACGCTTATGAAGGTGATTGCGGGTGTGTTTAAACCGACTGAGGGGGAGGTCTCCCGCGAGGGTGTGCTGGCACCGATGATTGAGCTTGGTGCCGGATTTGATATGCAGTATACCGGAGCCGAAAATATTTTCCTGTATGGCGCAGTGCTTGGACATTCCAGAAAATTCATGGAAGAAAAGTATGATGAGATCGTACGGTTTTCCGAGCTGGAGAAATTTATTGATGTTCCGCTTAAAAATTATTCTTCCGGTATGAAGGCAAGACTCGGCTTTTCCATTGCGACTGTGGTCTGCCCGGATATTTTGATACTGGATGAGGTGTTGTCTGTAGGAGATGCAAAATTCCGGAAAAAAAGTGAAAAGAAGCTGGTGGATATGATGAATACCGGGATTACGGTTCTGTTCGTGTCACACAATCTCGAACAGGTAAAGCGTATTTGCAATAAAGCGATGATTTTAGAGCATGGGGAACTGAAAGCTTACGGGGATATCTCCGAGGTTGCTCCGATTTATGAAGAGATGACAAAATAATGATAGGATTTTACGGAAAACAGATTTTAAAAATGATAGCGCAGCATATATTGTTTCCGGTCTGTTATGCATGGCATCGGCGAAAGAAGGTTATACCGCATTCCGTTGTGTTTGCGGATGCGCATAAGGAACAGTGTCCGGAACAGATGCAGCGGCTTATGGATGCACTTATGACACGTGGATATCGTGTCACAACCTGTTTTTTCAACTTAGAAACACTTGGCACAGTCGGTGGTATGAAAAAAATGCTCGCATTTATGAGGGTGTATGCGCGGTCACGGTTTGTAATTTTGCAGGACAATTTTCTGCCTGTGGCATCGTGCAGGAAACGAAAGGACACAACGGTGATCCAGCTGTGGCATGGGTGCGGCGCATTCAAAAAGTTTGGCTATGATGCGGAGGATGATATTCCGCTATACTATAAAGGAAATGTATATAAAAATTACGATCTCGTTACGGTGAGCAGTCCATATTGTCGTCCGTATTTTATGTCGGCGATGCGAATAGAAAACAAGGAAATTGTACAGGCACTTGGGAATAGTTATACCGACCGTTATTTTGATGAGGCATATCAAAAGGACATCCGGCAAAGATTTGAGGCGTATTACGGGCCGGTGAAGAACAGAAGTGTTATTGTGTGGGCACCTACATTTCGTGGAAATGCGGGGCAGCAGGGGGATGCAGACAAAACAGAGCTTCCGGGAGAAGCAT
>JBJEMZ010000005.1:1721-4580 GCA_051879935.1 Wujia sp.
GGAAATGCGGGGCAGCAGGGGGATGCAGACAAAACAGAGCTTCCGGGAGAAGCATTTATAGATGCACTTTCTGAAAATCCGGATTATCTTGTAATAAAAAGCTTGCATCCGCATATGCTACATGGAAAGAAGCTGCCGTTTCGCACGGGAGAGCTTCTGCTTGTTGCGGATATGCTGATTACCGATTATTCCTCCGTCTTTTTTGAATATCTGCTGGTTGATAAGCCGATTGTGTTTTTTGCACCGGATTATGAAAGCTACTATGAAAAACGAGGTTTTTATCTGAATTACCGGGAGCTTCCGGGGCAGGTGGTAACCGATGCATCCGTGCTGCCGCAGGCAGTTAAAAATGCACTTCGGGAACCGGAGACGGACAGCTTCAATATACAGAAGAGAAAGCAGTTTCGGGAACAGTATATGGGAAGCTGCGACGGAAATGCGACAAAGCGAATTGTAAAATATATGACAACCGAGGAGAAAAGACAGAGATGCTGAAACAATTATTTATCAGATTTAAGAAGACAGAACTATTTAAAAATATACAGAAAACAATTCCTTACAGGGCGGTAAGAAAGGTATATCGTTTCTTTCGCAAGCGTTTTCGGGCAATTTATAAGTTTTTGATGCTTCGGAAACACTATCCAAAGCTGTATGTAAAACACGCAAAAAGGCCGGTAAATGAAAAGAAGGTTGTGTTTATCGAGGTGCGTGAGCCGAAAATCAGCGACAGCTTTTCTCTTTTGTATCAGCGTGTACAGGAGGCGAATTGCTATGAAATACACACACATTTTCTGCGTTCCGGATTTTCAAAACGCAAGGATTATCAGCATGCATGTGAGGCGATGATCACGGACATCGCAGACGCAAAGTATATCTTTTTGAATGAATCGTCGGAGGTAATTGCCTGTCTGCCAATGCGGAAGGAGACGATTGTGACACAGCTCTGGCATGCCTGCGGTGCATTTAAAAAGTTTGGCATGAGCACGGCGGAGCTGATATTTGGCGATGACAAAAAAACACTTGAGAAATACCCGTATCATAAAAACTATACACATGTGACTGTGAGCGCACCGGAGGTTGTGTGGGCATACGAGGAGGCTATGTCACTTGAAAAGCAAAAAGGCGTTGTTGTTCCGGTCGGCGTTTCGCGAACGGATATCTTTTATGATGAACAGGCAAAGCAGGATGCATACGAGAAATTGCTTCGTGTCGTTCCGCAGGCCAAAGGGAAAAAGGTGATTCTTTATGCTCCGACCTTCCGTGGTCGGGTGGCAAAGGCAAAGACGCCGGACAAACTGGATATTGCGGCGTTTGGAGATGCATTTAGCAAAGATTATGTGCTGCTTTTTAAACTGCATCCGTTCGTAAAAAAACGGACGGAGATTCCGGAAGGATATGAGGATTTCGCATTTGACTGCACGGATGATATGACGATTGAGGAACTGCTGTTTGTATCAGATATCTGTATATCGGATTATTCGTCGCTCGTCTTTGAGTATTCCCTGTTTGAAAGACCGATGCTGTTTTTTGCGTATGACCTGGATAACTACTATGACTGGCGCGGATTTTATTATGATTACCGGGAGTTTGTTCCGGGACCGATTTATACGACAAATGAGGAGATGATTGACTATATCCGGCATGTGGAGGAACGGTTTGACCGGGAGAAGGTTCTCTCGTTCCGTGAAAAATATATGTCGGCATGTGATGGTCATGCAACAGACCGTATCTGGCATATGGTATTTGGAGAGACAAAATAGTGAGGGCAAACAAATGGTGTCTGTAATTATACCGGTTTACAATGCAAGAGAATATGTGAGAGATGCTTTGGATTCGGTTTTGAAGCAGGATGTTCCGATGGAGATAATCGTGATGGATGACTGCTCGGAGGATGGTTCCGCAGACTGTGTAAAAACGTGGATTTCCGAGAAAAAAACAGAACTGTTAAGACGGTCGATTGATATTCGACTGGTGGAAAATCCATGCAATCTCGGTGTAGCGGAGACGCGGAATAAAGGTGTCCTGCTTGCCCGGGGGGAGTATGTGGCCCTTTTGGATGCGGATGACAGATTTGCAGACGGAAAATTGAAAAAGCAGCTTTCGCTCCTGAAAAAAACCGGTGCATGCCTTTGTAATACAGGACGTGTACTCATTAGGCCGGATGGAAGCAACACGGGAATCGTCATAGAAACACCACGTAAAATAACACTGAAAAAACTTGAAAAAAGTAATTATATCAATTGCTCATCGGTTGTGGCAAGGCGGGGTGTTATGCTTCGTTTTCCGATGGAACACAGTGAGGTGCATGAGGATTATCTGACGTGGCTTCGACTTTTGAAACAATATGATTATGTTGTAGGGATAAATGAACCGCTTTTGGAATACCGTTTATCCAAAGAAGGAAAGTCAAGAAATAAATGGAAATCCGCATGTATGACATATCGTACATATCGCTATGCCGGATATCCGCTTTTTCGGTCTGTATGCATGATGGTTTCCTATACAATACAAGGGATAAAAAAATACAAAATTGTAAAAAAACATTGAATTTTCATATTGTCCGGATAATCAAACATTGATTTTGATGTCAATATGAGATATGATAGAAAAGAACGGCTTTGCCGAATAAAAGGTTTGAGAGGTATGGAAATGGTTGACGAGAAGAAAACCATTCTTATGACGAAGCTTGCTATTTTTGAGAAGCATGAACAAAATAAGAGCCTTGTTGTAAGTAAATATTATAGAAACGATTATGTACGATATAATGTTCTGAAGACATGGGTGGCGATCACCATTCTTTACTGGTGTCTGATTGCAGGATATGTATTTATGGAGTTTGACAGCATTTTAAGTCAGTTG
>JBJEMZ010000006.1:0-4568 GCA_051879935.1 Wujia sp.
GCTTTTACATAAGCATGCATCGCCGCATACCATTCATCCCCGTGCTCGTAGGCAGCCTCCGTCGCCACAAGTCCCATCACGCTCAGCTGGCTGATTCCTGCCGCATCCAGCTGTTTCCGGAACTTCCGTTTCAACGTCGGATTCGGAATAAAGATATTGGACATCATGAGTCCTGCAATATTGAAGGTTTTGCTCGGTGACGTGCAGGTGATACTGATATCCTCGTATTCTTTTTTCAGACCTGCAAACACATGATGCCTGCCCTTCCACACAAAGTCCTGATGAATCTCATCACTCACAACAAGAACATTGTGCTTTAAGCAGATATCTCCAAGCTTTATTAATTCCTCCTCTGTCCAGACCCTCCCGACCGGGTTGTGCGGACTACATAAGAAAAACAGCTTTACATGCTCATCCACAAGCTTCTTTTCAAAATCCTCAAAATCAATATGATACCGGTTGTCATCTCCCAGATACAACTCATTGCTTACGATTTTTCGCCCATTGTCCTCAATCACCTCCGAGAACGGATAATAAACCGGCTGCTGAATCAGTATACTGTCCCCCGGCTCCGTATAAGCCTTTACCGCCATCGCCAGAGCAAACACAATTCCCGGGGTCTTTATGAGCCATCGCTCCTGCACCTCCCAGTTGTGATGCCGCTTCATCCAGTCACGCACGATTTCAAAATACGGAGTCTGCACCTCACTGTAACCAAAGATTCCTTCCCTCGCACGTTCCACAAGTGCATCCTCTATATAGGAAGAAGTTTTAAAATCCATATCCGCAACCCAGAGTGGTAACACATCCTCCGGCATCCCGTGCCTCTTTGCAAAATCATACTTCAGACACCGTGTATTTCTCCTATCAATTATCGTATCAAAATCAAGATTTCGTTCTGCCATATTGCTTTCTCCTTTTTCATAACGTCATCTTTTAAAATTATATATCTTCTGTCTTCTTTTCGCTAATTCACATAATTTCTAATTAATTATAATTATTTATTATAACGAGATAAAAAGGCACATATAATAAATTGTATTTTATTATCTTGATTTCACATATTCGTCGAAAAGCGGCAACACAAACGTTACATATCCATAGTCATCTCCGGTAACAATTTCTTTTTTTATCAATCTGTCTCTATACGGATTAAACTCATTTGTTGTGAGCCCTAATTTCTCTCTTATATCCTTTATTCTTCCATCCTCAGAATTCGCAATTCCTTTACAGATTAATTTGTCCTTCTTAGATAATTCAGACCAAATCTTATCGTATACAAGTTCATACAAATATGCCTTATAGGATCCGCGAATATTAGTCAGGTCAGGTTCATCCCAATACAAATATCCAAGCACCTGAAATGCAAATGGATACCCATTTGTCAAACGTGCCATCTCCATAGCCTTTTCATCATCTAACGAAAACACATTTTTATATTTTTCACAAACAGCATCTTTATCCAACAATCCAAGACGAAGTTTTGGAGCTCTATATAAAAAGGTTAATGATTTCTCATTTTGAAGTTCATGAATGTTTTCATATAAACCGGTCATTAACAGGAAAATCGGATAATCTTGCCTTACAAAAATCTGAAAAGCACTTGCAAATATTCTCATTTTTTTTGTATTTGTCACTTCATCTATTGTAATAAGCAGTCGTTTTTTCTTTTTCTTCAATTCATCCAGCATTCTTGAAATTGCACTTTCAATATCATTATACCGGAATGCATCCTCTACTGAAACTCCTATTCCGAATGCAGATAAATCTATCTTCGCCTTAATAAAAGCATCTCGTATACCTTTCACCTCGTACAGTTTTGCTGCAAGACTTTGCAATAAATCACGTTCAGCATTTAGTTCTATCGTTATCCAATCTTTTTTTTCATTAAAATACGAATATAACTCACTCAACAAAACAGTTTTTCCGGTTCCTCTTAATCCGGTAATCATATAAATCTGCTGATTAATGGTACTTGCCTCAAACATTTCTTTTACAAGATTCATCTGAACGATTCTTGGTATAATTTCAATTGGACTTTTTCCAAAAGTCAAACTAAACGGATTATTTCCCATATGCTTTGCATCCTTTCATTCATTACGATTGAATTTTACTACTTTTTACTGGTTTGAATATTTTTTACTACTTTTTACTAGTTTGAATATTTTTTACTACTTTTTACTGGTTTTGTCAAGTTTCTATAAGTTGTGATATAATTTCATCATATTCGAAGAATATGATGATGTAGCCCCACATCATTGCCGCAGGCAATTTTGCATGATGAAATATTAAGGAGGTAATTTATGGCAAATATTCTCGTTATTGAAGACGACAAAGAAATAAATGCGTTAGTCTGTGATTATCTGACAACACTCGGGCATGAAGTCCTGTCCGAACTAAACGGCATGTCAGGGCTTTCATCGATTCGCGCGCATGCGGATCTGGACCTCGTTCTCCTCGACCTCATGCTCCCTTACCAAAGTGGCGATATGGTTTTGAAAAAGCTGCGGGAGTTTTCGAAGCTCCCGGTCATCGTCTTGTCTGCTAAGGATACCGTGCAGACAAAGATTGATGTCATCCGGCTTGGGGCAGATGACTACATCACAAAGCCTTTCGACTTAGACGAAGTCGCTGTGCGCATCGAGGCAGTTTTACGACGTGCCGGACAGGGTGCCAAGCAGCAAACCTCCGCTCATTCCGTCCGCCTCACATTTAAACAGATGGTGCTTGACCGCGAGGCGAAAACCGTCACCGTAAATGGTCACAAGCTCGAGCTCACCGGAAAGGAATACGGCATTCTTGAACTTCTGCTTAAAAACCAAACCAAGCTTTACTCCAAAGCAAACTTATTTGAAAGCGTTTGGAATGAACCGTACTACGCAGAAGACAATACGCTTAAAGTACATATGAGCAATATCCGGAACAAAATTAAAAAATATGATGAAGAAGAATACATTGAAACGATATGGGGTATGGGATATAAACTCAAAAATTAACGATTTCTTAACCTTTTGTTTAACCTTTTCTTTATCAAGACATATTATGCTTAATTTATAGCAAATCATTTTGTGAATTCAAACGGTTATGTATAATCGTAAATTCAGATATAAATTTGTAAATATACATATGTTTGAAACTTAGAAGTTCTTGATATTCTGTTCGATTCCAGCAATGGTTGAACACGATGTTCAACCAAGATGTCATTGAGCCATGGATGGCGAATTGACATCGGTTGCGTACGGTATCAGCAACTAAAATCAGAATATCTAGAAATTCTTAGTTTCAATACATCGTATATTAAATAAATTTATATCTGAATTTACGATACATAGTAATTTAATTCACTCATCAGGGAAAGGAATTGCGTATGGAAACGATTTTACAATTAAAGGGGCTTACAAAACAATACGGCGACACCAAGGTCGTAGACAATTTCAGCCTCTCCATCGAAAAAGGACACATCTATGGGCTGATCGGGCCAAATGGTGCGGGCAAGACAACCATCATGAAGATGATTGGCGGAACCTGCATGCCGACCTCCGGCAGCATCGCGATGTTTGGAAGCGAAGACAATCTCGAAAAAAGCAGAAGCCGGGCAAGCTTCATGATTGAAGCACCATACATCGACGGAAGCATGACCGCCGAGCAAAACATGGAATACATCCGCTATATGCGCGGTGTCGCAAAAAAAGAAAAAATTGCAGAGATTCTGGAATTTGTCGGGCTCGACAAAACCGGAAACAAGAAGGCAAAGCTTTTTTCACTTGGTATGCGGCAGCGACTCGGTATCGGCATGGCGCTTCTGCCAAGTCCGGAAATCATGA
Organism: Wujia sp.; assembly: GCA_051879935.1. Classification (GTDB taxonomy): domain Bacteria; phylum Bacillota; class Clostridia; order Lachnospirales; family Lachnospiraceae; genus Coprococcus_C. Next base: position 3,825 of record JBJEMZ010000006.1, read on the forward strand.
TTTTAGACGAGCCGGTCAACGGTCTTGACCCGGAAGGAATCGTCGAAATACGAAATATGTTAAGAAAGCTCTGCCACGAAAACGGCATTACGATACTTATCTCCAGTCACCTGCTCTCCGAGCTGTCGGAGCTATGTACCGACTTTGCGATTATCGACCACGGACGCCTTGTAGAGTGCCTCTCCAAAGAGGATTTAAATCAAAAGTGCCGAAGCTTCCTGTCTGTCTCTGTCGATGCAGATAAGACGGAGCAACTGACAACTGTTTTAGAACAAAAGCTTAACATCCGTGAATACAAAGTCATGGAAGGAAATGAAATCCGCATCTATGAGCAGTTAGAAGATGTCAGCATAATCTCGAAAACGATTACAGAAAGCGGACTGACACTTACAAAGCTGAATCTCGAAGGTGAGAATCTCGAACAGTACTATCTGTCAAAGGTGTCAGCCACAAAACAGGATGCAGATGCAAAACCGGTAAAATCGATATTCAAAAGGGGAGGTAAATAGATATGAACAGACTTATGAAAGCGGAATGGTACCGCGCAAGAAAATCATCCGGTGTCATCAAATGGTTATTCTTTATCACACTTGTTGTGCTTGCGATTCCATTTTTGGATGATATGCCGGACGGAAAAGCAACCGCTTCCTCTTATATCTTTGCCTTCAACCAACAGGCATGTGTGTTTATCCCAATGTTCTTTTCGGCACTTGCCGGGGCTTTTGTGGGCATCCCATTTACAAA
>JBJEMZ010000007.1:0-4542 GCA_051879935.1 Wujia sp.
AAAAAAGAATTACTTGACAAATTGCAGATTTCGTTAGATGCTTTAGAGGGGTTTGATTCCAAACAATGCCAGGATGTTTTGCATGAGATTCTTAATCGCAGCATTGGCGAATCACTGACTGCATCCATAGAAGACATATTACAAATGTTAAAATTATACGAAGACGATGAGGCCGAAAACAAGCTGCGGCTTTTGATAGAGGAGGAGAAACAACATGGATAAGAAACGTATACTTGCAATCGAGGACAATTCTGTGAACCTCGCTACACTTGTTCAGGTACTAAGCAGATATTATGAGGTTGTCCCTATGAGCACCGGAGCAAGAGCCATTAAATATCTGGAGAAATTTCGGGTTGATCTTGTTTTACTGGATGTACAGATGCCGGGTATGAGTGGCATCGAAACCTTGCAGACTATGCGTACAATGGAATATGGTGTCAACGTGCCGGTTATCTTTTTGACCGCCAGCAAAGAAAAATCAACGGTTATAGAGGGTTCCCGATTAGGCATCTGTGACTATATCGTAAAGCCTTTTGATCCGACAAAACTTCATGACCGTATTGAACAGGCGCTTGCGAATATCGCACCTCGCACAATTGACAATCCGCAGCTTGCAGGGAAGCTTACAGAGGTTGTACAACTGCTTGCAACCGGAAATCCGAAAACATCAATCGTAAAGGCAGAAGAAATTCTTGGTTACGAAGTCGGAACAGATATCGCCGGACGAATAGAAAGTGCAAAACAAAAGATAAAAGCAAATGATTTCGTTGGTGCAGAGCGTATTTTAAATCGTACAATCCAGCTTGTAAACCACAACGAGCAGGAAAGACTACAGGAAAGCAATGTGGCGCTCAATCAGCTTGGTATTAAAAACCGTTTACAGCTCATCTTAAGTGACATTCACAATTTTAAAACCGAAGATGCCAAGGAAAAAATCTCAGAGCTGATCAGCCACAAAATTCCGGATACGGTATTTGAGACATGTCAAAAAGCATTATCACTCTTAAATGAGTACGACGAGGACAGTGCAGAGACAATACTCACTGCCACCTTTAAATCGTTATAAGCGGTCAAATAAAAAAACTCCCATAAGGGAGTTTTTTTATTGCTCTATTCATACATCAATCTAAATATACTACTCTGAAGGACGAATCACAATCTCATCCGGATAAACAAGTCCGAGCTTATCCTTTGCTACATCCTCTATATACTGATACGTCTGCATGTACTGTTCTTGTGCCGCAAGATCCTCCTGCTCCTGTTTTGCTTGAGCAACCTTCATCTCCATCACCTTTTCCGTCTCTGCAAGTTCTTTGCTCTTCGCATATAAGTTCGTTGCACGCACAACAGAAAAAACACAGATAAAAACAACCGCAACTACAACTAATAACGTAACGGTCGATGACTGACGATATCTGATTGATCTTTTTGTCTTGCTTTTTGCCATTTCCATACCCACTATCATTGTATATATATTTACATTTTACCTTTTATATCGGTATTTTTCAACAATTTCTTACGGTTTTTCGCCCATTTTTTTACACGATACAACATGTAGTTTGTTGATTTCATTAAAACACAACTTATAGTGTAATGGAAAATAAGAATTCCTAGAAGCATCCCAAGCGCCATATACCAGTGCAACACGCCATCCCCGTATTTGTGTATCAAATCCAGTGTAACGTAGGTCCAGATTAACCAGAAACAGACATCTTCCATGGCTATCAGGATAGATTTGTGAGAAAACATGCGTCTGAAAATACGCACGATATCGTAAGACAGGGTGATGGCGATTCCCATGGCGAGACTCATTACAAACATCGCCCCCTGTCTGATCAGCAATTCTGTCATTTATCGAAACAGCCGTTTTGCAATCGCAGAGGCATTCTTCTTCCCCTTTTTATCGGAATAAAGCAATCCCTGTATCTTGCCGGTCAGATGAAGCTCGCCTTTCTCCATATCCAGCTTTTCTGCGTGAAGGTCCTGGCCCTTGATTGCAAGATGATCCATAACTGTCTCAAGCTCTACGAGCTGTGGTTCCATGGATATCACCTTTTCCACACCGGTCAGGTTCATAAGCGTCCTTGCCTTTATGCTTATGCTGTGATTTTTTGCACTCTCCTGCTCCATGCCGTCTCCCGCAAAATGACTATAACCTATTATATGAAGTGTCATATACAATTATTACACTACCAATCGTATACAGACATGAATCCGCCTGACTCATAGCTATCACACATATCGGAACATATCTTTTGCATCTTCCTTTTTTGTCGTATCCGCTATCACAAGAACCTCTGCCTTCACAGATTTATTGCCGAACGCTATCTCAATGATATCGCCGACCTTCACATCATAGGACGCCTTTACAACCTTGCCATTTACCTGCACTCTGCCCGCATCACATGCATCGTTTGCAACCGTTCGTCTCTTGATCAATCTGGATACCTTTAAGTATTTATCAAGTCTCATAATCGTTCTCCTTCCAAAAAAGGCTGCCGCATAAATACGACAGCCTTTTTTCACACTCACTTTATGTCAATTCAGATTAGTTTAAAGAATCCTTCAATGCCTTACCAGCCTTGAACTTAGGGGACTTAGAAGCAGCAATCTTCATTGTCTCGCCTGTTCTTGGGTTACGTCCCTCACGAGCCTCTCTTGTAGCTACCTCGAATGTACCAAAGCCAACTAACTGAATCTTCTCACCGTTCTTGAGCTCTTCTGCTACTGTGTCTGTGAAAGCCTTAAGTGCCTTCTCTGCCTCAGTCTTCTTAAGTCCTGACTTCTCAGCCATCTTTGCAACTAATTCATTCTTGTTCATCGAAATTTCCTCCTATAATAAACCGATGTTTCCTGACCACATCCCCCGCGGTCTTATAAATATTATTGTGACATTCTCAAAAATGCCCTACGCATATTTATACATGTTTACCCCTTATTTGTCAAGGAAAAAAGCCAATTTTATCTACTCTTTTGCTTATTTTTACCTATTTAAATACATCGGTTGATTATTTCTCATGTTTTCTTGCAAAAAAATTGTTTTCTTTGTTTATCCTTCCATTTGCCTGCCCAGAAAATTTGCTGCGATAATCGCAGCCTTCTGCTCCGGCTCTCCGATTTGCTTCCCGCCTTCTTTGCTGAGCAGTATCACCGCCCCAATTGCATCTCCTTCACAGATGATGGTCTGTACAATCTGTCCCTCATATTCATTCTCGCCATGACCAAGTATTTTAATAAACTTCTTCTCGCCACGCTTTGCAAGAATGGCCTCTCTGTCACTGATTGCATCCTCCAGTTCTCTGTGAAGCGGCTTGCCAAGCAATTCCTTCTTCGGAATTCCCGCAACTGCAATGATCTGATCCCTGTCGCTCACGCACACACCGCACCCAAGGCTTGAAGCAATCGCCTCCACATACTCCTGCGCAAACGCAGACAGTTCTCCAATCGGAGAATATTTTTTCAGTACAATCTCCCCATCCTTATCCGTAAAAATCTCCAGCGGATCTCCTTCCCGTATACGCAATACCCGCCGAATCTCCTTCGGCACAACGATACGTCCAAGCTCGTCGATTCTTCTGACTATTCCTGTTGCTTTCACAATCTCTTCCTCCATTATCTTCTATATGATTTCGATTTGACAATTCCAAATCATTGGATATGGAGTTAGTATGTGGAAAATGAGTAATAATATTCGCATCAAATTCATTCTGTTAATTTCATGATACAAGCTTACCCACTTTTATAAGAAATACCTCCAGAGCAGCAAGCACCAGCGCAAACAGGAACGCTCCGAGCTCAAAATCAAGCAAAACCATTGCAATTAACAATGCAAGCACAATACTGTTTATCACCATCTTGGCTGTCAGATTTTTCTTTATATATATCGGATTTTCTGTTGCAGTATACTGCTTTCTTCTCGAACATGCCACGATAGTCACGATAGTAAGTATCATACAGATAATCCCGGTTAAAATGCCAAACAAAAATCCGAAGATTCCAATCATCACGCCCGCTGCTCCTCCAAATATGCGCGCAAGCAGTTCATAGCCTGCCGACGGGCTGTCCGGGTCCAAATCCCCAAACGACATTCCTTCAACCATATCGAACAGTGCCTCTCCTCCGCCAAGCAGCAAAAAAGTGAGCACCAGTAAAAACACCGCAGCGATAAGATAGACGATTGTCAATACCAAATCCGTATTTTTAGCCAGCTTCATATAACCCTCCTCCGATTCTTGAATATTCTGTCCTCATCATACCTTACCCATCCGTCAAGCGTCAACTGCATTTGATACAAACAAACCTGGCTTTTCCATATTATTTTTGTGCAAACTATCCCTTGAAAAATCATACAAAGAAGCATATTATCGTGTCGTGTCATTTTTTTGCGAAACACGATGAAATCATGCGAATTGCATATATTTCGATACTTATTCATGAAATATACATATGTTTGGAACTTAGAAGTTCTTGATGTTCTACAGAAACATTAGCAATGTTTGAACACGATGTTCAAACAAGCCGCCATTGAGCCATGGATGGCGA
>JBJEMZ010000008.1:0-20962 GCA_051879935.1 Wujia sp.
AAACCGTGCACAGGTAGAGGGTGTCGAGGCAGTCGGCGGAATCCTCGGTATGATTCGAAACAATTTCGAGTTCTCGGATATTGACCTGCAGGAGCTGCCTGGCCTTACGGAACAGGAAAAGCAGCTGCTTGCAAATCCGGCGTCTCTGACTGTAAAGATTCATGAATGTAAAAACTACGGTGCAGTTTTCGGTGTGAATTCCTCGGAACTGAAAGGAATCTATACAGCAAAAACATCAACAAGGGCATCTGAAACGGAAAGGGCAAAAGCAAAGGATACGGTGTCAGAGCCGCGTTATATCGGCGGTATTGTCGGTTATTGTTACAATCAGGATGTCAATGATACAACAAGGCTTACGATTGAGAATTGTACAAGCTCTCCGCAGTATAACAGTGAAAAGCTGCTTTCCATTCTCTCGGATGAGGACAAGCTGAATGAGCGGTTGAAGGGGGCTTATGTCGGCGGAATCGTCGGATATAATTATTTTGGGCAGATCAATAACAGCTCCACCAAATCAGAGTCCGGTCAGGAGGGGTATCTGTTCGGATACCGCTATGTCGGCGGAATCGTCGGGTTTAATATCGGTCCTGCCAGTGGAATTGTCGGATCGGATACAACAAAACAGGGAGAAAATAACAATCATGTCATCGCATATGAGTATGCCGGTGGAATTACCGGATGCAATGCAAATGTGCGGGATGTTGATTCGGAAAATCATAATATAAGCGGGGCAGATGCAAAGGATCCGGAGAAGCTGATTGGGCTCTTGGTGCCGGATGCGGAGCGCAGTCTGCATGTAAAGATTGATAACTGGGTAAACAAGGGTATTGTAATTGCGGTACATGCCTATTCGGGTGGAATCACCGGATATAACGCAGGCTATATTTATCGTTGTAACAGTGATGTGAAGTCGGATACGGCAGATACCTATTTTGCAACGCTGTATTCCGGGGATTATGCCGGTGGAATTGCGGGTTATAACAATGGCGTAATCGGAAATACGGAACGTGAAGTAAGTGAAGACGGAACGACGAGCACCATCAAAACGCCGGGAACAAAGTTCTCCACTGTCTGCTATGTGAAAGGACATAATTATGTGGGCGGAATCGTCGGATACAATGATGTGGATTCTATCGTGGAGGATTATGAGATTGCCAGCGGTTATGTGCTTGGAGACGAAGGCAGTTGTTTTGTCGGAGGCTATGCAGGCTTAAATGCCTCCGTGGATCTTTTGATGAATACATCAACTGCTACACCGGAGGCCCGGTTTATCTATTCGAATCCGAACCGGGTAGAGGGAGACTATTTTGTCGGCGGCAATATCGGCGGCAATATCATCAATATGGCAGATAATGCGGAAGTATCACAAATAAATGGTGTATTTAAGACGGATAATTTCCTTGGCATACTGGATGGAAAGGCATTTGTTGGTGGGTTTGTCGGTTATAACCTTTTGTTTGATAATCTGGAGAGTTCGACATGGATTCAAAATGATGAGGAAAACTACCGAGGCGGAGTCTATGTTCTTCAAAAGAAGCTGATTGCAGCATTTGAGGCTTCAGATGCTTCGGAATCCAACATGATTGACAAGCTTCGGGAGAAGAAGGAAATCGTTGATGATTTGCGGGGAAGTCTTGGTGTAAACCTGACTGCATCCGCGAAATCCGTGTATATATCCGGACAGGGCGCCGAAAGCACAAAGGTATCGTTTGGTACAATCTCAGGCGAGATTTATGTCGGCGGTGTTATGGGTTACAACGATGATAGCACAAATCTGTATATCCAGAATGTTGAAAATGCAACGGCCATTGAGGCGGTCAATGCAATTATGTATTCCGGAGAGCAGGTCCTGTCGGTGAACGCATCCGGTGAAAAAATATACAGGGCGACCGATTACATAGACAGACCGATGACCTACACCTATTCTTATGCGGGCGGAATCATCGGAAAAGTAGGGGAAAAGACAACGCTTGACAACTGTTGGAATGCGCCATCAGGTACTGTTACCACAAAGGGAACCTATACCGGCGGTCTGTGCGAGATTAACGAGGGAACCGTCAAAAACTGTGCAGTATCAAGCTTTGGCAGCAGTGTGCAGGATTATGTCGGTGGTCTTTGCGGCCTGAATAAAGGAGTTATATTATCCTGTCGGTTTACGGAGAAAACGGTCAGTGGACGAAATGTTGTCGGCGGTATCGCAGCAGAAAATTTCGGAACCATCAAAGATATAACCTTAGAGAATCCGGTTCTGCTTGTGGAAGGAAAGCAGATTGCCATGCAGGAGCGGGAAGGTGTTGCCGGAATCTATACAGGCTATAATGGTGCAAAGGGGCACATCATCTTACAGACGGATATTCAGAATGTGTCGGTTGAATCCTCCGGCAGATATGTCGGTTCGGTAGTCGGTGTCAATGAGGGAAGGCTGGACAATCTAAAATCAGATGCATCCGGGGATATAGATAATCTGATTATAACCGGTACGGTTTACGGATATCAGACAGTAGGCGGATTGATTGGACTCAATCGAAATTCAGATGTGTCAATTGCAATTTCCGGATATACAAATCAGGCAGCGGTTACGGCGATAAACGGAAATGCGGGCGGTATCATCGGAGAAAACCGTTCTGCAAATTCGATTCGCAATTGTATAAACGAGGCAAATGTCACAGCCTCTGATGCGGGAAATGCGGGTGGTATTACAGCCTATAACAACGGCCTGATTATAAGCTGTCGTGACTATCAGACAGTCAGTGCACCGGAGGGTATGTGTGGAGGTATTGTTGCTTTAAACGGAGAAGATGGCGAGATTCGCAGTTGTTATGTGGAGCCGAAGCAGGCGGACGAGACGCTTACTTTCCGCTCTACGAGGTCGGTTGGTGCTGTAGCAGCACAAAATGCGGGATACATCACCGGAAATATATTAAAGAACGTTTTGGTGACAAATGAGACAACGAGACTTTCTACAAGTATCGGTATTGTAGTCGGTGATAATCTGAAAACCGGTGTGATTGAGCTTGCGGACAGTAGCCGTGGAACAGAGAAAATCGAAAATTGTGAGGCGGCTGTACAAAGTAATTACTGTAAGGTTGGAGGAATTGCCGGAACAAATGCAGGTATGATACAGGGAACGATTTCCAATCAGACCGGTAAGATTGCGTCGGTGGTAAACTGTTCACTTACGATGGATAAAGCAAGCATCGCCAGCATGGGGGGTGCTGCCGGTGAGAATACGGGAATCATCAAAAATATTGCCGTAGATGCGGAAATACAGGGAAATCTAGGCTCTGCCGAGACCGGCTATGGCGGTATCGCCGGCTATTCCGGATATCGAAGCAGAGGAGCACTTGAGGAAGCGGTAAGCAATGCAGAGTCTCAGGATGAAGCATACCCGGCTCTCATTACAAACTGTACCTTTGACGGAAAAATCAATGCGACCGGTTCCTCCGGTGCACCGGTTCGTGTAGGTGGTATAACCGGTATCAATGCATACGGCTCTAAAATTGAAAACTGTTATATCGGTGTCAGGAATGTGGATGCACAGGGCAACCCTTCAGACCTCACCTTTGTAACAGCCGGAGATTATGTGAATAAGACTGCAGATTCCGTTTCGACGACCGATACGAAATCGTATGCGAACCTCGGAGGTATCGCAGGCGATAACTATGGGTTTGTTTCGGCATGCGATAATGCTGCATATTCGACAGAGTCTGTTCGGATTATCGGCTTCGCAGGTGAGACAGGCGGTATCGTCGGGTATAATTATGAATACGGCATTGTGTCCGGCTATCTGGATGAGGACGACATGACAGAGCATTACCTTTCAACCGGTAAAAAATGGACAGTGGAACAGCGCTGTTCGAGTAATGACCGTGGTCCGGGCGGAATCATCGGAAAGTCAGTGTCGGCAGAGGATATGTCTTATGTAAAAAATTATGCACCGGTTACATGTGACTACAAGAGTAATTCTTATGTCGGTGGTCTGATTGGTGTTTTGGGGCAGCAGTATGATTTGAAGACAAAATTTTACAAGTGTGAGAACTATGGAAAAATCACCTCTTACAGTTCAGCAAGCGGCATGGTTGGAATGCTGGAAAGTAATGGGGCGGATTTTGACACATGTACGAACTGGGGATATGTTGAGGGAAAGGACACGAGCAATAAATATAATATCGGTGGTTTTATTGCAAGACATTATTCCTTTACGGTTGGTGCTGATTTTCGCCATTGTGCGAATCATGGAAAAATATATGGGAATAAGTATAATTCCATTGGTGGTTTTATCGGCTACGAATCTGACAAGATTGGAACGCCGGTATCGCACTTGTATGATTGTGTAAATACCGGAATTATCCAAAGGGCAAATGGAGAAGCTGTCCAAAATAACGTGGGTTCGTTTGTCGGGCGTCCGCAAGGCCGGATTATTATGGAGCTGTGCAGAAACTATAATACACAGACAAGCGCAAAGGGATTTGTTGGAAGTAGTGGAGATTTAAGATTTAAGAATTGTCTGGATAATAGTGGAACTGCAACGAGCGATGGGTTTACCCCGTTTGGAGGAGGCAGCGGATGGTCTACAAACATGTTCTATCTGGATCCGAAATCCGAAACGGCATTTAGTCATGAAAACTATGGCGTGTATTTCAGCTTCCATGAAGGTCCGAACGGAGATTTCCGTTATGCGAATCAAAGCTATCGATGGGATTTGCGGGATCCGAGCTTTCTGTTTGCAGAGCCGGATAAGTCCAACAAGCTTTATCTTGATACTTCCAACCGCAATTATACTGTAAAACAGTTAAATATTGGAATGTCTTATGATGACGGAAGCGATGGAATCGACAGTCTGGTTGTTTATCTGTGGAACGGCAGTGATGTAATAAACAGTGCACCTGCCGGCAACCATACGGTGACAGCTACATTTGTATACAGCAATGGTACAACAGAAACTCTGGCTAAGCAGACAAAGAACGGAACTTACGATGTGACAGAGGAAGCACGCGTTGTATTCGAGAATCCAAGCGATGACAAATTTCCGGTGCAGATTAAGGTTACTTTTGATAATAAATATAAAAATATTGATATGCGCGGAATCTGCTACATCCCGGCAGCAGAGAGTGCAACGAACAAGGAAGTCGTATGTACTTATCTCGGTGACAAGACAGATACAACCTTTAATATCTCGACAATCAGCAGGATAGCGGGCAATGGTACGGTTACAGAATATACGTATAAGGATTATAAGGACTCCTGGCCGTTTAAAACAACGCTTCCAAAAGATGTCTGGTACTGTTACCCAAATGATGCGATGGATATTGACTGGACAGAATATTCCAATTACCGGTTAGAATATTCGACGGGAGATTTTGCAGACATTACATTCGATGTTAACAATGGTGAACATGCAACCGGAATGGATGCCTTTGTCTTTTACCTGTCCAACAACAATACGAATCCACAGACGGCACAGAAGGATATTCGAACCTATTACTATGAGTATTCGGTGACATTTACGGATGTAAACGGAAACAGTATTACAACAGATGTTGTTACGGATGCAAAGGGCTATGATCCAAGTGAGCCTGATTATAGGGAAAAGTCAAGACAGGTAGTAAATGTGCCGGAGGGGCTTGATTCCCGTATTGCCTCGATTCAATTGCATATTAAGACAGTAAAATATACAAGGATTGAGAATGGCACTCAGAAGGAAGGAAGCACAGGAAGAATTTATTTCCGGGGATTTGGCTGGATACCGGAGGGTTCAGTCCGGGAGGAAAAGATGGCGGCCGGAAAATGTGAGTCGGACAGCGCATTTTATGACAGAATTTATGCAAACGATACCGATTCCAGATATATGAAAAATATCCATCTGAAGCTGGATGAACGCGATGGAAAGTCCTATGTATATCTGCCTTATGACTATGATACCGGATTTTCTATGGAGAATAATCCGATTGATGAAGCTTATTATGCGGATGTTTCAGATTATACGGAGTCTCTGGACAACGGAAGCCGGATTGTTACATATGAGGAGCTTGATCCGAAGTTTTTAATATTCTCAGAGGAGTTATGCACGGTAAATAAAAAACTTGCAGCACCATCGAATCTGAGTGTAAAACAGGAAAATGGCAGCCTTTCGTATGAATGGAAAAAATCTCCGAATGCATATGCATATGAGGTCTCTTATGATGTGGTGGATGATTCCGGAAAACCGGTTTGCCCATCCCATGTTGAAACCATCGGAAGCCTGCAGCTGACCTATAGTATAGAAATTGATAATGCATGGAGTGAAAATGGGTATCATGTGCGGTTCCGCGTGCGTGCACTGAATGCTTACCATTTTGCTCATGATGATGCAGATGCACCGGATTATGACAGCAACTATGAACAGTATGATTCAGATTGGACGGAGCTTGAACAGAATGTGAAAAAGGCATTGCCGATGCCGGAAATTCACATGGAGGTTGTGGCAGGAAACCGCATGACGTTTGTGCTTGACAATTACGACGACTATGTGGAAGAAGGCTGTACAGATTGTACAATTGTGCTCAAATACAAGGGGACGAATTACAATTGGGACGTGCAGCAGGATGGAAAGTACAGAAAGCCGGTATTTGTAAACGGCTCTCCGAGCAGCCCGGTAGAATTTAATTATTATGCGGAGCCAAAAGACTCTCTGGAGGACCGATATACGTCATCAGCAATTCATTCCCAGAGAGGGGAAGGGCACGGAAATGATAACCTGAGGGATAAAGATTATTACTGTACAACCGATATGTACGGATTCTTTGGTACACAGGCAGATGCGATGGAGTTTCAGACTGTCTTTACCCTGGACAATAATGATAGTTATCTGATGACAGATATTGCCGCTTATGACGAGGCTGTTGGCGCAACGGTTGTATATGATTCGGAGATTACACATGCAGCAAACAGTTATGGTAGTGGTAAGCTGAAGCTTACATCGACATTGAAGAATCTTCCGAAGGAGTGGTTTTCCGAGGATAAGATGCCGAAGATTACAGCGCGGGCATACCCATATCGCTCGCAGTTTGACATCATTCATTATGGACATGAGGTGGCAGAGGGAATCCGCCTAGATGGAACGGTTGAGGAGAACCGGGCAGTTCTGGCCGGAATCTACGATGAAGAGTATTTCTCAGCAGATTCGGATGTGCCTGGAAGGAACTGTATCTGGGATTTGGCAGCAAATGATTTAAAGAGCGGATATCTGCTGCAAAAGCAGGAGGATGGCAGCTACAATATCTACTACAGTGCGGTAATTGAGATGTCCCAGACGGCGGCTGCTGAGCGTAGAAGTTCTTACAACGAGCCGTATAGAGAATATTACAAATATGATGTTTATTACCGGATCTACAGTGATATGGCTGCAGAAACATCCGATGCGGTTGCTGTAAACTCGGTAGATTTCCAGGAGTCCTACTGGTCGAGAGATCTGCAGAATAATGGAAACAACTATAATAATGTTCAAACCAATACAAATGACAGAAGATATGTTCAGGAGATTCAGCCTGCGCCGATTGTGGAAGAAAATGTATTGGCATCAACAGATGAGAACGGACATGCAAGCTATACATTTACATGGGATAAATACTATCAGGATACGGCATGCGCGGAGACATGGAGAAATAGCGACATTTACAGGGGATCGGATATGAGAAGGCTCACAGTCGCAGAGCAGACTGGGTTGGTAGAAACCTGGGATGCGTATTATGACAAATTAAGTCGTGCGGGTCTTGACAATATGATTCCGTCTGCAGAGAATTCAAATGCAAGAGGGAAGCTGCAGCTGCTTATGAACATGTATTACAATTCCTACAGCACGGCATCCTACCGGGTTGATCTGATTGGTACGACGCTTGATGGCAAGGAAGTAATCCTTGATACAATCACAGTGGATGCTCCGACTTCGCTTGGCACGATTGACAGTTATATGGGTTCAGATGGTTTGATGCATAATCTTACAACAAGAGATGGAACAACATCGACCACTTATAATATGTGGGATTACGAGTGTACCTTTGTAGATTCCAATGATGCATGGGGGACATATCCGAAGCTGACAGCCCGCGTTATGCGGCTTGGAAGTCTGGAATCTGTAAAACCATTTAATGGAAATCCAAAAACAGATGGCAATGGTGCGGTTTACAGATTGCCGCGCTATACGGACAAGAGCCTGCAGGTAAAGCTGAAGATGAACCGTATCTCCAAGCCAAATGTGACGCTGCTCAAGGATAACGGTCAGTACATAACGGATGACCTCGTCTATGAGGTCGGCTGGGGTGCCATTACGGAGGAACGCCAAAAGGATGACCTCGGTGGATATCTGATTACTGTAAAGGTGCAAACGGCAGCAGATGCCGGTGATGTAACGGCGACACATTACTATTATGTGCGTGATGTGGAATCCGGTACAGATACAATCGGACTTGATCTCGATTCGCTTTCGGCACAGGGTGTCGTGACGGATGTGACAGACAGTTATACGAGGACGGACAACGCATGCAAGGCACGTATCAATCTGGCCGATTTTAATACACGTGATATTGTGGATATATCGGTGAAAGCAATCGCACGAACCAATGCTGAGATCTATGAGGATGGTCCGGAGGGTGTCAGCATGGTGCTTGAGATACCGGCACGACTGAAGGTGCCGAACGCATCAAAGCTTACGGCTTTGCTTTCCCAGGATGGAGAGAATCTGGGATCTTATACGGTAGTTCCGACAGAGACCACGCGGATTTCGATGCAGCGCTACAATCTGGGATTTGCAATTCAGTATGCAACCGGTGACTATTCTACGGAACCGACGGCGGAAATTGCACTTGCGATTGCAGTTTATGACAGCAAGCCTTTGGATGCGGAGAATGACAGAACGCTTGTAAGTAATGCATGGGATGCCGGAGCGGTGAAAACCATATATGCAAAGGATGCAGTGAAGAATCTCGGAAAAGCGTCGGATGGAAACAGATTTGTGTTCGATTTGATTGCCTGTGAAAGATATCCGGGTGAGTACGCAGGAAAGTGGCTGAAGATTGCGATGCGTGCAACCAGTGCAACAAAGATTGATTCCCAGTGGAGCGATCAGGATCCGGACGGAGAAACAATCAATTATGTCTGGATTCCGGTTCCAAAGCTTCAGCTTGATGATGTAGAGCTGGTAGAGGGTAGCAAACCGGATTTGGAAGCAGACGAGAATCCGGAAGATGTTGTGCGGTATTATTATGACGGAACAATCTACAACGAGCTTGACGAGACATTAACGGCAAATCAGGTTACACAGATTGCGACGAAGACGCTCTGCTTTGCAGAAGATAAGAATGTGGATGGCTATCGTATCCGCGTAACCGGGAAGGAACCGGATGTTGTTATAGGCTCCGGCGTTGTACCTGTTGCGCCAATATATGACCTTTATTTGCAACGCCATATCGAATCGTCAGATGCAGATCCTTATTTTGATGGAACATGGGATGTTTACCTGTATATGAGCGGTATGCCTGATGAAGAGGAATCGTTTGGTAATCATCCGACATGTGAGCAAAATGGAGACGCAATTTATCTTGGCAGACTTGGTATTCCGTTTGCAACTGATGAGGAAACAGGTGTACCGGGATCAACTGAGCCGGAAACCTATGAATTGCTGAATATCGAGGGCATCTATAAGACCTACACGATTGCAAATACGCCATGTACGATGACGATGCAGCTTCGATATGTAGCAGATGCAGATGGTAAGGGAAGGATTCAGATTGTACTTCCGGACATCACAAAGCTTGATGAGAGTGACTATGATGACCGTACAGAATACTTCACAACAAAAGCAGAGGTTTCCCAGTATGTGAAAGAAGGAAGACCATGTACAGCCGGACGATATGGAGAGTATGTACGTTCGCAGAACTAATGAAGTGTAAACAGCGGGACGATCGGAAGAATCGTGAAACAGTATGCATTGATTTATACTGAACATGAGAAGGGAGGAGACAGAATGCAAAAGAAAGATAAAAATGCAGGTGTGGCAATGGTTGTTGTGCTGATTGTCGGTGCAGTTGTCATGGTATTCTGTCTGTCCCTTCTGCTTGCAGCGTACACGCTGTTTTCGCAGACAAACCGACAGGTGACGCAGGAACAGTGTAAGATTCTGACACAGAGCACTGCGGAGATGCTTTCTGCAGAGCTTAAAAATCCGGATTCGGCGCTTTCCGGATATCTGGGAACCCAGATTCAGAGCGGCAAGTGGATCAGTGAGGAGATAGCCAATACGGCAGAACCGGGGGATATCGATGCAGATGCGGTTTCCAAGCTTGTCATGACGTTGGAGGATGGCGGCGAAAGCGGCGATTACCATGTAGCAGTTACATTTTCATACAGTCTGAATCTGCCGGAAGATGATGGCGGAGATGATGACGACGATGACGATGACCAGGATGATACCGGCAATGGTGGGACATCCGGCGGAACGGAATCGGGCGGAACATCCGGCGGAGCGGAATCGGGAGGAAACGGCTCCTACACGATACGGGCGGTCATCCGATGCACAAGAGGTGACGGAACCGGCCGGGATGTACAGTATTATGAGCTTGAGACGGTATTTTCGTCCGTGTCTCTGAAGGGAGGTGCCGGTAGTGAAGAAGAATAGTGGTATGACAATGGTAGAGGTGCTGATGGGATTTGTAATCCTGCTTTTGATGATTGGGATGCTGAGCGGGATTATCGTAGTCGCATCTAATATGTATAGAAATGCGGTAGATTTAAAGTGGGCAGAGGAAGCGTTGCAGGAAAAGATGTATAAGGAAAATATTGCGGACAGCGCCGAGACTGTACCTGTTTCATTGTCACTTGTACCGGCTTCGGACATGCCGGGGGAGAAGACACCGGTGCCGGTATCGGCTACGCTTTATAAGCTTTCGAGCAGTGGGGTGTTAGACCAGGCGGATGCAGAAACGCTGGATGTGAAGGTTTATTTTGTAAAATAACGCGGGGAATCGGAGCATGAAGAAAAAAACGAGATTTAGACAATCAAATAATGCCGGATTTACAATGGTGGAAATGCTTGCGACATTTGCACTGCTTGCACTGTTTATGGTTGCGGCGACAAGGGTGATCAGCTATACGATTGGAATCTATTATTCAGCAACCGGCAATATGAAAGGTATGCAGGTGTCCAGTATGATTTCAGCCAAAATAGTCGGTCAGTTAGAGGGCGCAAGCTCTGCTGCGGATCCAAAGGTCACAAAGGGAGCAGATGGAATCGATGCAATTTCCTTTATTGATGCGACCGGAAGCTCTGTCACAATCACTGCATCCGAGCAGCTGCGTGCAGACGGAAGCTCGGCGGGCGTCTATATGAATATTGCCTATGACGCCGTAACCGAGGGCTCCATCCAATATGATGCGGTTGACTGGCGATTTGATGAGAAAGCATATCTTGGATACACTGTGAAGACACTCACATTTGAAGACCCGGGGGATGCCTACCCGGATAACGTCATCCGGATGACACTTGTACTGCATAGCGGCAGGTATGGGGATTATACGGCGACCTATTATATTAAGTGTGTAAATGCTTCAAAGATAATTTTTTAAATGCAGGTAGTGAAACTCTGTTTTGAGTTTCACTTTTCAAATTATTTCGAATATTTTCTATAAATTTTATAAAATGCACAAAATTTTCTCGGTTTATAAAAAAATATTCTATGTTTTTTACATTGATTTAACAATATAATGAGTACAGTCAAAGAGACGGGACAAAAAAATAAAAAACATAGGAGGAAAATTAAAATGAAAAAACACAAATTATTATCTTTGCTCGCAGTAGCAGCACTTTCTGTTTCACTTGTGGGCTGTGGTTCAGGAACATCAGGAGGCGGGAAGAACAGTGAAAAGCCACTCGTATGGTACAACCGACAGCCATCCAACAGCTCCACAGGAGAAATCGACATGACAGCCTTGAACTTTAACAAGGATACATACTATGTGGGATTTGATGCAAATCAGGGTGCAGAGCTTCAGGGCCAGATGGTTGTTGATTACATTAAAGCAAATGCAGCAACAATTGACCGTAATGGCGACGGTGTTATCGGCTATGTACTTGCAATCGGCGATATTGGACATAATGATTCCATCGCACGTACACGAGGTGTCCGTTCTGCTCTCGGAACAGGGGTTGATGCTTCCGGAGCAATCGATGCAACTCCTGCAGGAACAAACACAGATGGATCCGCAACTGTTGTTCAGGATGCAACTATCGAAGTAGATGGCAAGACCTATATTGTTCGTGAGCTTGCTTCACAGGAAATGAAGAACTCAGCCGGAGCTACATGGGATGCTGCTACAGCCGGAAATGCAATTGGAACATGGTCAGCATCATTTGGCGATGAGATAGACATTGTGGTTTCTAATAACGATGGTATGGGAATGTCAATGTTTAATGCATGGGCAAAGGATAACAAGGTTCCAACATTTGGTTACGATGCAAACAGTGATGCAGTTGCAGCAATTGCAGAAGGCTATGGCGGAACAATTTCACAGCATGCAGACGTTCAGGCTTATCTGACACTCAGAGTTCTTCGTAACGCACTTGACGGTGTTGATGTAGATACAGGTATCGGTACAGCAGATGCAGCAGGCAACAAGCTTGATGAAGGCGTAGATTACAGATACAGCGCAGAAGAGAGATCCTACTATGCATTGAACGTCGCAGTAACAGCAGACAACTATCAGGATTTCATGGATTCCACAAAGGTGTATGACAAGGTTTCACACCAGTTGGATGCATCCACAAGTCCGGAGAAGACAGTTTGGCTTGATATTTACAACGCTTCCGACAACTTCCTTAGCTCAACGTATCAGCCACTGCTTCAGAATTACGATGACCTTTTGAACCTCAAGGTTGATTACATCGGTGGCGACGGACAGACAGAGTCAAACATCACGAACCGTCTCGGTAATCCGGATGAGTACGATGCATTTGCAATCAATATGGTTAAGACAGACAATGCAGCATCCTACACATCAATTCTTCAGCAGTAAGAAATAGCAACAATAAGACACAGAAAAACCCGGAGGGGTGTCAGGAACTCCTGATACCCTTCTTTTTCTAAGAGGAGTAATGATATGGCAGAAGATAAGAGAGAGAACATCTTATCGATTCGCGGCATGAGCAAATCATTCGGAAGAAATAAGGTCTTGAATCATATCAATTTGGATGTGAAGAAAGGGTCTATCATGGGTCTGATGGGTGAGAACGGTGCCGGCAAATCGACAATGATGAAATGTCTTTTTGGTACTTATCAAAAAGACGAAGGCACAATCATTCTGGACGGAAAAGAAATCAATTTCTCTGGTCCGAAGGATGCCCTGGAAAATGGGGTTGCCATGGTTCATCAGGAATTGAATCAGTGCCTTGAGAGAAGTGTAATCGATAACTTATTCCTTGGTCGCTATCCGAAAAATTCGTTGGGGATTGTGGACGAGGGAAGAATGAAAAAAGAGGCATCGGATTTGTTCCGTAAGCTCGGAATCACGGTAAATCTGACACAGCCGATGAAAAATATGTCCGTTTCCGAACGTCAGATGTGCGAGATTGCAAAAGCGATTTCCTACAATTCTAAGGTGATTGTACTGGATGAGCCGACCTCATCACTTACGGCACCAGAGGTCGCAAAGCTTTTCAAGATGATGCGGCAGCTTCGCGAGCAGGGTATTTCACTGATATATATATCTCATAAGATGGATGAAATCTTTGAGATATGTGATCAGATTTCCGTTCTTCGTGATGGTACGCTTGTTATGACAAAGGATAGCAGGGACACCGATATGAACGAATTGATTTCAGCGATGGTTGGACGTTCGCTGGATAATCGTTTCCCACCGGTTGACAATACGCCGGGTGAGACTGTTTTGTCTGTTCAACATTTATCCACCAAGTATGCACCGAAGCTTCAGGATATTACATTTGATGTAAAGAAAGGGGAAATCTTCGGACTTTATGGTCTGGTCGGTGCAGGGCGTACCGAGTTGCTTGAGACTATCTTCGGTATTCGTACAAGAGCGGCAGGTCGTGTGTACTACAATGGAAAGCTTATGAACTTTAATTCTCCGAAGGATGCGATGGATCACGGATTTGCCCTGATTACAGAGGAACGTAAGGCAAACGGTCTGTTCTTAAAGGGAGATATTACATTTAATACGACAATTGCAAATATGAAGCAGTATAAGTCGGGAATTGCGTTATCAAATGATGAAATGGTCAGAGCAACAGCAGAAGAGATTCGGGTTATGCATACAAAATGTATGGGACCGGATGACATGATTTCCAACCTTTCCGGTGGTAACCAGCAGAAGGTGATTTTTGGCAGGTGGTTGGAGCGTTCACCGAATATCTTCATGATGGACGACCCGACAAGAGGTATCGACGTCGGTGCAAAATATGAGATTTATGAGTTGATTATTCAGATGGCAAAACAGGGCAAGACAATTATCGTTGTCTCATCTGAGATGCCGGAAATTTTAGGGATTACAAACCGAATCGGTGTTATGTCCAACGGACATTTATCCGGAATTGTAAATACAAAAGAAACAAATCAGGAAGAGTTGTTGCGACTCAGCGCAAAATATTTGTAATGGAGAGGAGTACAGAATATGGCAAAAGATACCAAAATTCTTTCGGCGGAAGACGAAGCAAAACTGTTAAAGCCGATTGATGAATATGTAGGTAA
This sequence comes from Wujia sp., assembly GCA_051879935.1. Classification (GTDB taxonomy): domain Bacteria; phylum Bacillota; class Clostridia; order Lachnospirales; family Lachnospiraceae; genus Coprococcus_C. The sequence goes on from JBJEMZ010000008.1 coordinate 14,733, forward strand.
AATACAGTCTCAGATTGATGCACTGCGCGTGGACGGTTCCGATAAGGTACAGTCTTTGAAAACCCATATGTCTCTTGCAAAAGAGGACAAGAACTATACAAAGGATGAGCGTGTTGCAGTCATCGAACAGGACAAGGCTGACTTAGAGAAAGCAAAGTCTGTTGAGGCAGCAAATAAGGATAAAATTTCCAAATTGATTGCAGATGCAGAAAAGTTTCTGGCAGAGCATTACGAGAAGGATTATTATTCAAAGGTTGTTGCAAGCTGTGAGGCCGAGAAGGCAGCTGAGAAAGCAGAGTATGAGAAGCTTTGTGCAAGACTGAAGATTGAACATAACCAGATTATACAAAAGCTGTCCGATAAGCAGGAAATTAAGGATGAGAAATATGTGTACAAGAACCGTGTGTTCGATGCGCAGATGGCACATGAGTCAAGACTGCAGGAAATCAAGGACAGAAAGCATGATGCATTCGCACACAAATTCCATCTGATTGACCTGCTTCGTATGTCCAAGTTTACATTTGCACAGAAGCAGGCACAGAATATCGAGAATTATAAGTATACATTTAATACATCCCAGTTCTTGTACAAGAATGGTCTGTATATTGTTATCATAATGATTTTCATTGCATTGTGTATTATAACACCGATTGTGAAGCATACACAGCTGTTGACACTTGCAAACATTCTGAATATTTTGCAGCAGGCTTCCCCGCGTATGTTTCTTGCGCTTGGTGTAGCCGGACTGATTCTTTTGACTGGTACCGATTTGTCTGTAGGACGTATGGTTGGTATGGGCATGGTAACTGCAACGATTATTATGCACAACGGAATCAATACCGGTGCAGTATTCGGACATATCTTCGACTTTACGGGTATTCCGGTTGTTGCAAGAGCGATTATCGCGCTCGTTGCATGTATTATTCTTACAACTTTATTTGCAACTATTGCTGGCTTTTTCATGGCAAAGTTCAAGATGCATCCGTTCATCTCGACGATGGCAAACATGCTGATTATCTTCGGACTTGTAACTTACGCAACCAAGGGTGTGTCATTTGGTGCGATTGATTCATCAATTCCAAATATGTTTATCCCGAGAATCGGTAAATTTCCAACTATTATTCTTTGGGCTGTTGTAGCAGTAATTGTAGTATGGTTTATCTGGAATAAGACAACCTTTGGTAAGAATCTTTACGCTGTCGGAGGGAACCCTGAGGCAGCGGCAGTATCCGGTATCTCCGTGTTCAAGGTAACACTCGGAGCCTTTATCCTTGCCGGTATCCTTTATGGATTCGGTTCCTGGCTTGAGTGTAACAGAATGATTGGTTCCGGTAGTGCAGCTTATGGACAGGGTTGGGATATGGATGCCATCGCCGCCTGTGTAGTAGGTGGTGTATCCTTTACAGGTGGTATCGGTAAGATTTCCGGCGTTGTAACCGGTGTTCTTATCTTCACATCCCTTACATATTCACTTACCATCCTCGGTATCGATACGAACCTTCAGTTCATCTTTGAAGGTATCATTATTCTTGCAGCGGTTACACTTGACTGCCTGAAGTATGTAAAGAAAAAATAAACAGACACATGAATCTTACGGCACGCATTTATCAGCGGGTAGATGCGTGCTGTAATTTTATGTTTTGAAAGCCTTGTGTTTTCTGATATAATATAGTTAATTGGGCGGATATACAACAGCGGGAGGTATGGGCATGCAAACATATAAAGTACTTCTTGTGGATGATGAAGAAGAGGTTATGAATGTCATCGAACATAAGATAGATTGGGAAGAGCTTGGTTTTTCTGTCATCGGCAGGGCGCAAAATGGCGTAAAGGCGCTGGAGGTTGCGGAGAAGACAGAGCCGGATGTCGTGATTACGGATATCAAGATGCCATATATGGACGGATTGGAGCTTTCGAGAAAATTGAAGGAAGAAAATCCAAGTATCCGTATTATGATATTGACGGGGTTCGATGAATTTGAATATGCAAAAGAGGCCGTGCATCTTGAAATCGAGGAATATGTGCTGAAACCGGTCAATGCAAACGAACTCTCAGATTGTATGAAGCGTTTGAAGGAGACGCTGGATCGAGAATGGGATGAAAAACTAAACGTGAAAAAATTGGAGCAGTATTACATGGAGTCACTGCCGCTTTTGCAGACGAATTTCTTCTGTTCCCTGATAGAAGGGCGCGTTCAGGACGGCGATATTGATAAATTCCTGCATGCATATCAGATTTCACTTGAGGGTCCAGTCTTTTGCTGTGTTGTATTGCATACATCAGAAAAGCATGTTCCGGAAGATATGAACCCGATGCTTCTCACAATGTCAGTGCAAAGAGAAGTGCAGGAGAAGCTTGAGGAAAAGTGGAAATGCGTGAATTTTACATACCTTGGAAACGTAATTCTGATTGTCGAGATTGCATCGGGGGATGCAGTCTCGCAGCTAACCGATGAATGCGATCGGTTTTGTAGATGGGCAGACCGCTTTTTGGGAGCGGTTGTCACGGCGGGAATCGGAAAACCATGTGAGGACCTGCGTTCAATCAGCACTTCCTATGAAAGCGCCAGAGAGGCAATCTCTTACCGGGTTCTTTACGGTACAGGACGGTCGATTAATATCAGCGATATTGCTCCGAAGGGACAGGAATTGTCGATGCAGCTCGACGATATTAAGATGAATGATCTGTTTAAAGCGATTCATCTTGGTGTGCGGGGGGATATCGAACACGCTGTCAGCAATATGGTGCGAAGACTACGAGAAAATGCGAAAACGGTGACGCAGTATAATTTTGCGGCGATGGAGATAGTCGGTCATCTGTATCGGTTTTGCGCCAATAATTATATGAATTTTGATAATCACACGGGGGATATCAAAAATCCGTATGAGTCGGTTCCGCATATGGACGAGAGTGCCCTTACAAAATGGATTCTCCACGTTGCATTGTCTGTTAGCGAAGAATTGAAAAATGCCAGAAATTCGTCTCTTCGATATCTAATTACAGAGGCAAAAAATACAGTACGGGATAGCTATGCGGACCCGGATTTATCTTTGGATGTCGTGTGCTCCAGGCTCGGTGTATCCAATTCCTATTTTTCATCCGTGTTTAAAAAAGAAACAGGACAATCTTTTATCACGTATTTGACGGATTACAGAATGGAACAGGCACTCCGACTGATTCTTGAAACAAATGAGAAAAGCTATGAGATTGCAGAACATGTCGGTTATGTAGATGCAAATTATTTTAGCTATGTGTTCAAACGAAAATACGGTATGTCACCGTCTAAATACCGATCGGAGCATACAAGGAAATAATCTATGGGAAAAAACAAATGGAAGAAAGAATTTGATATTCAGTCGATGATAATGACGGTACTTACCATGCTGACGGTTGTCACCTCCATCACCATGGGGTTTCTACTGTATAATCGGTATGAGATGTCTATGCGACAGGTCGAGGTACAGGATACGCAGACACTTATGGTGAGTACCGTGGATTCCATCGAACATTATCTGCGTAATATGCGTCAGATATCGGATACCGTGAATTATAATATTATCCAGGAGCTGGACGTTTCCAGTTCGGAATTTAACCAGCAGCTTAGTCTGCTCTACGAGATGAATAAGGATAAGATTCAGAGTATCGTTTTGTATGATGACACCGGAAAATTAATTACGGCAGAGCCGGTCACATCGGAGAAGCACGATGTAGATGTGGTTAAGCAGAGCTGGTTTGTTCGTGCGGTAAATGAAATTGAAAATATGCATTTTTCCACCCCGCACATACAGAATCTGTTTCGCGATGATGCAAATCGGTATCACTGGGTTGTGTCGCTTAGTCGGGCGGTGGACATCATTGACGGAGGAAATCCGGAGAACGGCGTCCTGCTTGTGGATATGAAATACTCCAATATCTCGGAGATTCTTGAAAAAATTAATCTCGAAAATGACGGACGCTATTACTATCTTTGTGATCGGGAAGGCAATATTATCTTTCATCCGCATTCCATGGAAATCAGCCGTGGGTTGTTTACGGAAAACAGCAGCGAGGTTGCACAGTATGAGGATGGAATCTACAACGATACGTTGGATGGGCGTAATCGAAAGATTATTGTCAGCACGATATCTTATACCGGCTGGAAGGTTATTGGCGTGATACCGCAGAATGTTCAGACAGACAGTCTGATTCGGTTTCGTTACTATGTCATGACAATCGTAACGTTGTTGATCATGATGATTTTATTTGTAAACAAGGTCATAACGAAGAGAATTTCGAGCCCGATTCTAAAGCTTGACGATTCGGTTAAGGCATATGAGGCGGGAGAAAAGCCGAATATCTATATCGGTGGTTCATCCGAAATTCGACATCTGGGACATTCTGTTCAGAAGTCATATGAACAGATTGAAATTTTGATGAAGGAGATTGTGGAACAACAGAACGAGCGGCGAAAGAGCGAGCTGGATGCTCTGCAAAGTCAGATTAATCCGCATTTCCTGTACAATACGCTGGAATCGATTACCTGGATGATAGAAGGCAATAAAAACGAGGATGCTGTATTTATGATATCGGAGCTTGCGAAATTGTTTCGAATCAGTCTCTCGAAGGGAAAGACAATTATCAGCATTGAGGATGAACTGCAGCATTGCCGGAGTTATATGAATATTCAGAAATATCGCTATAAGGATCGCTTTTCGGTAAAGTATGAGGTGAACGAGGCACTATTTTCGTATTGCACGGTGAAGCTTATTTTACAGCCGATTCTGGAAAATGCAATCTATTACGGAGTCGGAGATATGGATGAAGACGATGATGCGGAAATTCTTGTAAGCGGAAGGCTGGAAGGCGACGACATCTACCTATCGGTGGCGGATAACGGCATGGGAATGCGGAAGGAGGATGTGGAAAACATACTCACGAATAATCAGAAGGTGCAAAAGCATGGCTCCGGCGTGGGGTTGCTGAATGTTCATACGAGAATTCAGCTGATGTTTGGTGTGGAGTATGGTTTGATTGTCGAAAGCGAGGCAGACGAGGGGACAACCGTGACCATTCATCTGCCGGCAGTCCCGTACACGATGGAAAACTGTGACAAGCTTGAAAAATCAAAAATCTGGAAAGGGCAAGGATGATGAAAAAAAACAAAATAACCTTCCTGATTGCAGAGTTTGTCTTGGCACTTTGGGTGGTATTTTTTATTAAACATATTTTTGCGGAGGAAGAACCTCAGAAACGTGTTGCGGTTATCGTTGAGAATTCGGGTGATGAGAAATGGGATTCTTTCATTAACGGTATGAAGCAGGCGGCTGCTACAGAAAATATCCATCTGATTATATGCAATACAGATGAAATTGAAAATGCAGAGGAAGAACAGAATTTAATCCATGAGCAGTTTGATAACAGGGTGGATGCATTTATTGTGCAGGCGGCACCCGGGGATGATGTCATGGAGATGCTGAAGAAGGTAAACAGTGCCAAACCGGTATTACTCGTCGAAAATGACGTACTCACATTGGATGATAACCGGGTGGCAGAGAATGAACTTGCAAAGGTTATGCCTGATAATTATGATATGGGATATCAGCTCGGCATAGACCTTTTGCGTAGAAACGGAAATGATATAAAAGGGAAAAAGGTCGGAATCGTGAATGGATTGCCGAATACAGATTATGCCATAAAGCGCAGACAAGGATTTTTGGATGCATTGGCCGATTCCGGCTGTGAAATATGCTACGATGTATATACAACCTATGACATCGGTGCTGCGGAGTTGCTTGAACAGTATGAACCAGTCGACTTTGTTGCGGCATTGGAGACTGAATCGTTGGAGCAGCTTGGTGAGACACTGTCTGAATCGGAGACGACACTTTATGGTATCGGAAACAGCATAAAGTGCGTTTATTATCTGGATGAAGGAATGCTGGAAAGCCTTGTGATGATAGACGGGTATGATATGGGCTATAACAGTGTAATGGAAATATCGCGCGCATTGGAGAATAAGTTTTATACAATGAAAAACCATACGACTGAAACCCGGTTAATGCACAAGGAGGATATATTTACGGAAGAAAATCAGCTGTTTCTTCAGACCTATGATTGAGAGGTGTAAGTATATGAGATACCGTAAATTTGTATATGGGCTCCTGCTTGTTATCGTGGTGAGCCTTCTGACCGGATGTAAGGAGCAGGAGGTTGTTACGCAAACGACGATGCGAGTTGGTGTTGTACTCTAT
>JBJEMZ010000009.1:0-4528 GCA_051879935.1 Wujia sp.
GGAAGATGAAGATGATTATTGACATTAAAAATAATGGTGTTATAATACGGATAAAAATATGAATAAATATTCATATGTTTATCCGTGTTTTAAAATAATAACACTTTAAATGGAAGGGAGTACAAATATGAAGAAGACGTATAAGATTGAAGTAGACTGCGCAAACTGTGCAAACAAGATGGAGGATGCTGCAAAACATACTGCAGGCGTGAAGGATGCTACGGTTAACTTTATGACACTGAAGATGATTGTAGAATTTGAGGATGGTACAGACCCGAAAACCGTCATGAAGGACGTCCTGAAAAACTGCAAGAAGGTAGAAGACGACTGCGAGATTTTCTTTTAAATTCATATTAAATTGCGAAACACAAAGAATAAACTATATTGTGTGCATAATCTATGTTGAATGGGATGTGTTTCGCACTTGCGTATTTATTAAGAAAAGGGAGAAGCGGATATGAGTAGAAAACAGAAAAAGGTTTTGATTCGGATTATCCTTGCCGCAGCATTGCTTATTATATATCATTTTTTACCTGTGGACGGGGTCCTGCGCTTTGCACTTTATATGATTCCATATGTTATCATCGGATATGATATTTTAAAGAAGGCAGGTAAGGGTATTTTAAACCGGCAGGTGTTTGATGAGAATTTTTTGATGGCAGTTGCAACAATCGGCGCGATTGTGCTTGGCGATTATGCAGAGGGCACGGCTGTTATGCTGTTTTATCAGATTGGCGAGCTGTTTCAGAGCTATGCGGTTGGAAGAAGCCGGAAAAACATCAGCGAGCTTATGGATATCCGTCCGGATTATGCGAATATAGAAAAGGATGGCAGCTTAGAACAGGTAGATCCGGATGAAGTAGAAATCGGTACGATTATCGTGGTACAGCCGGGAGAAAAGGTGCCGATTGATGGTGTTGTAGTAGAAGGAACCGCGTCATTAAATACAAGTGCACTGACCGGTGAGAGCGTGCCTCGGGAGGTCAGCGTCGGGGATGAAATCATCAGCGGATGTATCGATATGACAGGATTGCTTAAGATAAAAACAACCCGGGAATTTGGAGAATCCACAGTATCAAAGATTTTGGAGCTTGTGGAAAATGCCAGCTCGAAAAAGTCAAGCTCGGAGAATTTTATCTCCAAATTTGCGAGAGTCTATACACCGGCTGTCTGCTTTGGTGCACTTGCGCTGGCGGTACTTCCTCCGCTTTTTAGAATGATATTTTTAAATCTTGCGCCTGCGTGGCCTGTCTGGATTTACCGTGCGCTTACATTTTTGGTAATCAGTTGTCCGTGTGCACTTGTGATCAGCATCCCGCTCAGCTTCTTTGCGGGCATCGGCGGTGCCAGCAGGGAAGGTGTGCTTGTAAAGGGGTCGAGTTATCTTGAAACGCTGGCACAGACGAAAACGATTGTATTCGATAAATCCGGGACGATGACGAAGGGTGTCTTTGAGGTGAGCGGAATTCATCATAGTCCGATGGAGGATGAGGAGTTACTTGAACTTGCGGCACTTGCAGAAAGCTATTCCAACCACCCAATCAGCAAGAGTCTGCAGCGGGCATATGGGAAGCCGATTGATAAAAGTCGTGTGAGCGATGTGGAGGAAATCGGCGGACATGGGCTTACGGCAAAGGTAGACGGAAAACAGGTTGCGGTTGGAAATGCAAAGCTGATGGAACGGCTGTCGGTTGCGTATCAGGATTGTCATCATGTAGGTACGATTGTGCATGTTGCAATCGATGGTGCATATGCCGGACATATTTTGATTTCGGATATGTTAAAGCCGCATGCAAAGGATGCGATTTTTGCACTTAAAAAAGCGGGCATCACAAAGACGGTCATGCTTACCGGGGATGCAAAATCCGTGGGTGAGCATGTTGCAAAGGAGCTTCAAATCGATGAAGTATACGGAGAATTGCTGCCGTCTGATAAAGTAGAAAAAGTGGAACAGCTATTGACGCAGAAGCGTGAAAAGGATAAACTTGCATTTGTGGGTGATGGTATCAATGACGCGCCGGTGCTCTCGCGAGCAGATGTCGGAATTGCAATGGGGGCACTTGGTTCGGATGCAGCGATTGAAGCGGCTGATGTCGTATTGATGGATGATGACCCGCTGAAAATCTCAAAGGCAATCCGTATCGCAAAGAAGTGTATCCGAATTGTATATCAGAATATTTATTTTGCAATCGGGATAAAACTGATCTGCCTGTTGCTTGGAGCGGTGGGTATTGCAAATATGTGGGTTGCAATCTTTGCGGATGTAGGCGTGATGGTGATTGCGGTTTTGAACGCGATTCGCGCGCTGTTCGTAAAAAAACTGTAAGGAGTACGGCTTTTAGAAACGAGGAAAATATGCAGAAAATGATTGAATGCTGTGAGACACATGAAGTCCACAAGGAGTTGTTAAAAATTGTAAACGAGAAGATGCCGAATGAAACGGAATTGTATGATTTAGCAGAGCTGTTTAAGGTGTTTGGAGACTCAACGAGAATCCGTATTTTGTTCGTGTTGTTTGAGGCGGAGGTCTGTGTGTGCGACCTTGCGGAAGCGCTGGGTATGACGCAGTCGGCGATTTCCCATCAGCTTCGGATTTTAAAACAGAGTAAGCTTGTGAAAAACAGACGGGAAGGAAAATCCATTTTTTATTCACTTGCGGATGACCATGTTCGTACAATTATCGCACAGGGGTGTGAACATATTGAAGAAGAGTAATTCCTGATTTTTGTGGATGTATCAGTTTTAGAAATTGTATAGGACAGGGAGAGGAGCGACGTATGAAAACAAAAATGAGAAACCGATATGCTAGGGTAAAAAAAGCGAGGATGCTTTCATTGATGCTTATAGTCGTGATGGCGTGTACATTGCTTGCAGGCTGTACGGATAAAAAAGGCGGTACTGATGACAAGCTTGTAGTACGTGTCGGTGCGATGTCCGGACCTACGGCAATGGGGATGGTAAAGCTTATGAAAGATGCAGAGGATGGAAAATATAAGCAAATCTATGAGTTTGCGGACTTGTCAACAGATCCGTCTACCTTTGTGGCTCCGCTCACAAAGGGTGAAATTGATATTGCTGCAGTACCATCGAATCTTGCGTCAGTTATTTACAACAATACAGACGGTGGCGTACAGGTGATTGCTGTCAATACACTCGGTGTATTAAACATTGTGGAACGCGGTGAGAGTGTTCAGAAGATTACCGACCTGAAAGGTAAGAAGCTGTATGCAACCGGACAGGGTGCAACGCCGGAATATGCGCTTCGACATATATTAAAAGAAAACGGTATCGATCCGGATAAGGACATCAACATTCAGTGGTGCGCGGATACGACAGAGGCACTATCCTATGTATCAGCAGATGAAAGCGCGATTGCCATACTGCCGCAGCCATTTGCAACAGCTGCTATGAATCAGGTAGAAGGACTGCGCATAGCCATTGACTTGAATGATGCCTGGGCAGAAGTGGAAAGTGATTCGGATATTATAACCGGCGTTGTAGTTGCAAGAACGGGGTTTATTGAGTCATATCCGGATGCAGTTGATACATTTTTGAAGGATTATGAAGCTTCTTTAAATTATACAAATGAAAATGTGGCAGAAGCGGCAGAATTGATTGCTTCTTATGGCATTGTTGCAAAGGCCAAGATTGCAGAAAAAGCAATTCCGGGTTGTCATCTGACATTTTTAAAAGGTCAGGAGATGAAGAACCGTGTCAGTGGATATCTTCAGATATTATTTGACGAGAATCCGGCATCGGTCGGTGGCAGTCTTCCAGAGGACGATTTTTATTATGGATTATAAACAGGTATTAAAGAAAGTGAGTGCGGTGATTGCTGCACTCGCTTTTTGGGAAATTGCAGCAATTTTGATTGACCAGAACATTTTGCTTGTGACGCCGGTTGCGGTTTTAAAGCGGCTTTTCACAATCTGGCAGGTGGATGGATTTGCATCTACCATCTGGTTTTCTTTTTATCATATCACCGGCGGATTTTTGCTTGGTCTTGCGGTAGGTATTCTTTTGGCATTTTTTGCTTCAAGATTTCCGCTTGCGGAGACGATGCTCTGGCCGTGGATGGCAACGATTCGCAGCGTTCCTGTTGCATCTTTTGTCATTATATGCCTCATCTGGCTATCCTCAAAAAATCTTTCCGTGTTTATTTCATTTCTGATTGTTGTTCCGATTATCTATCAAAATGTATTGGAGGGACTGCGCGCGGAGAACCGGGAAATGCTTGAGCTTGCAGAGGTGTTTCATCTGTCGTGGTACAAGCGGTTTCGTTATATTGTGCTTCCAAAGCTCGCACCTTTTTTGATTTCAGCGTGTAAGGTTACGACCGGCATGGCGTGGAAGGCGGGCATTGCGGCAGAGATTATCGGGGTGCCGAACGGCTCTATCGGAAAGATGCTTTATACATCAAAGATGTATTTGGATACGGATGATTTGCTGGCGTGGACTGTTATTATCGTTGTTATGAGCATTGCGTTTGAAAAAGCATTTATGGTAATTCTGCATCGTTTTCTTGGTA
>JBJEMZ010000010.1:0-4502 GCA_051879935.1 Wujia sp.
GACCGTCCGGCACAGGGCATCTTGGATATTGCAGGTGCCGGATTTGAAGGGCTTGTGCTTGATGCATCTCTTTGCGCAAAGCGACGGGTGCTTGAGACAATCGGAAAAAGCAATTACAAAAAGAATACGGATGCAATTGTCCTTGAGAATCCGGAGAAGCTGCAGGAACGCCTTGTCCCTGTAGTTTCCTGTGCCGAAAAGCAGAGATTAGATATGCCGGTTGCGATAGCACCGGGCTTGCAGGTCGATACGAAGCATACAGATTTGAACGAACTGATACATGGACTGATCGAAGAGACGATAAAAGCCTGTGGCGGTTCTGGCTGTTCCTATGTGATTGTGGAGCCTATCTTTGCCGGGATTGCAAGGGAAGATGCATGGAAGATTAACAAGGAATATTATATGTCATTCGTAGATATTGCGCGAGAAAGCAATGTCAGGATTCTTCTTAAAAATCAGTGTAGAAGCATTGGAGGGCATCTGATTCGCGGCATCTGTTCCGATGGGATGGAGGCTGCCACCTGGGTGGATGCCTTAAATGAAGAAGCCGAAGAAGAACGCTTTGGATTTTGTATGGACGTGGGAGTGTGTAATCTGTGTGGGCAGAATATGTATGATTTTATCTGCGCGTTAGGCAAGCGGATGCGGGCGGTAATCGTACGGGATTGTGACGGCAATCGGGACAATGCACTGCTTCCGTTTACGGCGGCAAATAAAGGAGTCTCGCAGACGGACTGGCTGAATCTGTTCCGGGGACTTCGAGAGATTTCTTTTGATGAGATTTTGATTTTGAATTTTGAAGATACGGCAGCAGCGGTATCCCCGTTGCTTCGACCGGCGCTTTTGCAATATGCAAAAGCAGTGGCGGATTATTTTAAATGGCAGATTGAGATAGAGTCACTTCTTAAAAAATATCCATCTCGTGTGTTGTTTGGTGCCGGCAATATGTGTCGGAATTATATGAAGTGCTATGGAGAAAAATATCCACCGCTTTTTACCTGCGATAATAACAGCAGGCTTTGGGATACAGAGTTTTGTGGGCTTATGATTAAAAATCCTGAAGTGTTAAAAACGCTTCCGAAGGATACGGCAATTTTTATCTGTAATATTTATTATCGGGAAATCGAGCAGCAGCTTCGGGATATGGGAATCGGGAATACGATTGCGTATTTTAACGACGAATACATGCCGACTTTTCATTTTGACAGGCTGGAAGGGAATGGAAGAAAGTAATGCATAAAATTGGTGTACAAAGTAAAAATATCATTGATGACAGACAGCCGCAGGCGGGGTTTGAGATTTTAAAGAACGCAGGGTTTTCCTGCACAGATTTCAGCTTGAACAGTTATCTGTTAAATACGGATTTGTATGCGGGTAAAATAAATCCGTTCTTTCAGCAGTCGATACAGGAGCTGGAGCGTTTTTTTGCACCACATAAGGAGGGCGCAAAAAAAACAGGCATTACCATCAATCAGATGCATATGCCATATCCAATCTATATCCCGAACGGAAAGAAAGAGTTAAACGATTTCCTTTGGGAAGAGGTTGCTCCGAAAAGCATGGAGCTTTGTCACTTTTTTGAGTGTAAAAATATTGTTGTACATGGTTTTAAGCTCGCGAGATACCTTGGGACGGAGGATGCAGAGTGGGAATATACAGAGCGGTTTCTTGATTCTATCGCGCCGATGGCGAAGGAGATGGGTATCACAATCTGCATTGAGAATTTATATGACAATGTCGGGGGACATCTTGTGGAAGGCCCTTGCTGTCATGCAAAAAAAGCGGCAGACAGAATCGACCGATTCAATGCGCGCTACAATGCAGAGGTGCTTGGCTTTTGCTTTGACACCGGACATGCGAATCTGGTCGGACTTGATTTTGAACAGTTTCTTGTGGCTTTAGGAGACCGCCTGAAGGTTTTGCACATCCACGATAATGACGGTGTGGCGGATCTTCATCAGATTCCGTTTACATTTACGAAAACAAGAGAAAATCGCACCACAACGGATTGGAACGGATTTATAAGTGGACTTGCGAAAATCAAGTATCATCATGTACTTAGCTTTGAAACGGCACCGGTTTTATCCTCGTTTCCGGAAGAAATGAAACAGGAAGCACTTACGTTTATTGCCAGGATTGGGCAGTATTTTTCCGAGCAGGTGGAACGAAGTCAAAAAAAACTACCGAAAAATATTGGCTTATAAATATTTTTCGGTAGTAAAATATGTTTATTGCAGATTTTTTCGGTAGTTACTCTAACATTTCATCTTGTAATATCGTATCTTCTTCTACATCCACGCGTATCTTCCTTCCTACAACCTCATCCATCTTTTCCGGTGGGATGCCGGTACCTGGGCGCTTGAATGTCAGCATATCCTTCGTGATGATGGTTCCGGCAGGAATCGCACAGGTCGTAACCAGGGAACGGCGGGCGTTTGACCTTGCGGCGGCTTCCGTATCCAGACATTTTAAATCATAGCTGCCCCGCAGAGAGTCGATAAACTCGATGCCGGCTAATATTTTTCGCGCGTCTTCCGGATCCATGGCATGGTAATGATCATTTCCTTTTAATGTTTTATCCAGTGTGAAATGTTTCTCCACAATAACAGCGCCAAGATTGTATGCGGTCTTGATGACATCTGCACAGGCATCCGGTTTTGTGTGGTCAGAATAACCGATTAGAATTGGTGCACTGTTTGCTTCTGTATCGCCTGTTACATTGCTGGAAGAGGCATATGTATTTTTCAATGAAACAATCTTATTTAGATTTGCATGTGCATATGGGGTCGGATATTCCAGGACGCAGTGTAAAAGTGCCACAGGCTGTTTATTTACACTTCGAACCAGTTCCAGTGTGCGTGAGATTTCATCCTCGTTGGATGCACCAATGGAAATGAGCATCGGTTTCCCTTTTTTTGCCTGATATTCCACAAAAGGAAGATTATTCAGGTCCGAGGAGGATATCTTATACACGTCCATCATATCGTCCAGGTAATCTGCGGAATCAAGATCAAAGGCTGTTGACAGAAATTCGATATCCAGGCTGTCACAGTATTTTTTCAGTTCCAGGTATTCTTCTTTTCCGAAGCTGTCAAATTTCTGGAATAGTTTGTATTGTGAGGTTGTCGGCTCCTCGGAAGTGTCCCAGTAAGATGGCGATGCTTTTGCCGCAAGTGTTCCGGCTTTATAGCTCTGGAATTTTACTGCGTGAATACCGGCATTTTTTGCCTCCTTCACCATAAGCTTTGCAGCATCCATAAGAGATAGATTTAATTTTCTGGCAATATCATAGTAATTAACTCCGATTTCTGCGATTAGGACAAACTGTCCTTTTTTTGCACGCTCTATAATCGTACTCATAACACGCCTCCTGTTTTAGAATAGTTACTTGATGAATAAAGTCGTATTTGGTAAAATTATAACAAGATATAAACTATTTCGCAATTGAAAGTGTTGTTCAAACCGGTAATGGAACAAGTGCTTCATATTATGCGAAAGATAAAATAAAAGGAGAGAAGTTATGGTTCTTGCTGTTATTCCGGCACGAGGTGGTTCCAAGGGCATCCCAAGAAAGAATGTACGGTTGATGCACGGAAAGCCGCTCATATATTATTCCATTCAAAATGCACTTTCCTGCTCTTATATTGATGATGTGGTCGTATCATCGGACGATGAGGAAATTTTAAGTATAGCTGCAATGTATAATGTCAAGGCGATGAATCGTGACAGTGCACTGGCACAGGATGCCGTCACTTTGGATCCGGTTATTTATGACGCAATGATTCGTATGGAGCAGGAGACAGGGAAACATTATGATGTCGTAATCACACTGCAGGCAACATCACCACTTCTTTCGGCCGGCACTCTGGATAGCGCAGTCAAATCATTTCTGGAAAGCGATTTTGATACTTATATCAGTGCGGTAAATAAGCCCCATCTTTCCTGGACGATGAAGGATGGAAAGTGTGTTCCGAATTATGAAAAGCGGTTAAACAGACAGCAGCTTCCACCGAATTTTCTGGAGGCAGGAGCATTTCTGATTACAAAACGGGAATGCATGTCAGAAAATAACCGAATCGGACAAAAGGTTTCGGTTTTTGATATGCCGGAGAAAGAAGCGATTGATATCGACAGCTATGCGGATTGGATGGTGTGTGAACAGGAGCTGTCAAAGAAGCGTATTATATTTCGGGCAGACGGATATAGGGAACTTGGAATGGGGCATATCTACCGGTGTCTGACCCTTGCATATAGTCTTACCGGACATGAAATTCTGTTTGTGACAAGGGAAGACAGGCAGGAAGGATATGAGAAGCTGCTTGCTTCTCATATGCAGGTAAAAACGATAAAGTGTGATGAGGATTTTTATCAGATTATTTCGGAATGGAAACCGGATGTGGTTGTAAACGATTGCCTGAACACGGAAAGAAAATATGTAAAAGAGCTTAAAAAGAGAGTGAAGCGCGTTGTGACATTGGAGGATATCGGTTCCGGCGCGGATG
>JBJEMZ010000011.1:0-20736 GCA_051879935.1 Wujia sp.
CCTCCGCAAGCGTCACAGGGTCTTTGCCGAAGGAAGCGAGAAATGTATTATATTCCGACAGGAATACAACCGGCATCGGAGATTCCTTCATATAATTTTGGTATTCCTCACTGCCGCCAAATTGTTTGACAGCATCTCCCACAACATCTCCTAACATAATCGAACCGTTATTGTGCTCCGTAAGTTCTGTCATATCTTTTAGCTTTGACAAATCCACCCCTGCTTCCTCCAGATACTCCCGGACAGATGCTTCCCGGACAGTTCCATCCTCTTCCGGAATAGGATAGGTGTGAAACTGCACATCCATCGGTGCACATGCCCGAAGCGTCGCGTTTGTTGCGTTCTTGATTGCCATAGCACTTGACAAAATGCAGATGGTAAAAAAGAGCAGCAGACAGATGATGCTTCCGGAGAACACAGTTGTATTAATCCTGTTTCCAAGCTCCTGCACGCTAAAGGAATTGACACCCTTATAATAAAAACGCTTACAGCGCTTCACGAGAACAAGCAGCAGTCCGGATACAGACCAGAAAATCAAAAAGGTTGATACAATACCCTTTCCTACCTGAATCCCAACATCCGAGAGATGTTTGAGTTCCGTCGCACCTGCCGTCACATTGTAGTAGGCGCTCCCCAGCATGACACACGCAACAATAAATACAATCACACACAGGACAGGGTTTTTTGCATGATTTTTTTGTGTACGCTTTCCCGCCTGAATCAAAGTAATGAGCTTCGCCTTGCCGACGACAATCGCATCAAGCAAAATCACGATTGCGTACATAATCACAAAATAAACGAGGGTCTTTACAACCGCCGATTTGGATGCTACAAACTCAAAAGCCGTCATATCCGCCTCAAACATGTTTGCAACAATGATACTCATTCCCTGAGACGCTGCCACACCAAGCAAAAGTCCGACACCGAGGGACAAAATTCCGATCAGAATTGTCTCGATAATCAGCACAAGCGACACTCGCGCTTTTCCCATGCCAAGCAGCATATAAATACCAAATTCTTTCTTTCGGCGTTTCATCAGAAATGTACTTGCATATACAATCAAAAATCCGAGCACAACTGATACAAACACACTCACCACCGACATGACATCCATCATGTAGGAAATCATCTCGCGTGTATCACTGGATACACGAAGCATGACCGTCTGGGTTCCGAGTGCGTTAAACACATAGAAGATTGCCACACCCAGAATCAATGTTGCAAAATAAATCAGATAATTTTGTATGCTTCGTTTTATATTTCTAAGAGACAATTTAAAGAGCATCGTTCAAATTCCCCCCTAACATCGTGACCACATCGATGATACGGTCAAAAAACTGTTTCCTCGTATCCTGGCCTTTCCGTATCTCATGGAATATCATACCATCCTTGATAAAGATTACCCGGGATGCATAGCTTGCCGTAAATGCATCGTGTGTGACCATCAGTATTGTCGCATGAAGCTCACTGTTCATCTTCTCCATGCTCTCAAGCAGATACCGGGAAGATTTGGAATCTAGGGCCCCGGTCGGTTCGTCCGCAAGCACAAGCTTTGGATTGGTAATAAGAGCTCTCGCCGCCGCGACACGCTGCTTTTGTCCGCCGCTCATCTGATAGCTGTACTTTTTCATAACATCCGTGATGCCAAGTTTTTCTGCCATATCCGTCACACGCTCTGCAATTTCCTTCTGCTTTACGTTCTGAATCGAAAGTGCAAGCGCAATATTCTCATACGCAGTCAGCGTATCAAGCAGATTAAAATCCTGAAAGATAAATCCGAGTGATTCTCTCCGGAAACGGTTTAACGCATTTCCGCGCATTATCGTAATGTCGTCGCCATCCACATAGATATGCCCGGCTGTCACACGATCGATGGTCGAGATACAGTTTAACAATGTCGTCTTTCCCGAACCACTTGCTCCCATAATTCCTACAAACTCGCCTTTGTCGACTGCAAAGGAGATATGATCCACCGCCTTTGTCAGATTCGACTTATTGCCATAGTATTTTTCTACATTTTCCAGTTTTAATATTTCACTCATAAAAATGCTCCCTTCCTTCATTCTACGGATATTATAAAAGGAACCTGCCATCCTTTCCATCGTTTAAGATTACAGGTTCCTTACGAATTTGTAAGATTAGTTTTCGGATTCAAATGCAAGACTGTCTTCCTTCCAGAGCTCATAAGATGGATTGTCCCGGTTATCCGGAAGCGCATACTTTGCCTGCATCCATTCCCCGATATAGTGACTCACCTTTGTAGCACCTGCAAGATTCAAATGATCCCCGCCGTCCTTCGTATCGGTTGCCCAGTCGATTGCAACTTCGTCCTCAAGGTTCAGATCCTTATACGGAACTTCGTGCTCCGTCGCCCATGCAACCACTCCGTTATGTTTTTCATAGTTCCAGTTTTTCGGTGACGGCACGCTGACAAGAACAAACTTCGCGCCTTCTTCCTTGCACAGAGCTTCGATCTTATTCAGATAATCAAGCACCTCCTCGTCCGGCAGACACACATCCTCGCTCTCCTGCATATATGCGCCATCCTCATATGCCTTGATTGTCCATCGGGCAACAAATCCACGCATTCTCGCAGACTCCCCTCGCTGTTTTCCGATAAATCTCGCTGCCATATCTTTCCATCTGGAATGATTTTCAAATACCGCAAACCATTCCGAGAGTGCAGAAAGAACCTGAT
Organism: Wujia sp.; assembly: GCA_051879935.1. Lineage (GTDB taxonomy): Bacteria > Bacillota > Clostridia > Lachnospirales > Lachnospiraceae > Coprococcus_C. The sequence goes on from JBJEMZ010000011.1 coordinate 2,699, forward strand.
CCCCGGATTCCTTTTTGCCATGGATATCGCGATACAGACAGTTGGTTTCGAGCACAACCACCTGTGGTTTTTGGTTTACAAACGCCGACTGCAAAATAGCATAGGAATCACACAGCCGCTGTGCCGACGTTCCGCACACAAATGAGGTATAGCCATACTCCGCGTAAATCTGTAGAGGATTGAAGCTGGAATAGCACACACTGTCCCCCAGGAAAATGACGTCAATCGTGTCCGTCTCCTCCGCATTCACCTCTGCTTCTTTCGTACGCACTGCTGCACTGTCATAAACGTAGATTCCGTCCTTACGCTCAAACACATGCGATAACGCAAGAAATACCAGCACCAGACCGATAAGAAAGCAACTACTCTTTATAAAATTGTTGATGATTCTTTTGTAATTTTTCATCCTTCGTAATTCCTTTAATACGCGGCATATATCATATCCACAATCGTATACCCCGCTCCATATGCGCCAAATACAACAACCATGACAATCACTGCATACCAAAAGCACCAGCGAACCGGCAGTCTGCGTGAGGCGATAGCTGCCCGAATAGAGCTTCCCCGTTCGTGGATAACATCCACAACAAACACGATGCATATACAGACAATTGCAAGCACAATATCGTAAGCATCGATTCCGAAATTCGTCTCAATCAATGCAGATAGGTGGAAATCCGTCAGCATGCCACCAAGCATTCCAAACCCCGTCTGCAGGCTGTCCGCCCGGAAAAAAAGCTCTCCGATATTGACAATCACAAACATCTTCAGAAATCTCAAGACCTTCCACCCTGCTTTTTCAGGACAGATGTGTAAGCGCTGCTGTATTTTTTTGATCGGTGCTTCTGTGATGTTCTCAATAAAAATGAGGACAAAATAATACATGCCGTAAAACAGATAAGTAAGCTTCGGTCCATGCCAGATACCGTTTGTAAGCCAGACGAAAAAGAGTGCTATCGTCGGTGCAACAAACTTGCTGACATTCATTCCGGCAGACTTTTTCACAGATTTTGCAAGCTTTTTCACCGGCTTTGCAAGGGAAATGGGATAAAATACATAATCCTTCAGCCATGTACCAAGCGTGATATGCCATCTATGCCAGAAATCGCCCGCATCCTTTGCAAAAAACGGTTGTCTGAAATTCTCCGGAAGCCGCACTCCAAATATCTCGCCGGTTCCCATGATGATATCCATGCACCCTGAAAATTCCATGTAAAGCTGCATGGTATATGCAATCACCCCGACACTAATAGCTGCTCCGTCAAGATTTTGATAGCCGGAAAACACCTTGGACACAAGCGGTGCCAGCCGATCCGCAATGAGCATCTTCTTAAAAAGGCCCCATATGATGCGCTGATAGCCGTAGACAAGATTGTCGAAACGAATTCCATCGCCGGCATATAAACGCTCCGCTGTTTCGGAAAACCGGCTGATCGGTCCTTCCATAATCTGCGGGAAGAAGCTTAAATAAAGTGCAATCTTAAACACATTTCTTTCCGCCTGTATCGTTCCCCGATACACATCCGTCATATAGGATATCGCCTGCAGGGTATAATAAGATATCCCGATTGGCACGACAAACGAAATTCCAAACACACGCAAATACTTTAACAATACAAGGGCATTCAGCACGAGAAGAATCCCAATTGCAAGCACGATCCGTTTTTTTCTCGTAAGCTGTTTTGCCGTCATATCCGCATGCTTCCGGTTCACATAGGAAAGCACTCTTCCGGTTCCATATGTTATCATCGTCGCACCGAGAAGCCATACAATAAGCTTCCCGCTTATCATACAGAAAAAAATGTAATCTGCGGCAAGCAGCACAAGAAACCGAAATCTTGCCGGACAGAGCTGATACAGAAGTATCACGGTCGGAAGAAACATTATGCTGTATGTAAGCAAATGATACGGCATATTTTATTCTCCCTGCAATCTGCAAATCATATCCCATAAGCTCTTTGCCGAGTTAAAGTTTGCCGGCACGAGTTCTGCAGGTGAAACCTCGATATCAAATGCATCTTCAATTTCAGACACAAGTGACAAAATTGCAAACGAATCCAGAATATGGTCGTCAATCAGGGTTGTACAGTTTTCAAAATCCTCTCCCGGTGCAATTGTCTCCAAAATCTCCATTAATGTTTCCATAAGTGTTCCTCCTTAGTTTCGTTTTAAATGAATTTTGTTATTATAATTGAATTTCATTTGTTTCAATGCGTTCGCGAAGCTTTCGGACCGAACCATCCGAATTATAAATCAGTATTTGGGGAAGTTCGCGACATAAAAACATTGCCATGCCCTCCGTGGATGAATATGCCCCGCATCGTTCAAACACAAGTACATCCCCGATATCCGGTGCCTTTAAAACAGCTTCTCTTGCAAGCACATCATTGACCGTGCAAAGAGACCCGCATATATTCCATGTTTCCGGCTCTCCCGTATCATCCTTCCCAATCTGACGGATAAACGGGCGTTTCATCCCCATCATCCAGCCATAGAAATTTAGCTGATGGATTCCGCCATCTACGATGAGATACCCTGTACCTGCATTGTTCTTTTTATCAACAACGGTTGTCAGAAAATATCCACACTCCGATGCTAAAAATCTTCCAAGCTCGATCGTAATCTGCTCATATGTCTGCATAGTATCCAATTTCCCGGCAAGTGCAGAGAGCTGCTTTTTGCTGTCACTTTGCTCCCGCTCTTTCTCGCTGTCATTTTCAAAATAAGAAACTGCAAGTCCGGCGCCGTACTCAAGCTCCGGCAACACTGCACCGGTCTCCTGCCGAAAATGCTCTGCAAAAGCTGAGAGCATATCAAGCTCTTTTTCCATCTTACTCTGCTTTTTCTGAGTCCCGGCATAATAATGAACACCGGCAAGCGTCATATTATCATCCGACATCACACGCTTTGCCACGCGAAGCAATGTTTGTTCATCCATACCAAACTGATTACCGCTCGATAACCGAAGCAAAACCCGAATCGCTTTCTTTTCCTCCTTTGCACATCTGCTCAAAATCTCATAGTGAAGCTCCGATTCCATCGTGTATATGCCGGCACCCTTGCTATAAGAAAAGATGCGTTTCATCGTGTCATACGATTTGTTGACGCCCGAAACTATGATATTTTCAGGCGGAACATGCTCCCGTATACAGATTTCATATTCTCCCGGCGAGCACACTTCCAGCCGGTCAACCAGTTTCCATGCAACCGGAATCAAAAACGGATTCGCCTTTACCGCAAAGCAAAGCCCCGTTTTTTTCGGCAGATAAGACCGTATTTGACTGATTTTTTCTTCCAGGGCTGCTATGTCAAATACATATGCCGGTGTCGCATACTCCTTCGCAATTGCCGTAAGCTGTTCCTCTGTCAACGCAATCCCCCCTCTTTATAAAGTGCCTTCATTGCCTTTTTATCTGTCTTTCCATTCTTGTTCATCGGAAGCTCCTCCACCCTGCAAAATACATTCGGCACCATATAATCCGGTACTTTTGTCCGCATCTCCTGCATAATGTATTTCTTGTCATCGGTACCGATATAGCAGGCGACAACCTTATTTTTTTCCTCATCGTAAAAGCAGCATGCCTGCTCCACACAAGGCACAGCTGACAGGACATGTTCGATTTCCTCAAGCTCAATTCTGTGACCCATATGCTTGATCTGAAAATCCTTCCGTCCGGCAAAGTAAAGCATCCCATCCTCTCCGTAAGAAGCCAGATCTCCGGTTTTATACATCAGCTCCGGATACGCATCATTCCACGGATTTTGCACAAACGCCTTCGCCGTCATCTCCGGATTCCGGTAATAACCAAGCGCAAGTGTCGTTCCAAGCACGCAGAGTTCACCAACCTGATTTGCACATGTCCGGGGAATCATCGAACCGTCTTCTCCAAGCAGACACACCCGCTCATTTGGAAATGCATGCCCGATTGGAAGTTTCTCCTCCTCCGTAAATGCACGGTCAAGCACATAATATGTACAATTGCAGGTTATCTCCGTCGGACCGTACAGATTCACAAACATGGCATCGGGATACACTTTACGCCAGTCATTTAACTGCCGTATCGGCATTGCCTCTCCGCTAAACAAAACCTTGTTGATGGATTTCGGAATCTTATATTTAAATGCATGCAGCCGGTTCAAAAGACACAGTGCCGACACCGCCCAGATCAGTGTCGTTACATTTGCCTCCTCCAGCATATCCACCACGGAATTCGGAAACATAAAATAAGATTTCGGAATGATAACAAGGGTAGCACCGGTTTTTAGTGCACTGTAAATATCCTTGACCGACACATCAAAATCAAATGGTGCCTGATTGCCAATCACATCTTCTTCTGTAATATGAAACATTTCGGTGAAACAATCAATAAATTCAATCACTGAACGATGTGCAACCAGCACGCCCTTCGGGGTTCCCGTGGATCCGGATGTAAAATTACAGTAAAGCGGCATCGTATCCGTCATAGAGCTGCGTATATCCATCAAAATCTCATCCGGTTGTTCAATCCCCTTATTGACAAGAAGCTTTTGCATTTCTAACACATTGCCGCTATAATCACAGGCTTCAAGCCGCACTGCTGCATTTCCTGTAACAATTACTGCATCCGGTTTTAACACATTCAGAATTGTACAGATTCTATCCTCGGGAAAGGATGGATCAACCAACGTATAAAAACAGCCGGCATACACAATACCCATAAATGCTTTCAGCGTATCCACACTTTTATCCGCAAGTACTGCAATCGGATTTCCCGGTTTTGTAATTCCGGCAAGCTGTGCTCCTATTCGCTTTGCATCTGCGAGCAGTTCCCGATATGTACATGCCTGTTCCATATCCCGGACCGCTATCTTATCCGGATAACGTTTCGCACTCGCCTCAAGATACTCTAATACATTATTCAAAACAGTTCTCCTTTTTCTTACTTACACAAGTTATTATAAGCATGCTTTTCTTAAGATTATAGAAAGCAACTTATTAAGATTTCCTTAAAATTTCTTAAAATTTTGCACATTCCTTTTTATATTCCTCTAACCGTACATCCCACGGCTTGTATGCATCCTCTCCTCTATGATCCGGCAATTCATAATGTTCATCTAAGTATTGTCCCATATAGGCATTTGTTTTTAATGCTCCGGAAAAATTAAGGTGGTCTCCTCCATCCAGAGTATCCGTTGCCCAATCAATTCCAAGTTCATCTGTTTTTTCATTCAGATCCAAATATGGTATACCCGTTTTTTTTGCGTAATTCTCCAACGCATTATGTCTTTGCATTGTATGGTTTAATGCAGACGGAGCAGTAACCAGCAAAAGTCTTGCCCCATTTTTCTCGCATAATTCATTGATTTTCCGAAGATAGTATTGACAAACAAACAAAATAGCATCCTGTTCATCTGTTTGCTGCATATACGGCCCTCCTGTATAAGGCTGAATGGTTGTACGAACTTCAAAGCCATTGAAATGCAACGGATAGGCTTCGCCTTCCTCAACCATATATTTCCACAAATTATGATATTTCAAAACGGGGAAACAATAATATCCCATCTCCCGTATAGAATAACCTGCTTCATACAAATTACTTTCCGGTGAAAAAATCTCATTCGTCTCTACTATCACAACCTTGGGATTCTGCCGTTTCATGATTCGTTTTAATGAATAAAATGTCTCCGGAAGATGCTGACCGGCCTGACCTGCGATATAACTTGTCATTCCGTACTTTTCCCACAGTTCCATCGGAGAAATAAATGTATAGCTTTCACTATCCCCAAGCACTACAACATCCACCGTATTCTCCGGTTCCGCAAGCAGACTGAGCATATACCGTTCGCGCTCCGAAACCTCATCATACATGCCAAGACGTACCGGATCCAGCAATACGGATGCAATTGAAAGCACGATAAAAACTACAAGGAAAAACCCCAGTATCTGCAATATCTGTTTTCGCTTCGACTTAAAATCCCGCATAAATTAAATCCACCTCCAAATATCCGGGGCCATATGCACCAAATATAATTACGAGCAGCATAAGACCAATATACACTGCCCATCTTGCCGGCAACACAAAGCCGGATATTTTTTCTCTGACATGCACTTTTTTCTCCCTGAAATATCCAATGACTGCTACAATCAGACAGCCAATAACAACCACCAGCACATCCGCTCTTCCAAGCCCAAGTGTAAGCAGAGTTCCATCCCACAAACGGGAAATCTGAAAATCACGTAACATAGAGCGAAACATCTTCATGCCGATTCCCAAAGTATCTGCGCGGAAGAACAATTCTCCTATGAAAATAATACACCATGTCTTGGCAATGCGAAGCAGGTTCCAAAGCTTTGAAGTCTCACTGATATGGAGTGCTTCGCGGAATCGTGCAACCAGAGGTTCTAACATAAGCTCGGCCAGAATAATTACAAAATAATACATGCCGTAGAATATGTAACTCCAATTTGCACCGTGCCATAGTCCATTACAAATCCATACAGGAAAGAGAGCCATCGCAGAGGCAACTATACGAGTCACATATTCTCCTACATGATTTTTGGCATACTTCTTCCACCTGCGCACCAGCCCGGACATGGAAACCGGATAAAAGATATACGTCTTAAACCATCTGCCAAGTGAAATGTGCCATCTTCTCCAAAATTCCGAAGCATTTTTAGAAACAAACGGCTGTTCAAAATTCTCAGGAAGGGTTACACCGAATAATTCGCCGCTTCCGATTACGATATCCATACATCCGGAGAACTCCATATAGAGCTGCACCGTGTAGGACACTGCTGCCACAGCAATCATAACTCCGTGATATGCCTGATAATTGTCAAACAACTGTGTCACAATAACATACAGACGATCGGCAATCACGACCTTTTTGAGCAACCCCCACATAATACGAACAGCGCCGTTTTTTAAGTTTTCAACTTTTAGGGACGCACCATTTGTAAGCGAATCGGAAATATCCGAATACATACAAATCGGTCCCTCCATGATAATTGGAAAGAATCCTAGAAAGAGTGCAAATTTGCCGATATTTTTTTCCGGCTCTATTTTTTCCCAATAAACATCCACGATGTATGAGATTGCACTCATGGTATAAAATGAGATTCCAAGCGGCAAAAGCATCTGTTTCACCGGCAGCCTCCACGCAACATGTATATGTGCAAAAAGCACATTCATGTTCTCCGCAAAGAAGCCCACATATTTCAATGCAAGCAACATGCCAAGCAAAACACAAATGCCGAATACAACCACTCGTTTTTCAGATTTTTTAAATCGCCCTTTAATTTCTTTTTTCTCTTCCCTTGTAAGCCCTTCCGCACTGCAGGCAATCCGGCACTTATTCTTGCTATATGCCAAAATTCTCCCAATTGCATATGCAGCAACGGTCGCCGCCATTAAATATACAATCAGCTTCCGGCTAAACAGGAAATAAAATATATAACTGAACCCAAGTAAAACACACCAACGCATACGCTTCGGTGCTACCTGATAGCACAAAAGTACCACAGGAAGAAACATCATAAAATATGCTGATTCATGATATGCCATGATAAAATTCCCCCACGAGATCTCATTCCATTTTTCTAATAATCGTATTATAACATTGTCTGTCGAAATATACCTTACAGTATTGTAAGATTATTCATCGAAATAAAAGTCATTTTTACCAAAATGAAGGCGTACCTCCGTATACTCTCCCTTTTTTGATGAAATGTCAATCCTATGACCAAGTTTTTCACACAGTCGTTTGCAGATATAGAGTCCCATACCGGTTGATATGTTACCTTTTCGACCGTTTTCCCCCGTAAATGTTTTTTCAAACACCCGGTCGATATCCTTTTCGTCAATACCAATTCCATTATCCCAGATAGAAAGAATTGTTTCCTGCTCCGTATTTTCTGCCGAAAATCGAATCTGCGGTGTTTTTTCAGCATCCATATATTTGACACTGTTATTAACAAGCTGTCCGACCATAAAGGTCAGCCATTTAGAATCCGTAATCACGGAAATATCCGTATGTTCTTTTTCAATATGCACATGGTTTCCTATGAGCAGATCCTTCTGCTGCAGCAGCACACTGTTAATCGCAACATCCAGCTTACACGGATTCAGCAGATAATCCTTTTCCGGGGCATCCGCGCGGGCATAAAACAATATCTGCTCCACATAATCGTTCATACGGTCAATCTGAAGCTTCTGCTTTTTTGCATCGGTATTTCCGTTGTAATTCATAAGCTTTAACGCCGCAATCGGAACCTTAATCTCATGTATCCAAAGCTCCAGATATTCCTTAAAATCCCTTACGGTTGTCTCCATCTTATTGATGCGTTCCATCATGGAACGGTCAATCTCATAAAGCGCCTCCATCCAGATTTTTCCCTCTTCAAAATCCGGTTGCAGCATCATTTCCGTAATCAGATATTTCTGGTCAAGCTCATCCAATATATTTCGAAACTCCCGGTAAAATCGTCTCTTTTTTATATACTCCGCAAGAAATAAACAGACTACACACAGGATAATGATACCGGAGAGCACATTGATATAATCCCCCCGAACCTTACACGCATACCCCATCAGACGAGCAGCAGCCAAAACGAAAACGGTACACAGAATGGCTCCTAATTTCTCTTTTACAAATGCACCAAGCTTCATGCGAGCAAATACCCCTGTCCTCTTTTTGTCTTAATCATATCTTCAAACCCAAGTTCTTCCAGCTTCTTCCGAACACGGTTAATATTAACAGTCAGCGTATTGTCATCCACAAATTCCTCCGAATCCCACAAGTAACTGATCAGCTCATCCCTTGTTACAATTCGTCCCTGATTCTGCAAAAGATAGCCAAGTATTCCCGCCTCATTTTTTGTAAGTTCCGTACTCTTATCTCCAACACGCAGCATTCCACGTGCCACATCCATTGTGAGCTCGCCATATGCAAGGGTACTTTCCTTTCCACTTCCGCCAAACCGCTTGAATACAGCCTCCATATGGAGTAGCAAAATAGACGGATTATATGGTTTTGCCACAAAATCATCCGCACCGAAGCTCATGGAAAGCACTTCATCCATCTCCGTGTTCTTACTTGTCAGCATAATGACCGGTACCTCTGATTCCCGGCGAAGTTGTTTTAATACGCTTTGACCGTCTGCTCCGGGAAGATTGATATCGAGCAACACCATATCCGGGCTTTTCGCCAAAATCTGCGTAGCAACATCCTGAAAGCCTGTCAGATATTCTGCCTCATAATTATTTCTTGTCAGCAGAAGCGAAAGCTCCTGCGCAAGTGCCATATCATCTTCTACGATTAAAATCCGTTTCATGCTTTTCCTCCTACGAGTTACACAAATCCTTTACCACTTCTCCCGCCAATATCAATCCGGCGACCGACGGCACAAATGCAACACTGCCCGGTATCGACCTCCTTGCACACGTCTCCTTCTCTAAAGCACCGGTATCTCCCGGACAATTTCCATCGAATATATCCGTATCCGGTGTGCGTGGCATCTCTTCCGAATACACAACTTTCAACTTCTTCACACCGCGTTTTTTTAATTCCCGACGCATTACCTTTGCAAGCGGACATACCTTTGTCTGATAGATATCAGCCACACGAAAGCCACTGGCATCAAGCTTATTGCCTGCACCCATACTGCTTACAATCGGAATCCGCTTTTCTTGCGCTTTCATTACAAGCGCAATCTTGGCAGTCACCGTATCCACCGCATCGACCATATAATCGTATTCGTCATAGGGAAAATCAGCCGCATTTTCCGGTAAGAAAAAACAATTATGCACGCGCACATCAGCTTCCGGGTTGATGTCTAAGATCCGTTCCTTCATCACCTCGGTCTTATATCTGCCGATTGTCTTATGTGTCGCAATAATTTGTCGGTTCAGGTTTGTCAGGCATACCGTGTCATTGTCAATCAGATCAAATGCTCCGACACCGCTTCTTGCCAGTGCCTCGCACACATAGCCTCCGACGCCGCCGATTCCGAAGATGGCAACTCTCGAATTATTTAACTTATGCATTGCGTCCTTCCCAAGTAAAAGCTCTGTCCTTGAAAATTGTGTAAGCATATCTATCTCCCATTCTAATATCTACTGTGCGAGACGTAACATCTCATCAAGCGGCTTTCTCGCCCCGTCTGCCATTGTTTCTTCCAAAATAACTTCGCCTTCCGGATGCTCAAGCTTTTCAAGCACCTTCTCAAGGCTAACCTTTTTCATGTTCGGGCAAAACTGTCTATGCCCAACCGAATAGAACTTCTTATCCGGATTTTTCTGCATGAGTTCATAAAATACACCCATCTCTGTACAGATGAGGAACTTTTTGCAATCCGAAGCCGTTGCATAATCAATAATCTGTGATGTGCTTCCGATAAAATCAGCAAGTGCAAGCACATCCTCCGTACATTCCGGATGAGCCAGAACAAGTGCCTCAGGATGTAATGTTTTCGCCTTCTCCACGTCCTCACTATGAATGCTCTTATGCACATGACAAAATCCGTCGTTGAATATAAAATGCTTCTCCGGAACCTGCTCGGCAATATAATGTGCCAGATTATAATCCGGTATAAAATATATATTCTGATTTGGAAGTGCCCGCACAATTTTTAACGCATTTGACGATGTCACACACACATCCGACTCCGATTTTAATTCTGTTGTGGAATTCACATAACAGACAACCGCAACATCCGGATATTCCTTTCTTACGGCTCTTATTTTCTCCACCTCTGCCATATGTGCCATCGGACAATCCGCTCCGTCATCCGGCATATACACATGCTTCTTCGGGTTTAACAGCTTGGCACTTTCTCCCATAAAGGATACACCGCAAAAAAGTATATTGTTCTGTGTAACCGTTGTCGCAAGTTTTGCAAGATAATAGGAATCACCGACATAGTCTGCAATCTCCTGTACTTCGCCGTCCACATAATAATGTGCCAAAATGACAAAATCCTTTTCCTTCTTTAATTGTGCAATCTTCTCTCTCATCTGTTCATCCATCGGAATCCATCCTCCTGTCTTCTGTGACAAAAATATAAATCAGTATACGACAATCCACACAAAATAGCAAATACAGATGCGCACTATTTCTATATTGGAAAATAATACAAAAAAAGCACCGCTTCAGCAATTAATTGTCTGCAGCGGCAACTCCTTCTTATATTCTGATTTCGATTGTAAATCTTTGTTTTTTTATGCGGCATGCAGAATCTCACATACCTTTTCGTAGATGGCATCTGCCAGTTTCATGTGTCCTGTTTCGTTCAGATGCTCCTGATCCGTGCTGCTTGGTTCAGCAACCGCAGAAGCATCCAGGAAATACAGTCCCTCCTGTACCGCCAGCTTTTGATACGCACTCCCAAGCTGCTTTGAAACTTCTATCGATTCTTCCGAAAATTCGGGATCATACTCTTCTTTCCAGACAGATTCCCCCAGATGAATCGGTGACACAAGCAGGATTTTACTATCTCCGGCAAACGACCGTATCTGTCCGGTAATCTTTTTGATTCCCCTTGCAATGATATCCGGCGTTGTCTTATAAACCGTCTTACAATCATTCGTTCCAAGCATCAAAATTATAAGGTCAAAATCCCTGTTTGTCTCCAAAACAGACTGTATAAAAGCAGAACCATTTCTAAAATCGCGAAACGGGTCATCAAATACGGTCGTCCGTCCACAAAGACCTTCTTCTATAACCCGGTATTTATCCAGTCCCAGCCGTTCATTCAACCGACTCGTCCACCTTATGCCCCATGGGTATCTGCCGTTTTCTTTCGGAATTAAGCCGTATGTATTGGAATCTCCATAGCATAATATCTGCTGCATGATCTCACCCCGCTTCTCTGCTTTTCATCATTTCATGTCTTTATTTATTTCATGTTTCTGACATGTTTTATTATACTGAGTTCGCAGAGAATCGAAAAATACATACTTTCTATATCTCATTATAAGTTTTTCTTATATCTTAATTTTCCCGTTCCTGTTTCATAAGCACAACACTCGTGGTAAGCATGTGAATCGTGACAAATATCCCAATCATGCTGACAAGCATGGATGGGAGCAGACTCACTGCCAGATTGAAGTTCGAAAGCAGCATGCCAAAGGATTGTGCATAAAAGCAGAGTGCAAATACCTGTCCAAACCGCAGATTTAACTCAAACTGCTTATTCATGGAATTGACAAGCACGGATAACAGCAGTGAAATAAGCCCATATTTCAAAAAATAACTGCACATAACTCCAATTAATGTGAGGAAAAATCCCGCATAGATTGATGGAATCAGTGCAAGCAGGCTGTCATTATTAAAGCCCTCCGGCAAGTAATCCGACAAATAATAGATACCATAGTCTGTTACCTTAGAACCGATAACAGCACTGACTCTTATAGTCTTACTTCCAACCGCAAAAAACATTCCCTCTTTTTTCAGACTCTGATTCTGAACGGTCTCCTGCGTTGTATCCACGATAAAATTTGCATAGTTAATGTGCATATTAAAATCGTTTGACACTGACAAAGTCCCATCCTTATAGGAAACCTGCCCCAGACTCTGCGAAAAGAGCTTTTCAAATCCGCCAAACCCCGAAATGATGGACGCTGCCGGAACATCAAATCCAACGATTCCAAGTACCAGCATCATAATAATCACATAGGTCACAAATTTTCTGGTCGGAAGCGTAAGCATCTCTTTATATTTTGACGGTTTAAACATGCCATATACAATCTGTTCCGATAATCTCATATTTCTGTCACTCCTTCACAACATAGCCACTCTTCGCTATTTTTACCGTAAGAATCGTTCCCTTATCCTGTTTTGTCTTTATCTCAATCAAAGCTCCGGAAAGTGATTTTAACTGCCGCTTAATCGATGCAAAACTTTGTTTGCCGGTAAATTTTCTGGCAGGGCTTTCTCCCTTTCCGTTATCAACAATCTGAATCGCATAACAGTCCAGACGCTCGTAGCTTCGCACCACGATTTTTCCGACTCCGTTTGAATTTAGGGCACCATTTACAACTGCATTTTCCACAAGCGGTTCAATCGTGTTGTACGGAACCTGAAAATCCGTCACCTTATCTTCAATCACAACACTAAGTTCCGGGTGAATCCGTTTCTGCATACCAAGATATGCCCGAATATATGCGAGCTCCTCATCAAATGGTACCAGTCCCTGTTTATAGACCGCATTCATATTATGCTGCAGAAAAATAGACGTATCATACAACAGCCGGCTGTTTTCCAGATCATGTGTTTTCAAATCTGTGATGGCAGTATTCAGTGCACTGTAAACAAGCCCGGTATTGATTGTTTTAACCGCCTGTGTTTTCTCATGTCCGACACTGCTTAACGCCGCATCCCGTTCGGCATTCATCTCCTGAATAATACTCTTTTCGATGGATATCATAAGCAGAACGGCAAAAATAAACAGCCCTGTCTGCAGCACAACACCCTTGTAGTTTTTATAAAACGAAAACAGGCATAATATAAATTCTGCACAGCTTGCGACCGTTAAAATCACATTTGCCCAAAAATTGTTATAAATGCTCCGGTCAGAATATGTGTCCGCTGCCAGATACATCACAAAACATAGCAGTAAGAGTCCAACCAGAATCAGTATTTTCGTAAATGCCATATACCCGGAAAAATCACATACACCAACAATCTGAAATACCACGCCGGTCAGAAAATTCACCGCATACACATAAATTGCAATTTCGAAAATACGTGCATAACGACGCTTTAATGCAAAGCATCGCAGATACATAATATAAAGTATCGGCATCAAAAGCAGAAACATCTGACTGCACATATAGACCGCAAACTGATTTTTAGAGAAAAGCTGCATCAGCGAATTGTCCGAAAATGTCCACGCTGCCGCAAATAAAATAAACCCAAATCCGTATGCCGCCTTCCGCTTATCCACATTGCTTATAAAGAGCATAGAACAGCCAAGCAGCAATACGATGATAAAAACCATGAGAGAGGCAACGAATGGCACACCATCCTTGCGAATCAGATAAGATACAACATCTCCACGGGAACCATAATAGACTGTCGGAAGTTTTCCGACAAAACGCTTATAGCCTGATGTAAGCTGAATGGTGACCGTCTTCCCCGACACACTTCCAATATCCACAACGTTATATGCCGGAACTGTATTTTTCATGAGCTTCTGCTCCGTCAATACACCGTTTTCATAAACACGGGTATCGTCCACGAGCACAAGCACATTTTGAAATTCCGTATAAAAGCAAAGCACGGTATCCTGCCCCGCATCCTCCGGTATCTGATGTGTAATTGTAATAATTTCACCCGGCTTCGCCTTGATTTTTTCAGGCAGGTCGATGAGTGTTTCCCCGCTTTCCCTCTGCGTCCTCAATACCCATGTATTGTTTAAGGGTTTCAATTCTTTTATCCGAATTCGGTTATTCGCCCCATCTCTTCCGACAAAGGAAAAAACGCCCATCAGGATGAAACCAACCGCAACCGTAATCACAATCAGAATATTTAATTGTCGAAGCTTCCGTTCATTCATGTCTTCTGTATCCTATTATATGAAATCTCGCCTCATTTACCTTCCGGAAGGCTAGATTAATTCAAAATGCTTCATCGCGTTGTAGATACCATCCTGCATCACGGTGTCTGTCCGGTAGAAAGCCACTTTTGCAACTTCATCAGAACATACCCCCATCGCGATACTATGTTCCACATATCGTAACATATCTAAGTCATTATTGCTATCCCCAAACGCATATACATCTGCGAGGGGGATTCCGTACCGTTCCATCAGAAACTGTATGCCGGTTGCCTTAGAATATCCTTTCGGAACGACTTCAATAAATGTCCCTTCCCGTGTGATACACGTAAAATCCTCAGAGACAAACTGTTTGAATTCTTCCAGCTTTGCACTTTCTTTGTCATACCATGCAGCAAATTTGTCAAAGGAAAACTCCGGATCCTCAATATCGGGTACCATCTTTCTCCCCATGCTTTTAAAATATTCCAGCACATGAAGATTTATGTCTCCAAGTGCCGCCTGATCATAGCCGTTTTTATCCGCATGCTCAAATACCGCAAACAATCCACATTCACGACATTTCTTTGCTATCTCTACGCAGCGGTTTTGCGGAGTCTCATGGTGCAGCAATACCGCACCTTCGGATTCAATATAGGTTCCGCATCCGCACACAAACCCATCAAAACCAACCTCTTCGATAAAGTCATCCACGTTGATTCTGACACGGCCGGTATTAATATATACAAGGTGCCCGTTTTCCCGCGCTTTTCGAATCGCCTGTTTTGCACTTTCCGGAAATGTCATCGTTCCATCTTCCGTAATCAGCGTTCCGTCGATATCAAAAAACAGCATGCATCGTCTTTTATCTTTCATATTCTGCCTCTTACATCTGCTTCATAAGATTGATCATCTCGATTGCGCCAAGTGCACAATCATAACCCTTGTTGCCTGCCTTTGTGCCGGCACGCTCGATTGCCTGCTCGATATTCTCCGTTGTCACAACACCGAACATAACCGGGATTTCTGTCTCAAGTGAAACTGCTGCCACACCCTTTGATACTTCATTGCACACATAATCATAATGGCTTGTCGCACCGCGGATGACTGTGCCAAGACAGATGATCGCATCATATTTCCCGGACTTCGCCATCTTCTTTGCTGCAACCGGAATCTCGAAGGCCCCCGGCACCCATGCAACCGTAATGTCGTCTTCCTTGACATCGTGACGTACGAGTCCGTCAACGGCTCCTGCCACAAGCTTTGAAACGATAAACTCGTTAAAACGTGCTGCTACGATTCCAATCTTGACTCCCTCTGCTACCAATTTTCCTTCTAATGTTTTCATAATACATGTTTCCTTTCTTTTCTTTTTTGTTATGTTATTTTGTAAGCCTTGTGGCTATTTTATCATATTAATTTCTCGCAATAAAGCTCTGCCCACGCCGGATAAAATCCCGCCTGAAGTGCAACTTTCTGGGATGCGATGTGCGACATGGAAGTTCCATAAAACGGAAGCCTTCCCATATCCAGAATCTCATTTTTTAACAGTGCTACAAGCATGGTGCCAACCCCAAGTCCTCTGGCTTTTTGCATCACATTAATTCCAATCTGCCACATCCTGTCACTGTCACTCGTTGCACCTGCCATGCCAAGTATTTCTCCATCTTTACAGGCTGCAATTCCAATCTCGTCTTTTGGCAATTCCGCAAACAAAAACGCTTCATCAAAACGTTCATCTCCACGAAATATTTCAAGTTCCTTTCCAATATACTTTCGTATTTCCAATCCTTTTGTATCAACCACCGTCTTTTCTGTCGCGATATAAAACGGATGCGCCTGCCCAATCCGACAACCAAACGGTTTCAGGCCTTCATCAAGTGCACGCAGATTTTCCATATCCATAAACCATGCTGCATCCCCGTTTTGATATCTGCTTTTTACCCATTCTATTATATCCGGCTTCCCGGACGCAAGGAGCTTCCCCTGCACCGACGCTACTTTCAAAAAGCATTCAGATTCCTTAAAAATCCGTCTCCCGTCCTGTGCACGATATTCGGTAAATATATTCTCTTTGCTCTCCACCATCTCGGGCGTACAGCAAAAATCGATTGCAAGTTGGTTTTTTAGTATTTCGTTCATGGTGTTCAATCCTCCTCATAGACCTGCTTCATAATACTATCAGGAACCATTTCATCTTCGGGTATCCTCCCCTCCTTTATCCATTCCGCATATTTAATTTCAAGTTCATGCAATATGCTGTCTTCCTCTTCCATTCCGGTAATATGAAAAGAATATAAAATTATATCACGATAAGTCTTTTCTTCATTCTGTGAATCCCATATAACCGAGAGTTCTATAAGAGGGTTTTCTGTAACCCAGCTCTCGCTGTTATACTGTTGCTCATTACTATACAACTGAGACACTTCGTATACAGTCTGCGCTACATCCTGTAGCTCTGCATAGTTTTTTATTTTTAAATAATACTCGTTCGCACTCAAATACCTGTCAGTAATACTCATGGAATCATCAAAATAAGGGGAAGAAGTCAGGATATCCAAAGTGTCATCATAATAGAAGCTTCTCACGGATTGTACATAATCTGTATATACGTACCTTTCATAATATTTGAATTGAAAAAAAACGTATACTGTGGTATAAGCGCGCTCGTAGCCGTAAATTCCATATCTCTTTCTTTTGACTTGTAATGGTACACCTTCTTCCTTGGCCTTGTCCTTATTTTCTCAACACGGTCGAGTTCATATTCTTCATTTTCCACTGTTTGTGCAACTTCATTCTCTACCTCCCGCTTTGACGGAATAAATCCATAACCGTAACAGCTTCCCATTAATAAAACAAATAGCAATACACTCGGTATCAACGAGATAATTGCACGCATTTTCATATTAATCTCCCCCCTCCCGAAAGCATTCGCTCCTATGATATATTCGTCACAACGCCAACCGATACATAATTATCAAGAATCGCTCTAAGATCCGTTCCTTCCGAAGCATGGTAATTCCTAATACCCTCCACCATATACGAAATTCTTCCTTCCGATACTACCGTTTCATTGTAACGATCCTTATAAAAATCATCTGTTGATACTGTACGTTCCCACAGGATTCCACCACATTCTGCTAATCTACAGCCCGGGAAATTCACGTTCCATATCTGATTGATACCAAGCGGTTTGTCAAGCAGCGAAATCGCAATCTCGCGCAGATACCGATCCGTCACTTCATGCAATTCGCAGGCATCCTCGGAAAATGCAATCGTATGTATCTTTTGAAATGCCGCTTCAAACGCAGCACCTGCTGTCGCGGAATATTGTAGATCCGAAGCAACATTATATCCAAAATTGATGCCTGAAAATACATGATCCGGTTTTCCCGGCACGATATTCAAAACACCGATACGAACACAATCTGCCGGTTGTCCACTGCAGGCATACGCATGTACTCCCTCAACAGGGAAATCCACCTCCCACGCCTCGATGCTATGCCGAAGCGTCACACTATGG
>JBJEMZ010000012.1:0-4462 GCA_051879935.1 Wujia sp.
AAAAAGAAATATCGTTTTGTAGATATTATTTTCGGAACACACAATATCTACAAGCTCTCAGAACTGATCTGTACCTATATGCAGACGGGAGAGCAGACAATCGAGGTTTTAAATGAGACAAAAGAAACCGTAGAACAGCTTCCGAGAAAACGGAAATATACGTTCAAATCCGGTGTCAATATTATGTATGGGTGTAACAATTTCTGCACCTACTGTATTGTTCCGTATGTCCGGGGCAGAGAGCGAAGCCGAAAAAAAGAGGAGATTTTAGCAGAGGTCGAAGCACTTGCCAGACAGGGAATCTGTGAGATTATGCTGCTTGGGCAGAATGTCAACTCCTATGGCAATATCTATGAGTATGAGGACGGTAAAATCGTGTCGGTAGATGAAAAAGACCGGATGACATTTCCGGAGCTTTTAGAGGCAGTCTGCAGGATTGACGGCATCGAGCGGGTTCGCTTTATGACAAGCCATCCAAAAGATTTGTCGGACGAACTGATTGCTGTTATGGCAAAAGAGCCGAAAATCTGCAAGCATCTGCATCTTCCGGTGCAATCCGGCTCAACGGAAGTATTGCGACGCATGAACCGCCGTTATACAAAAGAGCAATATCTGACACTTGTAGATAAAATTCGTGCAAAAATGCCGGATATTTCTCTGACAACAGATATCATCGTCGGATTTCCGGGCGAAACAGAAGAAGATTTCAAGGATACGCTTTCCATCGTAGAACAGGTAAAGTTTGATCAGGCATTTACCTTTATCTATTCAAAGCGGACCGGAACCCCGGCTGCAACCATGGATGAGCAGATTCCGGAGGATGTCATAAAGGAACGGTTCAACCGCCTTCTGACACTTGTAAATACAATATCAAACGAACGGATTCGCCGTTTTGAAGGTCAGATAAAACCGGTACTCGTGGAGGAAATCAACCACCAGGATGCAAATCTTGTGACCGGTCGCACGGAAGAAAACATAACCGTTCATTTTCCGGGCACAAAAGAACTGATTGGAACTACCGTAGAAGTAAAGCTTGCAGAAAGTAAAGGTTTTTATTTCCTGGGAGAAAGGATAGGGTGATCACGTGGCAAAGCTTTCTCCGATGATGGAGCAATATGTCGCAACAAAAGAAAAATATAAGGACTGTATTCTGTTTTACCGTCTGGGTGATTTTTATGAGATGTTCTTTGAGGATGCATTGCTTGCATCCAAAGAACTCGAGATTACCCTGACCGGTAAGGACTGCGGTATGGAGGAACGTGCCCCGATGTGTGGTGTTCCGTTCCATGCAGCTGACACCTATATTAATCAGCTTGTTAAAAAAGGGTACAAGGTCGCTATCGCTGAGCAGATGGAGGATCCGAAATTTGCAAAAGGACTTGTAAAACGTGAGGTTATCCGTATCGTAACTCCGGGCACCAATCTCTCTGCTGAGAGCCTCGAGGAATCAAAGAATAATTATCTGATGAGTATCGCATATGATAACCATGTATTCGGAATTTCCGTAACGGATTTATCAACCGGTATTTTTAAAACCTGTCAGATACAGACCGCCGAGAAGGTCATAGATGAAATCAACAAATTTCAGCCTTCGGAAATGCTTTATCAGACGACAGTTCCGGGTGAGGCACCGGAGATTTCTGCCACATGTGACAGATTGCATGTCACGTGCAGCGAAGCACCAAGCCACTATTTTGACTATGAAACAGATGAAATCATGTTAAAGCGACACTTCCGGATTAACAGTCTGGAAGGTCTCGGGTTAAAGGATGCAACCGTCTGTGTGCTTTCAAGCGGTGCATTGCTTCAATATCTGCATGAGACACAGATGAATGCGCTTTCCCATATCAACCATATCGAGCTGTATGCGGTTGATTCTTATATGCTGCTTGATTCCTCAACAAGAAGGAATCTGGAGCTTACAGAGACACTTCGGGATAAACAGAAAAAAGGTTCCCTTCTCTGGGTGCTGGATAAAACAAGAACCGCAATGGGTGCAAGAAAGCTTCGGGAATATGTGGAACAGCCGCTTTTGTGCAAAGCGGAGATTGAAAAACGTCTGGATGCAGTAGAAGCAATCAACCACGAGCTGATTGTCCGGGAGGAGCTGCGCGAATATTTAAACACGATTTATGATTTAGAACGTCTGACAACAAGAATTGCGCTGAAAACAGCAAACCCGCGGGATCTGCTTGCCTTTAAGACATCCATACAGTATCTGCCGGATATCCAGAATCTGCTTAAGGTACTATCCGCAGCACGTTTTCAGGAGATGTACGAGGATTTCGATACGCTCGAAGACTTATACGAGCTTTTAGAGAGTGCGATTGTTGACGAACCGCCAATCACGATTAAGGAAGGCGGTATATTCCGGCAGGGATACAGGAATGAAATCGACGAACTGCGTCTTGCCAAAACCGAATGTAAGACATGGCTTGCCGAGCTTGAGGCAAAGGAAAGGGAGAAAACGGGCATTAAGGCGTTAAAAATCAAATACAATAAAGTGTTTGACTATTACTTTGAGGTCACTAACTCCTTTTTACAGATGGTTCCTGATTATTTTATACGAAAGCAGACCTTGTCAAATGCCGAACGGTTTACAACGGATGAGTTAAACAATCTCTCCGGCAAAATTCTCGGGGCGGAAGACAAGCTGTATGCACTCGAATATGACTGTTATGTGTCACTTCGGGATAATCTGGCAAATGCACTTGTGCGCGTTCAGAAGATGGCAGGGTATATCGCAGAATTGGATGCGCTGACAAGTCTTGCCTATGTGGCTGATAAGAACAATTATGTACGTCCGTCGTTAAATGAGGATGGCATCATCGATATAAAAAACGGCCGCCATCCGGTTGTGGAAAAGATGCTAGGGGATGACAGCTTTGTCGCAAATGATACATACTTAAACAATGCGGAAAGCCGGATTTCCATCATCACAGGACCGAATATGGCAGGTAAATCAACCTATATGCGCCAGACTGCGCTCATTACACTGATGGCTCAGATTGGCTCATTTGTTCCCGCCGAATCCGCAAATATCGGTTTGTGCGACCGTATCTTTACAAGAGTCGGTGCCTCCGATGACCTTGCCTCCGGTCAGTCTACTTTCATGATTGAGATGAATGAGGTGGCAAATATTCTGCGGAATGCCACAAAGGACAGTCTGCTGATTTTAGATGAAATCGGGCGTGGAACTTCCACCTTTGACGGTTTATCCATTGCGTGGGCTGTGGTAGAATACATTGCCAATCCGGATATACTCGGTGCGAAAACCCTGTTTGCGACACATTATCATGAACTGACAGAGCTCGAAGGTAAATTATCGTCGGTTAACAACTTCTGTATTGCAGTACAGGAAAAAGGCGATGACATTGTATTCCTTCGAAAAATCATAAAGGGCGGTGCCGACCGAAGCTACGGAATCCAGGTAGCACGGCTTGCCGGTGTTCCAGAGGTTGTCTTAAAGCGGGCTCGCGAAATATGCAACGAACTGATTGATTCCGATATCGCATCAAAGGTGCGGAATATCGATATCAAAACCGACATAACAAAACCGGAAAAGCAGGAGAAAAAAGCAAAGCAGGAACAGACCTATGACCAGTTGTCTCTGTTTTCCACACCGGTTGAAATGGCGATTGCAAACGAATTAAAGACGATGGATTTAAATAACATGACACCGATAAAGGCAATGTTGTATCTGCAGGAGTTACAGGAGCGTTTAAAACATGATTAAAGTATTAGACAAGGCTACAATTGATAAGATTGCCGCAGGAGAAGTTATCGAGCGGCCATCCTCCGTCATAAAAGAATTGCTTGAAAATGCAATCGATGCGGGAGCAAGTGCCGTTACCGTCGAGATTAAGGAGGGCGGCACAACGTTTATGCGTGTGACCGACAACGGCTGTGGCATTCCAAAGGACGAAGTGCGAACCGCCTATATGCGTCATGCCACAAGTAAAATTGAACATGTGGAGGATTTAAATTCTATCCTGTCACTCGGCTTTCGCGGAGAGGCTTTATCAACCATTGCAGCCGTTTCCCAAACGGAGATGATTACAAAAACAGCGATGGACTTGACCGGAGTCAAATATGTCATTCATGGCGGGAAAGAAATCGAATACCGCGAAGTCGGTGTACCGGATGGCACGACCATTGTTGTCCGTAATCTGTTTTACAATACACCTGCAAGGAAAAAATTCTTAAAATCAGCGATGACCGAGGGTTCCTACATATTTGATCTGTTAACCAGGATTGCCCTGTCTCATCCGGAGATATCCTTTAAGCTCATTGCAAACGGCCAGACGAAAATTGATACGTCCGGCAATGGCAAACTGAAGGATACGATATACCAGCTCTACGGACGCGATATCACCTCCAATCTGATTGAGGTGGATTACACGGACGAGGATATCCATCTGTCCGGCTTCATCGGAAAGCCGTTTATTTCGCGAGGAAACCG
>JBJEMZ010000013.1:0-4385 GCA_051879935.1 Wujia sp.
TCCGATCGCCGACTGACGAGTGGATGGCATGCAAAACTCTGTAAAATTCGACCCCACGGTTACCGGAACACCCGAGCGGTCTGTTATCAAAGCTGCCATTCCGGTCATATCAGAAAATGCATCCTGTATTTTCTGCAGCATATCTACCGATATAAAATCGGTCAGCGCCAGCTCTTTTTCTTCATAGACATCTTTCATCGAAATCCCCCCGGTTCATTCTCTTTTGCATAACTATCATAACTTTAAGTATACCATTTTCACCTTGGACATGCAATCCTATAAGATTTCACACCACAAAAAAATAAAAAGACATAACCCGGATTTTTCGGTCATGTCTTTTCCATTTTCCCTCTATTCATCTACCGGAATTCTTTTCCCGACAACAACAAATCTTCCATCCTCCACATGATAGGAGCAACAGGATAAGGTGATAAATTCATCTCCAAACTGCGCCGTTACACCGGTATCATACAAGGATAATTGTTTAATGTTGTTATACCAGTCATCAAACTCGTCCTGTGTGTCTGCCCGGAAAAACTTATAGTATTTGAAAACTTCCTGGTCCACATAATAGATTTGTGAGTAAAACACTGCAATGACTTCATACCGCCGATGCTCATACAGACTGTCAAAGCAGATAACGGAATGCTCCGCTCCATATGCTGCATCCGCATACAGATTCAGGTTACCAAACATCTCGCCGGATTTCATGGTATGTCCATGGATAATCAGATTGGTTGAAGGCGCAGAACCGTATTGATACGCATGCTCCCTGTCACCCACTCCCACATTGGAATCCGTATCCATAATCAGACAGCCGTTGCTGTTTTCCTTTTTATCGAAGCCCTTGTCAATGTAATATACTTCATCATCCATTGTCTGCATGACCGGATAATCAATATTGGTACCCTCTATCTTTAACCATCCGATTATATCCGGATTTTCGTCATACAAACCCTGATATTCCGGCAAAATCGAAGGTCCTTCATAAATCTCTGCATCAGAAGAGACAGAGTCCGTTTCAGACTCTGTCTCCGCTACCTCTTTTATTTCTTCCAATCTCTCCTGTTCGGCCTCCAGCTTTTTTTTATCGTTCCATCTGTTCCAATAACAGACAGCAACCATGAAAATGGAAATCACGAACAGACATGCACACAGGATGAATGCAAGTTTCTGTTTTTTATGCATCTGCTTTCTTCCTTCTAACGCTATAAACGGAAATCATGCCCAAAAGACCACATACGCTCAAAACAATCCATACCATTGCCACATCTGTTTCGCCGGTTTTCGGAACATCATCCTTTTGTGACGGAGTTTCCTGCGTTGCGGCTGGCTGCTCGGTACTTGGCTTGTTCGAAGCTGCATCGGCAATTGTGACATTGGTAGATGCCTCACCATCCGTAAACACAATGGTAATGCTGTGTGTTCCCTGTGTCAGGGATGCGAGATAATCCTTCTTAAATGTAATGATGGTACTTCCGGATGTCGCTGTATAATTCGAAGCATCTACAACTGCTCCGTCCAGCTTAACACTCTGGAACTTATCAAGCACACCATTTGCTCTTACAGCCAGTCCGTCTGTGCTGTTTGTCGTCCATGTGCTGTTGATTCCCTCCACAACGCAATAAGGAACCGCTGTTGTTGCTACAAATTCAATCAGTATGTAATCCGAGAGACCATTTACGGAATTATAAGGGATTGTAACTGTATTTTCCGTATAGGAGCTGACTGCCGTAAAAGGTGTTGTCGAAGCATTGAAGGATTCATCCTCTGTATAAAGCGAATACTTCGCTGTAGCAGCATCACAGCCGGCAGGAACAGAAACCGTAAGCTTGCCTGCGATAGGATCCTTTGACAGATTGCCGCAAAGTGTAACGGTGCAGAAACGGTTATAGCCTTCGTCCAACTTAAATGTTCTCTCATACTGTCCGATGTAATCCATCAGAATTCCCGTATATCCGCCTGTTGTGTTAGTATCTAATACGGCAGCCGGATCATCTGCCGTAAATGTAGCGCTAAGCTCTGTATGATCTACATATACATAATCCATAGCGCCTTCACATTCCTTATACTCACATGCTCTGACCGGAAGTGTCACGGAATTTCCCTGCTGTGCAAGGGCAGTCAAAGGCATCATAAAAAGTGCCATACACAGACTTGCAACAAAAGCCAAACCTGCTTTTACTCTTTTTTTCATTCTCTCAACCTCTTTCTTTTTTATATTCTTTTTCGGGTTCCTCAATTATAGCAAACGACATCCCTCATTTGCAGTTCACATTTGTGTCAATCTAGGTCACATTATTTTCTTCTAAAACAAGTGTCATATAGGTCTGCAAAACTCCAATTCTGGATTTGGCACCTGTTTTCTCATAGATGGACGCGATATATCTCTGCAGATTACGACGGGAAATGTACAACGTATCCGCAATCTCCTGGACGCCATCCTCTGTTGTAACAAGCTTCTCAAGGATTTCTGCTTCTCTCTCTGTCAGGTGAAACTCATCGCTGAATTTCTGCAAATATTTTTTATCCGACGCAACAAACGGCTGTCCGAATGTTTCTGTTTCAGCTCTCATAATCCTTCTCTCCCTGCAAAAATCTTATAAATCTACTTTCCAACCGGTATGTACAAATCCTCAATATAGATTCCGCACACCTTTTCCAGACTGATTGCCTCTGTAAATTCCAATGTATCCTGCTGATAAGACTTGTCTCCGTCCTGCTCAAAATATCTGCTTCCACTCTGTATAAAGCTCTCCCCATCCGCGCGGCTCACAATCGGTCGTTCACTGCCGTCTATCATCTTTAATGTAATAGCAATCGTAGTATCCGATAGTCCCAGTTCATCATATGGGAAATTTGATACATCTGCATTTAAAACAAGTCCGAGAGGTGTTACCTCAATGTAGTCCACAACAGCTGTCGTGTTTATGTAAGAGAACACCATATCCGGAGTTCCCTCAATCGAAATCTGCTCGGTAACGGTTTTATTTACCGGAAATGTAATGCTCCACATGCCTTCCACAAGCAGCTCCGGATTGTCCGAATACGGATTCCGTTCCAAATCCTTAAAGTATGCCGTTACATTCGTTCCTTCCTCCAGTTCCTGGTCAAATGTGATGCTTGCAACATAAGTCGCCATATTCGGCCTTTGTTCGCTTACCTCCAGCAGCTCACAGGATCTGGCACCGCTCAGAAGATCGTTGTTATTGTAGTTATCTCCTTCACAGAAGCAGAAATAATCAAATCCCACATCCTCCGAAAACTCAATGCCGGAGGATGCCGTTATCTTCACCAGCAGGTAAATGGTATGACTGTCCACGACCACCTCCTGCGCCTCCATCATCAGATCCGGTTTGCTCTCTGTGTATATTTTCTCGCTTTCCACACCGGTTATCTCCTGCTTGGCACCATCCGTCGTCTCATCCTCCGACGTGAGTCCCAAAAAATCCATAATCGACTCTTTAAACTCTTCAAAAATATTTGCATGCGCATCCAAAGAGGTAATCGAAATCAGACCAACAATACAGGCTAAGCAGATTGCAACACGAACTACCCATTTCTTATTACGCTTTTTTTGGGGTACTTCCTCCTGCTCTTCTAAGGATTTCAATGTGCTGTCAACCTTTTTATGGTAGGATGCCGGAAGCTCCACATCTCGAATTAATCTTTTTATTTCTTTATCAAATTTTCCCATAATCAATACCTCGTTTCCTTTTAAGCTTTAAGCCAATGACTTTTTCAAAAGTTCTCTTCCCCGGTTTAACCGTGATTTCACAGTTCCAACCGGAATGTCCAGTACATAAGCAATATCCTGTATGGACAATCCGTTGTAATAATACATTACAACGGCTAACCGATACTCCTCATTCAGCTTCTGCACGATATCCCAAAGCTCATTATGACAGTCCCAGACCGGCTCCATCATCGTTTCCATTTTTTCATTTCCCGGCAGTTCCAATCTTTTTTCCTTGATTTTGAGTGCCTCGTTTTTTGTAATGGTAATCATCCATGTCTTGAATTTGCGCGGATTTTTCAGCTGGTCAATATGCTCGTACCCTTTTAAAATCGCATTGCCTGCAGCATCCTCCGCATCCATTTTATTGTTCAGGATGAAATACGCTACTGTATACAGGTGATCCTTGTATTGATTAATATATTCACAATATTCTGCCCGTTTCATCGTTTGTTTCCCCTCTTCGTAGCACTTACGATTCAGCAATTTCCTCTCTATATTTTAAATGATACTAAAAATCGCAAAAAGGTTCCAATTTTTTTAAAATATTGCAAAAAATAAAATGTGCAAACCGAAATTGATTTGCACATTTTTTATCATTCTATAAAAGTCCAAGGTATCCCAGCACGTCTCTGCATTTCTTTACCGG
>JBJEMZ010000014.1:0-2924 GCA_051879935.1 Wujia sp.
CGAAGAGTGAGTGCGGATTCTTTTATATCAATCATATGCTCCTGTTTTTTCTCGGACAGGGAAATTAGATAAAGCGGTGATGTCTTATTGTATTTGGAAATGCTGTTGTAGACAGCCTTGAGTTCGGAGGCTTTGTGCGTTGTATTACGCTTTTTCGGAACAAGCCCCGCGCTTAGATAATTGTATACGTTATTTACCAGCATAATACGCAGCCTCCTTTCTACATATATTCTGCCATTTTCGTATATCCAAAATTGTTAAAAGATAGTAAAATTATATGTGTGTTGTAAGATATCAACTATCGCATCATCCTTGACAGGATAGTTAATAATAGTATAATATAAAAAAAATGGATTGTCTACCTATATAAAAGCAAAAAAAGTTGACTTTTTTCTTGACTTTACAAGCGTGTTTTGTTATTCTAGAGCTTGCGATGGAAGAGGTCCTTTTTTTTTGCACTTAAAAATGGAGGGCTTTATTTGTCATCTGTGAAAAAAATAAATATGGAGGTGGATAGTTGTGCGTGTAAAAATCACATTGGCATGTCAGGATTGTAAACAGCGTAATTACAATATGACAAAGGATAAGAAAACGCATCCGGACAGAATGGAAACAAAGAAGTATTGTAAGTTCTGTAAGAAGCACACGATGCACAAGGAAACAAAGTAATCGGAGGAGTAGTCTATGTCAAAAAAAGAAGAGACTTCATCACCTTCCCTTAAGAGAAGCTGGTTTCAGGAGCTAAAGGGCGAGTTCGGCAAGATTACATGGCCGACGAAGGACAAGTTAGTGAAGCAGTCTACGGTTGTAATTATTATCTCTGTTATCCTTGGATTTATAATTGCAGGTGTGGATTACCTGTTGCAAATCGGTTTGACTTATATTGTTGGTTAGGTAGGTGAATGTATGTCAGAACTATTCGAAAACGAAGCTGCAACATCTGGAACACCAGAGGGGACGATTCCAACTGATGGTGAAGCAAGATGGTATGTAGCTCATACCTACTCAGGTTATGAGAACAAGGTGAAAAATGATATCGAGAAGACTGTTGAAAACAGAAAGCTTCAAGAGCAAATCCTTGAGGTAACCGTACCGGTTCAGGAGGTAATTGAGACAACAAAGACAGGCGCAAAAAAGACAGTTCAAAGAAAGTTGTTTCCGGGTTATGTTCTGGTTCATATGTATATGAACGATGTTACTTGGTATGTAGTTCGTAACACAAGGGGTGTTACAGGATTTGTAGGTCCGGAATCCAAGCCGGTTCCATTGACAGATCGCGAGATGAAGGCAATGGGTATCTTCACAGAAGAGCCTGTGGTTCAGATCGACGTTGCTGTCGGTGATATGATAAAGGTTATAACCGGTGCTTGGGAAGGCAACTCGGCAGTTGTTAAGTCCATCAATGAGAGTAAGAGAACGGTAACCATTGATGTCGACATTTTCGGACGTGCTACATCTGTTGAAATTGGATTTGGCGATATTCAAAAAATGTAAGATTTGTGGATATCCCACAACACGTTTTAGGAGGTAGCTTAAAATGGCTAAGAAAGTAGAAGGATATATTAAATTACAGATTCCTGCAGGAAAGGCAACACCTGCACCACCTGTTGGTCCTGCACTTGGACAGCACGGTGTAAACATTGTACAGTTCACAAAGGAGTTTAACGCAAGAACTGCTGATCAGGGCGATATGATTATCCCGGTTGTTATCACAGTTTATGCAGACAAGAGCTTCAGCTTTGTAACAAAGACTCCGCCTGCAGCAGTATTACTTAAGAAGGCGTGCGGCCTTAAGAGTGCATCTGCAGTACCGAACAAGACAAAGGTTGCAAAGATTTCAAAGGCTAAGATTCAGGAGATCGCAGAGCTTAAGATGCCGGATCTGAATGCAGCAAGCCTTGAGGCTGCTATGAGCATGATTGAGGGTACAGCTCGTTCCATGGGAATCGTAGTAGAAGATTAATTTTTAAAAACATTTAGTAGGAGGGTCGCTCCCGCAAATACTACAGGAGGTTTATTTTCATGAAAAAAGGAAAAAGATATTCAGAAGCTGCAAAGCTTATTGAAAAAACAAATGTATATGACTTAGAAGAGGCTGTTGCATTAGTTAAGAAGACAGCCAGCGCAAAGTTCGATGAGACAATCGAGGCACATCTTCGTCTCGGCGTTGATGGTCGTCATGCAGATCAGCAGGTACGTGGTGCAGTTGTACTTCCACACGGAACCGGTAAGAGCGTAAAGGTGCTTGTATTTGCTAAGGGTAACAAGGTAGATGAGGCACTTGCAGCAGGCGCAGATTACGCAGGTGGAGATGAGCTCGTACCAAAGATTCAGAACGAGGGCTGGTTAGACTTTGATGTTGTTGTTGCTACACCGGATATGATGGGTGTTGTAGGACGTCTTGGTCGTGTACTTGGACCGAAGGGCTTAATGCCAAACCCGAAGGCCGGTACAGTAACGATGGATGTTACAAAGGCAATCAACGATATTAAGGCTGGTAAGATTGAGTACAGACTTGATAAGTCAAATATTATCCATGTGCCAATTGGAAAGGCTTCTTTCACAGAGGAGCAGTTAGCAGACAACTTCCAGACTTTAATCGATGCTGTAATTAAGGCTAAGCCATCAGCTGCAAAGGGTCAGTACCTGAAGAGCGTAGTTATCGCTTCCACAATGGGACCTGGCGTGAAGCTGAATACTTCAAAGTATTAATTCGCATCCTATAAATAAAAGCAGCCGTATCGAGATTCTCAAAAGGTTGAGAGGTCGGTACGGCTGCTTTTTTATTCAGTTCAGTCCATTGCCGCAGGCAATTGTGCATGGACCGGGGTTCCTATTTCATGTGAAATTTGCTTCTGTTTATCTGCCTTGTGGGGTAGATAGTCTGTGTGGTACAATGAGAAAGAGAGAAAATGGGCGTATAG
>JBJEMZ010000014.1:3024-4332 GCA_051879935.1 Wujia sp.
CGTCTGTACGCCCAATCCAGTGCCAGAAGAGCGAGAGGATGCAGGAAAAATGGGCGTATAAAACAGCAATCATGTCTGTACACCCAAACAGGAGTATGAACAACATGGGAATGAAAAAATCAATTGTTTCAAAAATAAAATCACTACATTTTGGAAAGCTGTCAAGCTATGAGCGGGGACTCACGGAAACGATACCATTTGATCCCGAAAAGCAATATGCCGTTATTCGATGTTCAATCTGCACAGGAGAGAAGGTTGCGGGATTTAAGAGTAAAGAGGACGGGCATTTCACGGAGGTTATGTTGATCCGGACAGATAAAGAGGAAGAACGATTTAAAAAAATGTATAACCTCAAAACGGTAAAGAAGGAATATTGAAGGAGAGGATGTGTTATGAGTATGTTGAACAAAGAAGAAAAGGTTTTACAGCAAGATTTAAATAAAGTGGAGGGACATCCCGGCATGATTTTTATGATTCATTTGTTGATGGAAGAAATGTGTGAGATGCCGGATAAACAATTTATGCATGAGGTGATGAACAAACATCTTGGGGATACGGATTGTTTTTGCCATGATGGAAAAGTGGCGGGGTTCGCTCCTAAGAACTATACAGTGCATTTTGAAAAAGAGAATCAAGATATACCGCCACAGCTTATGATTATGGATTGTATTAAAACAGAAAAGCCCATCATGGATGAAATCGCACAAAGTCAGTTGTGGGATTGCCCGGAGGGAGCTGAAATATTGGACAAGTGTTCCTATCAGGTCATTGCGACAGATATGATGGCAGCCGGCTTGGATTACAAAGAGAGAGCTGAAATGCTGGTGGATTATATTGAGGCACTTGTTGAGTTGTATCCTTCGTGTAAGGCGGTAGTTTTTGAGACATCGAAAAAGATGTTTACCAGAGAAGCCATCATGAATTGTACCGTTCCAAAAGAAGCTCGTTTCATATACTATGCTGTAAATGTAAGGTTCTTTCGCATACAGGGTGGCAGCGATATGATGGTGGATACGGTAGGTATGAGCACGTTATTTTTGCCGGATTTGCAATATCATTTTCATGGTATGGATCCGGATGCAGTTGTGAATCACGCTTACAATGTGCTTACATATATTTTTGATAATGATAATCCAATCAAATCAAATGACCATATTGATGGTATAAAGGATGGAAGAATGAGTCAGGACGTGCAGTGGAATGTGCAGTATGAAAATTCATTGATTCAACCGGTTCGGGAAGTACTTGATATTAATATGGGTGAGTACGCATCAGGTATCAGGTCATAAGAAATCCGAAAAGGATGTA
>JBJEMZ010000015.1:0-4314 GCA_051879935.1 Wujia sp.
AGCCCGGATGCCTCTCCCGCATTAATTCCGCAGAAACCACCAACGAAATCACTGCCGAAAGCCATCACCTTATCCAGCTTCAGATTCTTTATCTCTCCATAGTTGACATTGACAAATCCCGTCGGACGAATATCGTCAAGCTGTGTCCCATTGCCCTCTTCGGAGATATAAATACCGTAGAGCGCATTGGATATTTCCGAGGTGGAGATGCCGGTTATCGTCTTGTCATTTCCATTAATCACATCCCGTGTCCGAACCTGTGAGATGGATGGGAAATCACAATTATAGCGCGTAACTGCACCTATGTCGTTACCATTAGCATCCACCAGCCTGCCGTCCAGAGATGAAAGCAAAATATTGCCGCACTCGGAATTATAAAGGGAGCCCTCTGCCTGAAATGCATCCCAATCGATATCGGACTTCAAGGTAAAGGAAACACCGCCAATCTGATTTGCAAGCGCCGGATCGCCCCCTGCTTCCTCGAGATATGTAAGGTCCTCGATATAGCGAATATTATACAGATGCCTTGCATTCTTTACCGTATAGAAAAAGGCTGTCTTGTCGTCAACCGTTTTTTCGCTCTCTCCGGCAAACACTGTATGCTTTTCGCCCTGGTTTTTAAATATATTTAAGTTTCCGAAATTGCTGATTGTCTTAGATGTCGTAAATCCGGCACCGGACGCAGTCACAGATGCATACACATTATCCGCTTCCACACCAAACCGGAAAAAGCTGTATGTCTTTGCGAATTTTGTCGTGGCTGCCCGATCGTCCGAACGAATATCGGAAAGCTCTCTCGCATAAAGCTCTGTCGTTGCCTGAATATCTGCTGCATCTAACACAACATGGATCGTATAATCTTTTTCCACCCAGGCAAGAACCGGAAATTCCCCGATCGGCACTTCGTTGCCGTCTGCATCATAACGGCTGACCGGGCAACTGATTGCCTCCGCATGCTCCTCGTTTTTCAGCTTTGTTCCATCGAGGGTTATCGTAAGCTTTTTGTCATTTACATCCTTGGATGCATCCAGATCCATCTTGTAAGTAAGCTGTGAAGTAAGTGTTTCCCTATATTTTGCAGACAGGCGGTATGTCATATAGAACGTATCCTTGTTGTAGAGCTTCACACTTGAAAGACTCGGCTGAATCACTTCATTTCTCGTAGCCGCATAAAGTGTATCAACCCCATAATAGCCTACCATACGATCCTTCCGATAGCTTTCGGTTCTGTCCG
This sequence comes from Wujia sp., assembly GCA_051879935.1. Taxonomy (GTDB): domain Bacteria; phylum Bacillota; class Clostridia; order Lachnospirales; family Lachnospiraceae; genus Coprococcus_C. The sequence continues at coordinate 1,235 of JBJEMZ010000015.1, forward strand.
CAATATCGGAGATTCCCTGCTGCTCTGCCGTTCCCTTCTTATCCTTCGGCATCCCAAGATAGATAAATCCGTCATTTTTATCACTGTACAATACCGAAAAGACCTGTCCGTTCTCCGGTGTTATCTCCACGCAAATAGCGGCACCGTTTCCGCTGCCGCTCTCATCCTTACTTCCGTTCAAAATCGAAGCATCATAAACGTACGCCCCCAGAAGCTCAAATACCCAGTAAGCCTCCGGATCACTTATTTTTAATCCCTCCGGATCATTTAAATACCGACCGTAATCACCGGTTTCCGCACGCAGTGATACAATCTCGTCCTGATACAGATTTGCATTCGTCTTCCCCGCACTCTCCGGGTAAATCAAATCAAGAGAATAGGCTTCTCCCTCCGAATCCTTCATGAGCGATACGGAATCCGTCAGATTCAACCCGACCGCATCATACTGCTGTTGATGGTTATTCAGATCTTCCTTATTTCCGCCGGACAAAGAATCCTGCAGCTCCTCCAGTCTGCCATCTACTGCAAACTCCGTCAACTGATTTTGTGCAGCAATATAAAGGATTTGCGCATACTCATTTTCACGATTGAAATCTGCCCAATCCTGCCATGCAAGTAAACCAAACACCGATAAAGACAGCATGATAGAAAGGCCGACCAATGTCACAATCATTTCGACCAATGTAAACCCTTTATTCCTCTGTCTGAATGTACGCGCATGTCTTCCCCGCATTCTGCACACTCCTTTGTCTTTTGTGTCCTATTTCTGTCGAACTCTCATTTACATCCTGCCTGCACCGACCAGCGACCATACGCCCTGCACAATCAGTAACACTCCGGTTACCACAAATACCCATGCAATCGTGCCGCTCTGGTTAAACAGCAGGCACGCACCGGCTACAACCGTAACAACCGGTCTGAAATACTCTGCAAATTTTTCTCCCGATGTCAGATTGACCGGAAGACTTCTGTGAATAGCCGAAATCTGCAACAATCCCATCAGGATAATTCCTGCCGCAAGGATATAAAATGCCAATCCCACAAATATCCATCCAAATACAAGAATACATACCCCAACTACCGCTTTTATAATAGCAAGATTCATCAATTTTGCAGCAAAATCGACGATTGCAGAAACTAACACCGCAATCCCGAGAACCGTAATGGCAATACTGATAATCTTGCCCTTCATCGTAATGAGCATAATGCCGAGAAGAATCGAGGCAATTGCTGATACAACACTATCTTTTTGATTCATGAAAATGCCCTCCTTTTATTTATATCGTAAAACTTATATCATTTTATAATACTATAAAATCGTAACTTATTCAACCGGCAGTCTTCGCTGATTATATATTTTCCACAATAAAAACGCCCGGAAACATATTTTAATATGTCCCCGGGCATAAGCTTATGCTTTATCTTATTTCCTCCAAATTCACAACACCGTTTGCATCCAGGACAATCGTACATGCATCCCGTTCGGTGTTCTCCATAAGAAGTCCGGCATAGGTGGTCAACGCCTGATCCCGTATATCATTGTACAACAGCCTGCATCCAAACTTACCGTTCGCACTGTTGTGGAGCTCCGTTCTTTTTTCTTTCGTAATCGTCATATGGTATCCAAAATCCTGCGTAATTCGTTCAACATTTCGATCGATGATTTCATCTACAACAGCATCAGAAAGCTTATAATAATTTACAATGGAAGAAAATCTGCCTAGCAGCTCATTAGTCGCTCCAAGTTCAATCATCTCCTCCCGGGTAATCTCATCGTAATGATCTATACTACTCTCCTCCATGGCCCCAAAACCAAGTGCATGTGTCTTCACAGTTCTTTTTTCCCGACATACATCAAAGGAACCTAGTCCTACAAACATGGTGTTTGTGGTATCAATTTCCTCCTCATCACCGTCATATGGTACTCTCATTTTTCGACCTTCCAAAAGCGTCAATATCTGAGCCTGTATGGCGGCATTGACGTTCGTTCCGGAGCTTGTATAAGATGGTATCAGTTTCTTATCAAACTCATCTAAAAACACAAGTCCAATACCATCCGGTTCGTCACACATAACGAGCGGAAGAACAATCTCCTTCACATCAGCGCCCTTATATCCTTCCTCCGTAATAGATGTCATATCCACCTGATATACCGGAAGATCCGGAATCTCCTCCCGGAAATAATCCCGCAATGCGCGAAACGTCTCCGTCTTGCCACAGCCGGACGGTGCAGCAAGAAGCATATTGCTGTCGGTTGTTTTTCCTTCCGCAATACAGCTAAGATACGTGTAAACCCCTGCAAGTACCTTCACGAGCTCAGGCTGACCCTTCACCCGATGTGCCATATACGCATAAAAATCCTTGAACACAACTCGTTTGCACCATGCTGAGATTTGTTCACAAAGCGTGCCTTTTTCTCCAGTCTGGTCCGTCGCATTCCCGGATGCATCACAGGATTTCGCATGTTCAGCACATACCTTTGCCTTTTCTCTCAGATAGTTTTCATAAGTGATTGTTCTAACGATATATCTGACGCTGTTCTGAATATCCTTTTTCGGATAATCCTCAATACTGCTTCCATAAAATATGATGCAGTTGCGATCCTTGCTTTGTGCATAATATAACGTTACAGTCTCTGCATCGGCACCATATACCTGCTTATACTTTTCATACTCATTTTTTATTGCTCCTGACCAGTCCATCCAGAAATTATCTTTTTCTAAAACAAACTTCCCATTTGCACTTAAATCAGTCTTTTTTGCAGGAGGAATCTTCAAGACGTTAAAGCGAACGCCTTCCGTATATTCCGAACATTTATCCATAATTCTTCGGAAGCATCTTGAGACATCCAGTACTTCATCATGCGGAGCCTCTCCAAATACATTCACAAATCCTTCTATACCCGGGATGTACTGATATATAATAACCGCTCCGTCTTTATATTTTTTATAAATACTGTCTTTTTCTACCATCACGGCTCTTTCATACAAATTGAACATAAACATGCCTCCTTCCAAATCAATACAAAAGTATCATAGCATGTATTGGAGAAGATTGCATTCAACCGATGGTTTAGGAAA
>JBJEMZ010000016.1:0-4309 GCA_051879935.1 Wujia sp.
CATATTAGTGTCACAAGACACACATTTCTCCTTCGCGTTATTTAATAACGCAGCTGGCGGTCAACTATCCCCAAGTTGGCCGCTTTTGCTATTTCTGCTTATATTTCTTATGAATTTCCGGTTTTCTTTTTGGTTCGATTTTGGTATGATAGAAAGGAATAAATCCACGGAGAAAACAACAAAATGACAAAGAAACAGAGAACAAAGATAATTATAGAACGATTGCGGGATGCATATCCGGATGCTACATGCACATTGGAATACGATGAGGCATGGAAGCTGCTTGTGGAGGTGCGTCTTGCGGCGCAGTGTACGGATGCAAGGGTCAATGTTGTCGTGCAGGATTTGTATGCCAAATATCCGTCTGTACAGGCGCTGGCGGAGGCAGATCCGGAGGATGTAGAGGCGATTGTACGTCCGTGCGGACTTGGGAAAAGCAAGGCAAAGGATATATGTGCCTGCATGAAGGTGCTCCATGAAATTTATCAGGACAACGTGCCGGATGATTTTGATGCATTACTTGCACTTCCGGGCGTTGGCAGAAAAAGTGCGAATCTCATTATGGGAGATGTGTTCGGAAAGCCGGCGATTGTTACGGATACACATTGCATCCGGCTTGTAAACCGCATGGGGATCGTTGATGGTGAAAAGGAACCGAAGAAAGTCGAGATGGCTTTGTGGAAGCTTGTCCCTCCGGAAGAGGGAAGCGACTTTTGCCATCGGCTTGTCTATCATGGCAGAGAGGTTTGTACAGCGAGGACAAACCCATATTGCGAACGGTGTTGTCTGGCAGATATATGTAAGAAACAGGGAGTGAAAAGGAATGGCGGTAAAGTATAGGGAATTCAAATTTTATTCAAACGCGGACAAGCTTGAAATCAGTGGTATGGTAGTTGCCCCGGAAGGAAAGCCTGTAGGAGTTGTTCAGCTTGTGCATGGCATGTGCGAGTACAAGGAACGATATTATGATTTTATGAAATTTCTCGCAGAACGCGGATATTTGTGTGTCATTCATGACCACAGGGGACACGGGAAAAGCATCGTCAGTGATGCAGACCTCGGTTATTTTTACGATGCCGGATATGAAGGGCTGATTGAAGATACGTATCAGGTGACCGAGATGGTAAAACCATATGCGGAAGGTGTTCCTTATATTTTGATCGGACATAGCATGGGGTCCCTTGTTGCAAGATGTTTCTTGAAAAAATATGATGATGAGATTGATAAATTGATTCTTCTTGGAAGCCCGTCGATGCGTATGGGGACAAAGTTTGGGAACTTTTTGTTAAAATGTATAACGGCAGTAAAAGGCAGACGGAAACATTCCCGTATTGCAGATTGTCTCATGGTGAATTCGAGCTATGAGAGAAGATTTAAAAAGGAAAAATGCACACATGCATGGATCTGTTCCGACCGGCAGGTGGTAGATGCCTACAATGCCGACCGCTATTGCAATTTTACGTTCACGATTGACGGATATTTGAATTTGCTGCAATTAATGCAGGAGACATACAGTGCGGAAGGATGGGAGATGCGAAAACCGGATTTACCGATTAAATTTTTCTCCGGCAAAGATGACCCTTGCGCGTTAAGTCCGAGCGACTTTGGAAAATCGATACATTTTATGAAGACACTTGGATATAAAAATGTACGCGGAGCGATGTATAAAGGTATGCGCCACGAGCTTCTGAATGAAAAAAGGAAAAAATGGGTATATCATGATATATATGATTTTATAAAAGAATAACCGGAAAGAGAGAAATCATGAAGGTCAGAATGTCGGTGGAACAAGAAAATACAGAGCATTTTATCGAGGGGGTTATGGTGAAATACCATTTCTCGGTCAGCGACAGGGAAGCGTTGTTTCAGGTATACGAAAATATGAAGCGTTATATGGCACCTTATGCAGTATATCGCATCAATGGTCGTATGCGTGGGATTCCGTTGATTGACCATAATCAGTGTGCAATTGTTGCCATGACACTCGGGGAGGGCGTTGACCGTCTGCAGCAATATTATGAGCAGGAGCATGCACTTGCGGAAAGCTATATGGTGGAATGCCTGGCAAATGAGCTTCTGCTTTGTATGTATGCGGAATTTAACCGGTGTTATCCGAGGTTCCATCGTCGATTTGTTAAGCGCTATCTGTTTATAGGAGAGGAGATTCCGCTTACGTGTATGGAAGACCTTATAGATGAAATATATGGGAGAAGCAAACAGGAGGAAAAACAGGAGCAGGATATTCGGGCAAATGAATACGGCGTACTGTTTCCGTCGAAAAGTGTAGTTTTTTTTGCAATCCTGTCGGATAATCCAAATCAGTCGTGTCAGGGGATTTGTGTAAATTGCAGCAATGTCAATTGTGAAAATCGTATGCATGATGCAAGACAAATCGGGGAGCGCAGAAAAAACATGGAGGAAAAAGATGAAACGGCAGCGACGGGTGTGGAGCTTAATTATGGATATCAGAGGATATTTTCTAAGCTATAATGGGGGATAAAACAGATGAAACAAAAATATATTATGGCGTTAGATGCCGGTACGACGAGTAACCGCTGCATTTTGTTTAATGAAAAGGGCGAAATTGCAAGCATGGCCCAGAAGGAGTTTACACAGATATTTCCACAGCCCGGATGGGTGGAACATGATGCAAATGAAATCTGGTCAACACAGCTTGGCGTGGCAGTGGAGGCGATGTCGAAGATTGATGCTTCCGCGGAGGATATCATGGCCATTGGTATCACAAATCAGAGAGAAACGACGATTGTGTGGGAGAAGAAAACCGGAAAACCAATATGCAATGCAATCGTCTGGCAGTGCAGACGGACGGCAGAGTTTTGCGAAGAGCTCTCTAAGATGTATATGACCTGTAAATATGGGACAAGAGCCTCCGCATCGGAGTGGATACGGGAGAAAACAGGGCTTATTCTCGACCCGTACTTTTCTGCCACAAAGGTAAAATGGATACTTGATCACGTAGAAGGTGCGAGAAGAAAGGCAGAAGCGGGGGAATTGTTGTTTGGTACAGTGGAAACATGGCTGATCTGGAAGCTGACCGGCGGCAAGGTGCATGTGACAGATTATTCAAATGCATCCCGGACTATGCTTTTCAATATCAACACACTCACGTGGGATGATGACATATTAAAACTTTTGGATATTCCGAAATGTATGCTTCCGGAGGTCCGGTCAAACAGTGAAATATACGGATATACAATGCCGACCCTGCTTGGAGGAGAGATACCGATTGCCGGAGCGGCAGGGGATCAGCAGGCAGCGTTGTTCGGACAAAACTGCTTTTGTGCCGGGGATGCAAAAAATACATATGGAACAGGGTGCTTCCTGCTTATGAATACAGGGACAAAACCTATATTTTCTCAAAACGGACTTGTCACAACCATTGGATGGGGGATAAAAGGAACAGTCAATTATGCACTGGAGGGCTCAATTTTTGTTGCGGGAGCGGCAGTGCAGTGGCTTCGTGATGAGATGGAGTTTATAAAAGATGCAGCGGAAAGCGAGATATTGGCAAACAAGGTGCAGGATACCGCCGGATGCTATGTAGTACCGGCATTTACGGGGCTTGGTGCACCATATTGGGATTCCTATGCAAGAGGAACTATCGTGGGACTCACAAGAGGTGTCAATAAGTGCCATATTGTTCGAGCTACATTGGACTCTATCGCCTATCAGGTGTCGGATGTCCTTGCTGCGATGCATCAGGACTCCGGTATCACGCTTCAGTCGCTCAATGTGGATGGTGGTGCCAGCGCCAATAACTATCTGATGCAGACACAGGCAGATGTGATTGGTGTCCCGGTAAGGCGGCCGGCGTGTGTGGAATCAACGGCGCTTGGAGCGGCGTATCTGGCAGGTCTGGCAGTTGGGTATTGGAAGAATATGGACGAGATAAAATGCAATGCTGGTATTGACAGATTTTTCACACCAGAACTGGATGAGCAGGAGCGAAACACCAGATTGTCCGGCTGGAAAAAGGCAGTCCGTTATGCATTTGACTGGGCAAAAGAAAAAGATATATAAAGGAGTGGTAGGCAGTATGAATCCGATGAGTATGATGAAGATAAAGGGATTGATGTCCGGATTTGCAACAAATCACCCGAAGGTGCCGGCATTTTTCAAGGCGGCATCCGAGTCAATCGGTGTGGATTCGGTGATTGAAATCTCGGTTACGACGGCGGACGGAAAGACGCTTTGTACGAATATGAAGGTGAAGCCGGAGGATGTACAGCTCGTGGAAGAACTAAAGAATATTGTAAAGTAGGAGGGATAAAATGAGGGTAGCAAAACG
>JBJEMZ010000017.1:0-4300 GCA_051879935.1 Wujia sp.
TGCACTTGCAGAGGTTGTAATCATGCTGAAATCTGCACGATTTGTTACCATGATGTTCTCATAACGGGCTGTATAATCCAATGTTGCTACCATATAAAACAGCTCTGAGTAGTTTGTTTCCTTCAAATCATCCGGTACATCCGGAGTTGTCGCTGTCGCAGTGCCCATGTCTGCACCATATACGATATGAATCTTTCCATACATGGCAGATGCAAACTTCTTATAAAGATTACCGGAAATAGTCTTGGCAAAGCAACTATCCTCAAGGATAATCATATCGTATTCATCAAAATCCACAGTCTCCGCATCTGCAAGGGAAACACTGTCATTCCGGATATATTTCGGTCTGATTCCGACACGATTGTTATATCCCTTTGTATACATAATTGATGCCGCATCAAGTTCATAATAGGAAACAGATGCATCCGTCCTGTCTATCTCGGCCCCAACTATATCATACAGAGTTGTACCTGCCGGTACAACAGGACATCCCTGAAGCAAAGCAGTTGTTTTGTCATTCGTACCATTTGTGATTGTCAGGATTTTTGCCAGCTTAACCGGCTGAGCAGAAGGATCTGCCACAGGATCTGTTTCATACACTTCTTCCCATGCGTTATCACGCTGCACTTCACCGTTGATTCCCAAATACAGAGAACCCGCTGCATGAGACAAATAATCAGTTGCGCTCATGGTACTTGGCCACTTAAATGTATAGTAATACTTTTCATTTGGGCCAAACACCTTCTGTGCCAGCTCCGTTGTTGTCTTCGAGGTGGAAGAATCAATTGTCGTCGCTGTCGGACTATCGATAATCAACGGCTTAAATCCACCAACCGAATACTCATGAAGAATGTCATACACTTCTTCACTCAAATCGTTTGTCTTTGAATACTGCCCTGCAGCATCGTTACTTACATATATCAAATCTGCCTTTGAAATATATGCAAGCGAATCTGCATCTGTCACATTTCCCTTAAAGGATTTGAACTCAACACATCCATCTGCCATTACATCCGCAATTGTACGGTTTCCATCGATAACATAATTTTTGAAACCGTTATTTTCCACATAATCTTTTAAAGTTGATGGAGTGGAGGATGTAATCTCTGCAATGTGATAAATCTTATCAACTTCATCATCTACTGAATTCGAATTCCGGATGATATAGTCAATAATCGTATCGGTTCCCATTATCTGCCCTGCATCCGCAACATACTGTGTGTCTTCCTGCAAGGCATCATCGCCATCACCCGCAAAGGAGAAAGATGCAATTGCAACAGCGATTGCCGCAACAAACATAACCGATAATGCAGATATCATAATCTTTGTTTTACGTTTCATGCTCTTTTCCCCTCCTTACTTCTTTGGCTTTAAAACATATGAGTTTCTTGTATTAACCCGTCCGGTTGTCGTATAACCCATATCCGACAGATTGTAATACAAATCAATTCCAATGGTCCCATCCGCTGCATTGATTGTTGCTACACAGCCGGATATTTCTCTTTCGACAGCACCCTCTTTTCCTAATACATAGGAGAAATACTTGCTGTAGAGATGACTCTTTTTGGAATCATCACTAGCCATCACAACCTTATCATTCGCATCGGTCATAAACGCATATTGTCTGCCAAAATACATGTTCTGACCCTCAAAATAAAAGGTTGATATCAAGGTATCATTTGGAGTGTACACCTTTTTGCCATTTATCTCCTGACACTCTACCTTTACCGTTTCTCCCGTAACCGAATGTGGGAAACTCTGTGGAAGAATTGTATCCGGATTACCGGATGGCACATAGCTTATATCAATCGGCACTGAACTCTCCACCCGCATAAATGATATATACACATCCTGTGTTGGATCCATATCCTTAAAATAAACGATATCCGACTCCACAACAGCCTCCGGTATTCCATATGCATTCGGATTTGCTATGATTGCTTTCGCAACCTTCTCATCCTTCACATAGTACTTCTTTGTAAGCGTCGCACCGGAATCTTCCCCGACCTTCTTAAAGTCAATGGCGCCGCTCGAAGCAGTATAACCACCTATAATAATATCCGACGCTTGCATAATCGTGTCGCTTAGCATACTGTATGTCTCCTGTGCGTGCGCCTGCATACGTACTTCAATTTTTGCTTTCTTTGTATGCATGACACTCGAACCCATGAACGAGGATACCGCAAGCATCAGGAAGGAAAGTACAGCAATCGCAATTATAAGCTCTATGAGGGAGAAACCGCTATTATTATTTTTTTTCTTCATCTTCACGCCTCCCCCTTAATTGTTCGCTGTATGACTTCCGTTTTTATTCAGAGTCAATATTCCAAGAGTTGATGAGGTGGAATTATTACGATAGAACTTATATTTTCCATCTCCCAACACACACATGCCTTTTTTATCGTAGATGATGAAAACCGGGTTGTCATCAAGCCCTGTTATCTCCCGCTCTATACCCGCCGAATCCACATAGGTTATCTTGATATAAGAAGAAAAGCTTGTTCCTTTGCCGCCTCCGCCGTTTTCAGAAGCCACAAATTCATAATTGGAAGCATCATTTTTTGCTAATCCGTTTCCTTTGTAATAGCCTTTCTTCAGATAATATTTGGAACCTGACTTGTAGATTGCAAGTGCAAATTGGTAATCCGGCTGCTCCACACCGCCTACAACGCACATACGGCCTTTTGCATTTGCCTCCAATTCTGAAAGTGCATCTTCCATTGTACTAGAGGCCTCTTTTGCCTTGGCACTGTGAATAATTCTTATGGTCACCATCGCTGCGCCTGTAAGCACACCTATAATTGCCAAAACAATAATCAGCTCCGTCAACGAGTAGCCTTCATTTCGTTTCATAAATCGTCTCTTCTCCATAGGCCACCTCTATTCTACATTCTTCATCCAGTTGTCGAAGCTTACAACATCGGTGTAATCAATCATATCGATTGACTTTGCCTCGGCATCCGAAGATGTTGCAGTGCTCTCACTTGGCTCATAATCACGGAACAGTTGCAAAAGGAAGTTACAGTTTTCAGTATTACTCAACAGGCATTCCCGAAGCACTGTTCTACAGATTTCAATGTTCGCTGAGATTGTCTTTACGCCACCTGCGACATAAATCTTACCGCCTGCAACAATCAATCCCTCAAAATCAACTACGCCGTTATCTACAGAATTGTCGAAGTACACATCACCCTTTGTAATAACAATACCTCGAACAGCACCCTTGTCTTCTTTTCTTGCTTTTACCGTGACATCGTCGTTGCTAACCCATACGGAGTAGCCGGATGCCAGCTCAAGAACGTTCGAACCGGAATCTGATCCTGAAATATTTGGTACAATCAGTGTATCTTCATTAATCAGTGAAACATCGAGGAACTTGTTAATCGGTGTAATACTTGCATCTCCGAAATCCTCATCGTTGACAACGGCCTTGATATACGATTTTTCTGTCTCGTTATTTGCAAGGGTTGTCGCATCAAGTGCTGGATTCGTGCTGTAATGTCCGAGATTCCACTTCATAATATCATATTCCATCTCGAGATCATTACACAGCTGATATGCATCCGAATACTTTGTTTCCTTTCCAACCGCATCCGGAGACGTAATCCATACGTTGCCGGAATTCATATCAACAAGTCCGTCAGATGTCAAAAGATTACTTAACACATCTGTGTCATCTGCTCTGACGATACTAAAGGTTGTATCCTGCTTCGTTGTGATAGCTCCGCTGGAATAAATGCTAACCGTATCGTCAAGCTCTGCATCCGGAAGGATGATATCACCTGCTTCAAAATCCTCGTAATCTCCGATATCAACCAGATACTCTGCAATTACGCTGTCGGTAAGTCCGGTCTTATTTGTCGCCGCCAGATAATTTCTATGCATTGTAAGCTCTGCCGTGTAATCCTCGATAAAGCCTGCTGCAAAATACTGTGCTGACGGATACTGGTTTAACCAGTTTACATAAGTTGCATCTGATTTTGTATCACGTATATATACTCTTACGTGTTCATATGCAGTATTGAAATCATAATAGTAGTATTTCTTGCCGGATATCTCCTGCAGAACACACGGTACATTTCCATGGTACACTGCATCCGGGAAATATCTTTCAAACAAATCACTGCCCTTTAAGGCAGGTGGCAGCTCTGCGAGATAATAACCAAGTGATCTGCCTGCTGAATCCTTTGCAAGTGTTGGAATTCCGTTATAAGTAATCGGAATATAAGCTACCTGATTACTCTTTATGGAGATACTCTCACCTGTTTTGTAATCCCGAATCGTTGTTGTCTTATTTGCC
>JBJEMZ010000018.1:0-1609 GCA_051879935.1 Wujia sp.
TGTATCGCCATCACAGAAACGATACACCCGCGGTGTGCTTTGATGAATCCGTCACCTAACATATCCTCAAGCGTTCCAAGCGCCATCCTTGTTTTATAGATCTTGCCTCCGGAGACATGAATCTCCACATGATTCCCTACTTTCAGGACATAGAGAATTGTACTGATGCCAAGCACCGTTTTTTTTCCGTCCGCTATAATTGTTATGTGTTTTGATTCCTGCAATTTTAGTCTCCTCCGTTCTATATAACAACCTGTAATACAAACCGCTCATCATTTACGGAAAACAGGCAGTTTCCATGTAATCTCTCCACCGTATAGCGGATACTTTGTGTGCCAAAGCCATGTCCCGGTTGTTCTGCCACGGGACAACCATCCGACATCTGTGGCTTTTTGGCATAGGAATTGGACAACCGAATCAGGAGCTTCTCCCCTTTCTGCGACATATTCAGCTCAATGATGCGTAAACTGCTGTCCAAAGGCAGTACGGCATGCAGAGCATTCTCAAGTGCATTTGAAAGAATGGAAGTGATATCTACATCGGAGATGGAAAGCTCCTTCGATATATTTACTGTATAAGAATAATCAATCTCATTTTCTGAAAAGATTTCCCCATAAGAAGCGAGAATCATATTGACCATCTGGTTCGTGCAATACCGTTTCCCGGAAGTACTCCGGGTTGTCTGAATGATATTCTCTATATAATCCTGCGCCTTGGTGTATTCTCCATGTTCAATAAAAAGCGAAATGTTATTAAAAAAATAAAGCATATCATGACGCAGCAGTGTAACCGCCTTCTCACTTTGCTGCAGTGTTTTTACTTCCCGTTCCGACTGCTTCTGTCTAAGCTCCATCAGCATATTGCGTGTTGCAATCTGCTGTTTTTCCTCATATTGTCTATAATATATCACACAAAAGGAAAGATAGTAAATACACAGCAGGAACGGTACGAATTCTGAGATAATGATATTGCCATTGTACAAAAGTCCTGTGTAAACGGTAGCAATATAGTCAAATACATAATAAAAAACAGGGACAATACCAAACAGAATGAGTCCGCCGTTTTCCTGTGCATAGGGCTTCGCCACGGATGGTACGGCAAAACGCATCATAAAAGGAAAGAGAATAATAAGGGCAAGGATATAAGTAAGGTTGACTGCCCATGCCGGCGCATGCAGATACAAAGACACCGAACACCAATGTCAGCACATAGCGAACCACTTCAGATATCAAACCAGTCATATTGCCTCAAACCTCCTTAAACATGCAGGAAAAATAGAATTCTTCAAAGGCTTTCCCCTGTCCTCTCGCAATCGGGACACGTAAGCCGCTTTTCGTCAGTATTTCAGATGCAGTAAAATAGTCAACGGCAGGTATATAAACCAGATAACTGCGATGACACTTAAAAAATCCTTTCCCACAGTTTAAAATTTCCTCATAGGACGAAAGCGTCCCCGATGTCTCTCGGACACTACCGTCCGAAAGCGAAAATACCACCTTCTTGTTCTGTGCTTCCACGCATTCGATCTGATGCAGATAAATATTCTGATACCCCGATGCCGTGCGGATTGTGATGGAATTCGGTTTTGTATCAATTGCCTGCACGCAGT
>JBJEMZ010000018.1:1709-4255 GCA_051879935.1 Wujia sp.
GGCTTCAGCAGATAACCGGATGCCTTTACATCATAGGAATCAATTGCAAATTCCGGTGAGGATGTAAAGAAAATGATTTTCACATGCTGGTCGTGTTCGCGGATTTCACGGGCGGCATCCATACCGTTTAACAACGGCATCACAATATCAAGCAGAAGAATATCGGTATGCTCCCGCCGGCAATGCTCAAGCAAATGATCCCCATTATCGAATATATGTATCATGACTTGTATGTTATGTTCGGCTGCCCACCGGGAAACTGCTTCCTTTATGCTTTCCAGCCAACACATATCATCATCACATATCGCAATCCTTATCACTGTTTTCTCCCTTTCTCCGGTTTTATCCTGTGTTAACATGATTATACTGAATTTTGGTGCTGACCTCAATGAAATGTTTTTGCATTTCACACCCCGAAAACAACATTTCGCACCCGACATAAAATTCCCAGCCGACAATGATATATACTAGTTGGACAAAAGCGGGTTGAGACAGATAAATAATCACTTGAAAGTGTGAGAAAAAGGAGAGGAAAGCATGAGAAAAAAGATTTTTAGTTTTCTACTGACACTATGCATAGTGTTGGCGTGGATGCCTACTACGATAACGGCATATGCCAGTGAGCCGGGTGAGCCTCACAGTCACTGCATCTGCGGGGCAAGCCATACGGCGATTGGGAATCATACGAACGCAGATGCAAAAGACTTCACTGCGTGGAATGAAACCGATTCCCTGCCTACTGCGGCGGGCAGCTACTATCTGACAACCGACGTCACCATCAGTGCATCGTGGACACCGGCAAACGGTACTGTACTTTGTCTTAATGGTAAGACCATAACGTGTACCGGGGACGTTGATGCCATAACAATCAATTCCGGAGTTTCATTCACCCTGACTGATTGCAAGTCTGGTAGTGAGATGGGAAAAGTAACGCATGAAATGGGAAAAACAGGTAGAGGCGTTAATATGGCCTCATCTGCCATTTCACCTGCTACTTTTACTATGTATGGTGGCAACATTACAGGCAACAAGGCAACGGAAGGCGGCGGTGGTGTTAACGTGGGATTGTATGGTACTTTTAAAATGTATGGTGGCAGCATCTCAAGCAACACAGCGACAGCAGGTGCGAACGGAAGCATCACCCCAAGTGGTGCAGTAGAGGTAAATGCCGGAACGAATCAGGCCTTTACCATTACGCCTAATGAAGGTTATGAAATTGATACTTTGAAGGTGGATGGAGTCAACGTTACAGCCGTAAAAGGCTATACATTCCTTGACGTAACAGTCGACCATACGATTGCAGTCACATTTAAGCAGATAAGCCAGACGCCGGATACACCAAATACTCCGAATACTCCAACTACACCGGATACTCCTACTACTCCGGATGTTCCGACCACACAGGTAGAGTACAAGATTATCGAAGGTACAGACGGAACTCACATAATCAATGTAGATGGAAGCTATACGATCCGTGCAAATGGTGATTTCAGCAAATTTGTAAGTGTTGAGGTTGACGGAAAGACAGTTGACAGCAGCAACTATACCGCCAAGAGCGGCTCCACAATCATCACATTTACGGAAAGCTACATGAACAGCCTCTCTGTAGGCACGCACACCATCAAATTGAATTATACGGACGGGAGATGTTCATCCAATCGGCTGGCTGTTTGTACTAATCCTTGCGAGCGGCATTTCGCTGGCGGGTATCACGGTAGTAAAGATTAAAAAGGACGAATAAGTTAGAAAGCGGCTGAATCAGAATAAAATCTGAATCAGCCGCTTTTCACTTTTTCATACTAAAACTCTAAACTATGCTCATTTAGAAGGAAATCATATATGCTCATCGTAAGGATTCCATCATCATCATGTAATGGTTTTACAACATCCTTCACAATAATAATCTTCTTGAATGAATCATTAACATTTATAAGAGGTGCTTTTTCCTGTGCTCTCTTCTCCGCATCTGGCAAACTAAAAGCAGACTGAATATAATATCTTTTACTACCCATATTGGCAACAAAATCAATCTCAAGCTGTTTCTTTTCCTGCACACCTTCTTCAGTTCTACAACGCTTTACAACAACGCCAACATCAACCTGATACCCTCTCACTCTAAGTTCATTATAAATTATATTTTCCATAAGATGTGTTTCTTCTACCTGGCGAAAGCCCAATCTAGCATTTCGTAGCCCCACATCCTCAAAATAATATTTGAGTGGTGTACCAATGTATTTTCTACCCTTTACATCATATCTATTTACTTCATTGACTATGAACGCATCCTTCAAATAGTCAATATATGCTCTTATGGTATTAAGGCTAATATCCGACTGAATAACACTCTTAAATGTTGCTTCTATTTTTGATGCATTCGTAAGAGAGCCAATGCTGGATGCCAAAATATTTATCAAGTCATTTATTTCCTGAACTTTTTCAATATGGTTACGCTCAATAATATCCTTTATATAAGTCTCTTCAAATAACCTAGTAAGATACTCCATTCTCTGCTCATCGGTAGCCATTGTAATAGTTAATGGCAACCC
>JBJEMZ010000019.1:0-4201 GCA_051879935.1 Wujia sp.
ACATACCGTCATCGTACATACCGTCATCGTACATGCCATCATCGTACATACCGTCATCGTACATACCATCGTCATACATACCATCATCGTACATGCTGTCATCAATTACAATATCTTCATAATTGTGTGTCGTCTTCATACCCTCATGAATACGATTCTCCGGATATGCAATATAATCCGTCTCTGCAAGGCCGGACAAAATCTCATAGCGCATCATGTACTCATCGTACTCTCCAAGCTCCACCTTCCGTTTTTCGATTCTGCCCTTTGCATCCTCTGCCCAGACATAGGCACCGCTTTCCTCCTGCATGATGTAAAACTCATCAAGCCAGAGTCCTTCCTTCGTAAGACCCTGTCCATAATCAACCTCGACATATACATGCTGTCCAAGCATCAGACCATCCACGCTGTCCAGACTGATATAGAACGGATACTTGGTTGCTGATGTTCCCGGAGAATAATAATATTCATTGTTGTTATTTTCCGGATGCTCCAGATCAATCTTTGTAATCGTCCCGCTCCAGCAAGTATTATCAACACGGGAACGAACAATCATGCTCTGTCCCTCCATCATATTTCTGACATTCATCTCACTTGCAGTCGCTTTAATTCTGTAATCACCCTTTGCCATAATCGTGATATAAGCATTGTCAGTCGAGGAATCACCATTCATATTTCCATCATAATAATTGTTGCCAGAATCTGAACTTGTAGAGTTGTTTTCATTAATTGTCTTAATGATTCCATCCATCGGTGCATACACCTTTGTATTCTCCATGGAAAGCTTCTGACGGTCAATTTCAAGCTGCTTTGCGCTTGCATCATAATTTGCCTGATTGATTTGTGCCTGTAGATTCTGAATCTGAGCCGTGTAGCTTAACTGTTCTTCCGGCGAAACCTGTTTCTTTTCATCCGCAAGCGTTGCAATCTGCTGGTTCATAGTTGAGATGTTGTTATAAATACTCGTAAGCTCCAGTTCCAGCTGCCTGAGTTGCAGCTCCATGGCTTCCGTATCATACTCAAACAGGACGTCGCCCTCCTTGACTTCATCCTCCACCTTTACATACAATTCTTTTACCGTCTTATTGCTGTCACGGTTAACGCCTTTTACCTCCTGGGACTCCACAACACCCATGTACCGACTGTCATTTAAATTGTAACCACCATTTAAATCAGCTATCTCCGTCACATATACCAGTTCCTCTGACGCTTCCTTCCGATTTTGCAACACGAAATACACAGCGGTAGCTCCCCCCGCAATGAGTAGTAATACTACAATCAAAATAATAACTGTTTTCTTCTTCATAATCATTTCCTCTTAATTCTTTTTTATATGTTCAAACCATTCCTGTATGTTCTTTTCATATCCGATATCTCCCGGCTTGTAGAATGTTCTCCCCAACAACTGATCCGGCAGATACTGCTGCTCAACATAATGGTTTTCATAATCATGAGCATATTTGTAGCCTGCCACTCCAAGCTCTTTCGCCCCCGAATAATGTGCATCCCGAAGATGCGGCGGAACCGAACAGTTTCCAACCTCCTTTACGGCATTCATCGCATCAGAGATTGCGCAGATGACTGCGTTACTCTTCGGTGCACATGCCACATAGGTTGCTGCCTGCGCCAATATAATCTGTGCCTCCGGCATACCGACCCGTTCCACCGCCTGCGCGCAGGCAGAAGCAACGACGATTGCCTGCGGGTCTGCATTTCCAACATCCTCGCTTGCACAAATCATAATTCTTCTGGCTATAAATGTGACGCTCTCCCCGCCATATAACATCTTTGCCAGATAATAAACGGCTGCATCCGGATCCGATCCCCGCATACTTTTAATAAATGCGGATATGACATCATAATGATTATCCCCATCCTTATCGTATCGTATAAATCTTCTCTGAATGCATTCCTCTGCCACCGAAAGATCTATGATAATCTTACCAGTCTTTTCATCGCGCTCCGTCGACAAAACACCGAGCTCCACAGCATTCAATGCATGTCTTGCATCCCCCTCCGAGACATCTGCCAAAAAGCTGACTGCCTCATCGGTGATTTCCGCATCATAGCTTCCCATACCCTTTTCGGTATCGGTTACAGCTCTTCTTATCAGAGTCTCGATATTTTCCTTGGACAGCGGATTGAGCCTAAAAACAGATGAGCGCGATATCAGGGCTGAATTAACCTCAAAAAAAGGATTCTCCGTCGTCGCACCTATCAAAATAACAGTCCCGTCTTCCACAAACGGAAGAAGGAAATCCTGCTGCGCTTTGTTGAACCGGTGAATCTCGTCCACGAACAAAATCGTCTTCTTCCCATACATGCCAAGCGCATCTTTTGCTTCTTTTACGACTGCCTCGATATCCTTCTTTCCGGCAGTCGTAGCGTTTAGCTCCTTAAACACAGCACTCGTCGTATTGGCAATCACCATTGCAAGCGTTGTCTTTCCCGTCCCCGGCGGACCATATAAAATAATCGAACTGAGCTTATCCGCCTGTATCACCCGATACAGTAATTTATCTTTTCCAAGGATATGCTCCTGTCCGACAATTTCATCCAATGAAGTTGGGCGAAGCCGCTTTGCAAGCGGTGATTCGCCCTTCGTCATATTTTCTTCTCGCATATATTCAAATAAATCCATATTGCACTAAATAATCTCCAGCTTCCGAATCAGATTATCAAACTTCATGATATCGATCGGTTTACACATATACTCCTCATAATCATCACTTGCATAGCTTGAATCAAAGCCCTCGTCAAGCGCACTGATCATGATTACCTTACATCGCTTGTCACGCGGTGTTCCAAGCTTTCTTTCTGCGTCACGGATGGAAGCGAGCGCTTTGTATCCGTCAATCTTTGGCATCATAATATCCATGCATACGAGATCGAACCGTTCGTTGCTGTTGACTGCATTTACAAATTCGTCAACTGCTGCAATTCCATCCCGTGCCAGTACAACCTCCCCGTATTTCGAAAGTAACTTCTGCATGAACTTTCCACTTGCTAAATCGTCTTCTGCTACCAATACCTTCATAATCTGCCTCCCAATTTTATTTAGAACTTTTTTTAATCCGTAGTAAATCCATCCATTTACGAAAATTATCCATGTATTCGTCTTTAAAGGATTTCTTATGGTACGAAATTCTTCGCTCTAATATATGACTCATCACCATACCCGTCGCATTGTTTGCCAATACCGATGCAGACATCGTATCCGAAATCTCTTTTTCATCGATGGCCTTCTGGAACAGACCCTCCAAAAATGCAAGGCGCTCCGTTATACACCATGCAATCTTCTCCCTTGTCTCCACAATATGTAAAAGCTCTTCATATTGAAGCATCAAAGTTGAAATCGCATAATAGCTGTCGTAATATGTGGCATATGCATCAAAATACTCTATCAGTTTGTCCACATTTGATATATTTTTTGACTGCACCGTCTGCCGGATGCCCTTATCAAATTTGGAATAGGTTTCCACAACCTCTACAAGTACCTCGTTGATTCCTCCGAAGTATTTATACAGCAACGCATCGGACATATTTTCTTTCAATGCAAGGTTTTTTGTCGTAAGTGCTGCCAGGCCGGATTCGCTGATTATTTCGATTGCTGACGCAATTATTCTGTCTTTTCTTGAAACAAAGCTATCCCCCAAATTTTTGCCCTCTCATCTTATAGTTTGCATATGCTTTATTCTATGTCATTTGTATGTTTTTGTCAACAACTGCCAATTCTCCAAAAACACAGAAAGGGAGCTTAAAAAAGCTCCCCGTTTGTTTCACTCAATAATATAACAAATCCCAATTCAAATTCAGTACAACATTGCATGTAGAACCTATAAAGGTACCCTGTTACTTGATTAAGCTAACATTACTTGATAACAGTTACGTTTGTAGCCTGTGGTCCCTTCTCGCCATTTACAACTTCAAACTCAACGCTCTGGTTCTCCTCCAGGTTTTTGTATCCCTCCATGTTAAGACCTGAGTAATGTACGAATACATCCTTGCCTGTCTCATCTGTAATGAATCCAAATCCCTTTTGGCTGTTAAACCACTTTACTGTACCTTTTGTCATGACAAATCCTCCAAATAATAAATATCACATTCCTAAAAATGCGTATTAAACATAGCACAACGTTCCCTATTCGTCAAGCATTTCTGAAACAATGACACCTCTTTTTTTATTATAAAAATATATTTC
>JBJEMZ010000020.1:0-4151 GCA_051879935.1 Wujia sp.
TTTTCCACCACAAGCAGACGCGCCTTCGTCTTATCGTGGGATAAAACATACCCGTATCCCTGTACTTCCGGAAGCTCCTTTTTCTCAATCAGTGTATACCCGTCTAACTGCTCCAACTTACTCAATATCCTATCCTCCAATGCTTTTATTCTGTCAGGTTTTCCGGACCAAAGCTGTCCGGCAACAATGCATCTAATGTCATAATTTTATAATCATCCTGTGTTCTTGCCATAATCACAAGAAATTCTTTTGGATTTACAAATTCACGCAATACCTGTCTGCACACTCCGCATGGACTTGTGTATCCGGTCTGTTTTAACCCATCTGTTCCAGCTGCACCTGCCACAATCGCAATTGCACGAAAGTTTTTGCCACCTTCGCTGACTGCTTTAAACACGGCAGTCCGCTCTGCACAGTTTCCCGGTGTAAATGCTGCATTCTCGATGTTACATCCGGTAAAATACTGCTCGATTGTCCCACGATCTCCGCAGGAATTACACACTTCTATCTCACCAAGTAATGCGGCTCCTACCGCAAAATGCGAATAAGGCGCATAAGCAAATGCACGTGCACGATCTGCTTCCCGTATCAAATTCTGTATCTTTTCCTTTGAAAGCTCCATATAATCTGATTATTCCCCTTTCAGACGGAAATCAACAACTGCTTTTACGCTGTCATCTTCTTTTCCTGATATGCGGATTACGATTCTTTGCTCCCCTGTTTCCTCTGTTGTAACTGCCCTTCCTATCTGCAGTTCTTCCCCGAAACGTGCCTGATTTTTATATTCTACCCGGATTCTGTCAAACCGGTCTTCCTGTGACAGATATTCATAAGCAAGCAAAATATATTTTGCATTACTCATATGCCCGTTGTAATCAATATCTGCTTTTTTTACCTTTACGGTATCGATATCCTCGAATTCTTTTGGCAGACGGATTTTTCTGCCAAGCTTTTCCATCGGATAACGTTCCTCCAGATCATACCCTTTCGCATCTTCCTCCTCGATCCGGACCGGGCGACCGGTATTCATATCCATCAATGTCCACATGGAATCCGCACAGACGATATCCTCCCCGTTTTGATCCTCGATTATCACATTACGATAACCGATGGAGGTTGCAAAATCATAGGGCCATGTCTTCACAATGATATCCTCAAATATACCGGGAATCCGTTTTATCTCGATATTCCAGCTGATTGCAAACCATGTCCGCTTCTTTTCGAGCATATAGGAGATGCCACGCCCGATTGATTCCGAATTGATATTGACACAATCCTGCATCGCATCCATCAGACTCCCAAGCGACATATGTTCCGTGGCATCCACGTCTGAAAACAAAACTTTCTTCTTATATGTGTACATACTTTTTTCCTTTCTGATCAGTCTGATCAGGCACGACTTTCATGACAGGTAAAATAAATAACCTGATATGTTTCGGAAAGCTTCTCCAAAAAAACTTTTGCACCCTGAAGCTTGCTCTCATCTAAATTCACAAACGGATCATCGAGTACAATAAATGGCTTTTCCTGCTGATACATGGCATCTACCATCGCCATACGCATACAAAGCCCGATTAAGTCCTGATATCCGCTGCTTAAGTGGCGCATATCACGATAAATGCCTTGTTCCTTTCTTTCCATGTTCAGCTTTGCATCAAGCTCGTACTCTTCTGCCGCCTCATCTGCTATAAGTCTGTAATATTTTTCAAACCCGGCAAGCAGCGGTTTTGTGTAGCGTCCGGTAAAGCTCTCCTTCGCCTTTGCCAAAAAAGTCTGCGTCTTTTCTATTATATCACACTTTTTCGTGAAACAACGCACTTCTTCATGAAGTATCTGCAATTTTTCCTCTTTTTCTTCCAGTAACGCGAATTCCTCCGTTTTTTCATCGAGCTGTCTCGTATATTCTGACAATGCATGCATCTCATTCTCATACTGCTCACGTACAGATGCAAGCTTATCTTTATACACATCCGGCTGCTCCATCTCCTGTAAATCAGTCTCTTTCACATCCGTCTCCTGCATGTTCTCCCATGCATGTTTTTTGGTTTTGCATGCCTCATACTCTGTTTTTATTTTCTCATATGTGGCAAGGTGCTGTTCTAAATCTTTTAACAAACCCATATAGGCAATCCATGTGGTCGGTTGCACAGCTTCTTTCACATATGGTTGTATAAAAGTATGAAGTTCCTCCGTTTTACTTTGTTGTTCCGAGATTTCCTCCGGGGTAAGCAGATCTCCCTTTTTTGCGGACAGATTTCCATACTCCCAGGCTGCATCCTTTACAAGCTGCAATTCCCGTCCGACCGTATTCTCATCATAATCTATCCGGTATCGTGCAAGGAAGGAGCGGATTTCGCCATCTATTTCGTTAATTTTTGTTATGTCCTCTTCACATTCCCGTCTCATACGCAAAAGCTCAGCATTATCCTGCATAGTTTCTTTCTTAATAAGCATTCGTATACCAAGCACGAAAGCCACGAACAAACAAACAAAAACCGCAATTCGGATAACCGCTTTTACCGGAGCAAATACACCGATCCAAACAAGCACAAGTCCAATCAGAATTAAAACGACACTGCATTGTATGTTTCTTCGTTTTTGTGCCAGTTTACGCTCGTCTTCCCGCGCTTCCTCTGTCTGCACATTTCCTCTTTTTACGCTGAGCAATGCCTTTATCTGCTGCCGCATACTCCACTGTTCCTGTTTTTCAGCTATCTCATCTGACCCGGGAACTCCCTGCGAGAATTTTTCTTCATAACCGGAAAGCTTCTCTAATTCTGATGCAGAAAGCATCTGGCTGTTCTCTTTCTTTTCAAGCTCTGATAGCCTCTGTACAATCTTCTGCATATGGATAATATCCTGTTTTTCCGGCAGTTCTCCCGGAAAATACGCCTGCACAGCTTCGAATTCCCGTTGTTTATCCGCACAATCCTGCACAAGCTGTTCATATTGCGCCTTCTTTGTGCGCAACTCTTCCTGCCTGGATGCTTTTTCAAGCCTGCGCTGCAAATCTGCCTGTTCTTTAAGCAATGCATCCTTTTTTTGTTTTGAAGACTCCCGCTTTTCTCCAAGCTGCTGCATAGCTTCCTCTAATGCATCCTTTGCACGCACCTCCTCTGTAAGCTGTGCGATTTCCTTTTTTAGCTTTGCGATTTTTCCGGTGCTTCTCTTTGGAGACAGACTATTAAACATATCTGTCATACGTTTATTGACAGCTTCATAATTATTGATATCATCTGTATTTTCAGCCAGATTACCAAGTTTTGCGCTGATACTGTCTGTAGCTGTACATGCCGCACAATCTGCCTGTCCGACATAGACAGTCCTTAAAAATGATGCGGCGTCAATCTCCAGTATCTCTTCTCCGATATTCACGGAATAATCCTGGCTGTCAAGCTTTGTCTGTGCATCCTGCAATCGAAATTCATCATCCTTTGCAGTCTTTCCAAACACTCTCGTAAGTATATAGGACCGGTCTCCGATTGAAAATGTAATCTGCCCTCCATAAGTCCCTTTTTGCCACGGCGCAAAAAAACGCCGTTCATTTTCGAATTCACCACGTTTTGATTCTCCCTGAAACCCGAAAAACATAACACGGATAAAAGCGGCAAACGTGCTTTTTCCCATCCCGTTTTCCAGATGTATCGAATTGAGACCATCCCGAAATACATAGGAATAATCCGAAAGCTTACCAAAATTCTCAACATGACAATGTAAAAGCTTCATACAAACTCCTCCCCTGCAAGTGCTAAAATACCGGTACGAATAATTTCCGCTTTCTCATCCTCATCGAGCCCTGACGCCTGTACCTGACGCACAAACTCCCCTTTTAACGATTCATCATGTGTATACATCTCATAATCGACAGCAAGCTTTGTCTCATCATATATTTTTACAAAAAAGAAATTGTCTGCGCATGTATTTGTAAGCAGGGAAATATCCCGTTCGGAATCCACACTTACATTGCCGCAAAGTACAAGTTTAACCATATGTATATCCGCAATTTTTTGCTCAGCCAATGTCTTACTTATCACCTGTTGCACCTCTGATGTTGATTCGCACCCACTCACATCAACCGGAATCGTATAGAGGTTCCGACTGGCAAACGGTACAAATGTATCCACAATTTTTTTGTTTTCAAAATCCACATC
>JBJEMZ010000021.1:0-19017 GCA_051879935.1 Wujia sp.
TAAGCAGGTATCTGCCTCGTTCGCCCGGGTATTCCCGGGCGATTTGTTTGTAGGAAATCAGGCTTGCCATGGAGGCAATGAGCGTGCCAAGCCCTCCGATGTTCGTCCCGATAACGAGCGCATTCCAGTTTGAAGAAAAGCCGGACAATAAAAGCGCGGTCGGGACATTGCTGATTATCTGACTTGAAAGCACTGATACACAGATTTCCCTTCCGGAGACGATGTTTGAAAGGAATACCTGAAAATCCGGTAGCCGTTCCATGTTTCCGATAAATACAAAAAATCCGACGAAGGTTCCGAGCAGGGAATAATCGATTGCTGACAGAAGCCTCCTGTCATAGACAAGCAGAACCAAAAGCACAATTACGGACACGATACGTACATCCAATAGATCTGCCACACTGAGCAGACAGAGTAAAAACAAGGCACTAAAAAGGATGATTGGCTTTGCATTAAGTGCCTTTTCATCAGACAAATCCAAAACGCAGACAGAACTTTTTTTGAACAGGAAACCATACGCAGACAGGCATACGAAAGCGATGCACGTAAATGGCAGCGTCAAAAGAAGAAAGTCGGAAAGTGACATGCCGGATTGTGCGTACAGATACAGATTTTGTGGGTTGCCCATCGGGGTAAGCATACTGCCGAGATTGGCTGCGATTGTCTGCATCACGACAATCGGAACAAGCAGTGCGGTTTCGTTTGCCATCTGTAACACAATGATTGCAAACGGAACAAATGTAATCAGTGCGACATCATTAGTGATAAGCATACTGAAGAAGAACGGTAAAAAGACAAGCACGAAAAACAATTGTCTTGTGTTTCCTGCATGGGACAAAAGTACAGCACCGATTTTTTGAAACAGTCCAAGCTGTTTAAAACCGGCCATCACTGCCATCAGACAGAATAACAGCAATAGCGTATGCCAATCGATATAGGAAATATACTGTTTGTCGGGATGTACAAACAACATGGAAATCAGTGCCAGAATTATGCTGATGACAAGGACGGTTTCTTTTTTTATGAATCTTATAATCAATGTAATGGTTTCTTTCATGGTGATTCCTCTTTTGAAGCTCGGTATTTATGCGTGTCGATTTTACCATTCACCGCATATTAAGACAAGTAATTTTTTACCATGAAAAAATGCTTTTGTTTCCGTGTTTCTGTGTTGCAAATTTTGAGTAACTCGTGCATAATAAAGAAAAACACTCTTTATAATATGAAAGAGGGAAAAGAGGTAAACGTTATGGGTGACACAAAGGATGGAGCGGTAAGGGATGCCAAGAGTCTTGGTATACCAAAGGTCTTGATCTTAGGACTGCAGCACATGTTTGCAATGTTTGGGGCAACAATTCTTGTACCGATTCTTGTTGCAGGATATTTTGCAGATGCATGTGGTGAACCGCTTACACGAGGACTTACGGTTTCAGTTACACTTTTCTGTGCAGGTTTCGGAACATTGATTTTCCATCTTTGTTCAAAGTTTCAGGTGCCGGCATTTTTAGGCTCGTCATTTGCTTTTCTCGGCGGATTTTATACAGTTGCAAATCTCGATAGCGGGATGTATGCGGATATGGCTGTCAATGACAAGGCGGCATACGCATGTGGCGGTATCGTGGTTGCGGGTGCACTGTATTTTGTGACGGCACTTATCATTAAACTGGTTGGAGTCAATCGCGTGATGCGCTTTCTTCCTCCGGTTGTAACAGGCCCGATTATTATCTGTATCGGACTTTCGCTTGCGCCTTCAGCAGTTTCCAATGCAAGTACAAACTGGTGGCTTGCACTGATTGCGCTTGCAGTCATTATTGTTTTTAATATATGGGGTAAAGGTCTTTTCAAGATTATACCGATTTTGATGGGTGTTGTGATTGCATACATTGCAGCGGTTATCATGAATGCGGCAGGACTTACGAATCCGGACGGAAGCGCAATTCTTGCATTTGATGCAGTGAAGGAAGCGAGCTTCTTCGGTGTTCCGCAGTTCCAGTTCTGCAAATTTGATATCACGGCGATTCTCGTTATGGCACCGATTGCCATTGCAGCTATGATGGAGCATGTCGGAGATATGTCCGCTATCTCAGCAACAGTTGGCAAGAACTTTATTTCCGATCCGGGACTTCACCGCACATTGATCGGTGACGGACTTGCAACTGCATTTGCAGGCGCCATCGGCGGACCGGCAAATACAACCTACGGAGAAAACACAGGTGTATTGGAGCTTTCCAAAGTATATGATCCGCTTGTAATCCGGCTGGCAGCCGTATTTGCAATCGTTCTTTCATTCATCCCGAAATTCTCGGCGGTGATATCGACGATGCCGACTGCAATCATCGGAGGCGTGTCATTCATGTTATATGGTATGATTTCCTCTATCGGTGTTCGGAATATCGTAGAAAATAAAGTCGATCTGACACGTTCGAGAAACCTGATTATTGCAGGTGTCATCTTTGTGTGCGGACTTGGATTTTCGAATGGAATTACATTTACAATCGGCGATACATCGATTACACTTACAGCCCTTGCCATTGCGGCGATTGCCGGAATCTTATTGAATGCAATTCTGCCGGGCAATGATTACCAGTTCGGTGCAAATCCGGAAGGAGATCAGAGCCGTGGAGTATTTATAAAAGCAAAGTAGGCGATAGAAAAGGAGGACGATGATGGATTTTAAAAACACACCGAATATTACAATCTTTGAACATCCGCTGATTCAGCATAAAATCTCATTGCTGCGGGATAAGGCAACCGGAACCAATGAATTTCGGAAGCTGGTAGAAGAGATTGCCATGCTGGAAGGCTTTGAGGCACTTGGAGATTTGACACTTACAGATGTGGAGGTGGAAACTCCGATTGAAAAGTGTATGACACCTATGATAGAGGGAAGAAAGCTTGCGATTGTCCCGATTTTGCGTGCGGGGCTTGGGATGGTGCCGGGTGTACTTGCGCTTGTACCATCTGCGAAGGTAGGACATATCGGTATGTATCGGGATGAAGATACACATGAACCACATGAGTACTATTGTAAGCTTCCGAAGCCGATTAATGAGCGTGTGATTGTCGTGACGGACCCGATGCTTGCAACAGGAGGCTCTGCGGTGGATGCTATTACACAGATTAAGGCACATGGTGGCGTTAAGATTAAATTTATGTGTATTATCGCGGCACCGGAAGGTGTAAAGCGTCTGCATGAGGCACATCCGGATGTGCAGATTTATATCGGACATCTCGACCGTGAATTAAATGAAAACGCATACATTTGTCCGGGACTCGGCGATGCGGGAGACCGTATCTTCGGTACGAAGTAAACAGGGTAAAAACAATTTATAATGCCAGATTGAGTAAAAAACCAAAAAAACGACAAAATTGACATTATAAAAAACATAAAAACTGGGTATTTCGATATACCCAGTTTTTGCTTTATAATGGGCAAAATATTTGAGATGCACAGGAGGCATATAAAATGAGTGAAAATCGTTATGAGTTAAACAAGAATCTGGCACAGATGTTAAAGGGTGGCGTTATTATGGACGTTACAACACCGGAGCAGGCAAGAATCGCACAGGAGGCAGGTGCGTGCGCAGTTATGGCACTCGAGCGTATTCCTGCGGATATTCGTGCAGCAGGCGGTGTATCCCGTATGAGTGACCCGAAGATGATTAAGGGGATTCAGGAGGCAGTTACGATTCCGGTTATGGCAAAGTGCCGTATCGGTCATTTTGTAGAGGCACAGATACTTGAGGCAATCGAGATTGACTATATCGATGAGAGTGAAGTGCTTTCACCGGCAGATGATATCTACCATATTGATAAGACAAAATTTAAGGTACCGTTTGTCTGTGGTGCGAGAGATTTAGGCGAGGCACTTCGGAGAATCGAGGAAGGTGCATCCATGATTCGTACAAAGGGTGAGCCGGGAACCGGTGATGTTGTACAGGCAGTTCGCCATATGCGTGCAATGAATTCCGAGATTCGCAGAATTCAGTCTATGGCAGAGGATGAGATTTATGAGGCAGCAAAACAGCTTCAGGTTCCAATTGAGCTTGTTCGTTATGTGCATGACAATGGAAGGCTTCCGGTTGTCAACTTTGCAGCAGGCGGCGTTGCGACACCGGCAGATGCTGCTTTGATGATGCAGCTTGGTGCAGAGGGCGTCTTTGTTGGTTCCGGTATTTTCAAGTCCGGTAATCCTGCAAAGCGTGCTGCAGCAATCGTAAAGGCTGTAACCAATTACCAGGATGCAAAACTTATTGCAGAGCTTTCTGAAGATTTAGGTGAAGCAATGGTAGGTATCAACGAGTCAGAGATTGAAATTCTCATGGCAGAGAGAGGCAAATAAATGAAGATTGGAATTCTGGCATTACAGGGTGCTTTTGCAGAGCACGGAATGATGTTAGATAAGCTTTCCATCCCGCATTTTGAGATTCGCTGTGCGAAGGACTTAGAACAGGGGATGGACGGGCTGATTATTCCGGGTGGCGAAAGTACTGTGCAGGGAAAATTACTTCGGGAGCTTTCCCTGTACGAACCACTTAAGAAGCAGATAACAGAGGGACTTCCGGTATTCGGTACATGTGCAGGCTTGTTGCTCCTTGCGGAAAACGTGGAGGGGGAAGAAGCACTCGGATTTCGGACGATGGCGATTACAGCGCGCAGAAATGCGTATGGCAGACAGCTCGGCAGCTTTTACACAAAATCGGATTTTGTGGGAATCGGTGATGTGGATATGACATTTATTCGCGCGCCGTACATTGAAAAGGTTGCGGAAGGCGTGGAAGTACTTGCGGTTGTAGACGGAAAAATCGTTGCTGCAAGACAGGGAAACCAGCTTGTTACGGCGTTTCATCCGGAGCTGAATCAGGATACGGGGATTCATCAATATTTTGCCGATATGGTTTCAGAAAAATGCGATAATTAGGAGAAACACAAATTTATCTAAAAAATCTTTTGCTTTGCATTGTAATAAGTTAAAAAAATTAGTATAATACTTTAGAAAAAAATTTTAACGGGGGCAATTATGAGCAAAAGAGAAGACATAAAAAAAGTTCTGATTATTGGTTCCGGTCCGATTATTATCGGGCAGGCATGTGAGTTTGACTATTCCGGTACACAGGCATGCAAGGCTTTAAGACAGCTTGGCTATGAGATTGTATTGGTAAATTCAAACCCGGCTACAATTATGACAGATCCTGGAATTGCAGATGTGACTTATATCGAGCCATTGAATGTGACCAGACTGGAACAGATTATAGAGAAAGAACGTCCGGACGCGATTTTGCCAAACCTTGGCGGACAGTCCGGACTTAATCTGTGTTCAGAGCTTGCTACTACCGGCGTACTTGATAAATATAATGTAAAGGTTATCGGTGTACAGGTGGATGCAATCGAGCGTGGAGAGGACCGAATCGAGTTCAAGAAGACGATGGATAGGCTTGGAATCGAGATGGCAAGAAGCGAGGTTGCTTATTCTGTGGAGGAAGCGCTTGCAATCGCAGATAAGCTCGGTTATCCGGTTGTACTGCGCCCGGCTTATACGATGGGCGGTGCCGGTGGCGGTCTCGTGTACAATGTAGAAGAATTGAAGACGGTATGTGCAAGAGGTCTTCAGGCCAGCCTTGTAGGACAGGTTCTGGTTGAGGAATCCATTCTCGGCTGGGAGGAGCTTGAGCTTGAGGTTGTCCGGGATGCGAAGGGCAACATGATTACGGTCTGCTTCATTGAAAATATTGACCCGCTTGGCGTGCATACAGGTGATTCCTTCTGCTCGGCACCGATGCTTACAATTTCCGAGGATCTTCAGAAGCGTCTGCAGGAGCAGGCATATAAGATTGTAAATGAGGTTGAGGTAATCGGAGGAACGAATGTGCAGTTTGCGCATGATCCGGTTTCAGACCGTATTATCGTGATTGAGATTAATCCGCGTACATCCCGTTCGTCAGCGCTTGCATCGAAGGCAACCGGATTCCCGATTGCACTTGTTTCCGCAATGCTTGCGTCCGGACTTACATTAGATGAGATTCCGTGCGGTGTACATGGTACGCTCGATAAATATGTGCCGGGTGGCGATTATGTAGTTATTAAATTTGCAAGATGGGCGTTTGAGAAGTTCAAGGATGCGCAGGACAAGCTTGGAACACAGATGCGCGCGGTTGGCGAAGTCATGAGTATCGGAAAGACTTATAAGGAAGCATTCCAGAAGGCAATCCGAAGCCTTGAAATCGGCAGATATGGTCTTGGATTTGCAAAGGATTTCCATGAGAAGACAAAGGAAGAACTTCTTTCCATGTTGAGAGAACCGACCAGCGAGAGACAGTTTATCATGTATGAAGCGCTTAGAAAGGGCGCAACCGTTGAGGAGCTTTTCAATCTTACGAAGATAAAACATTACTTTATCGAGCAGATGAAGGAGCTTGTTGAAGAGGAAGAGGCACTGCTTGCGGCAAAAGGTAAGATGCCGGAGAAGGCAGTTCTTGCGCAGGCAAAGAAGGATGGTTTCTCAGACCGTTACTTAAGTCAGCTTCTGGAGCTTCCGGAGGAGGATATCCGTCATACAAGATGTGACTATGGTATCACAGAGAGCTGGGAGCCGGTACACGTAAGCGGTACAGAAGATAAGGCATACTATTACTCGACCTACAATGCAGAGGATCATACGACCGTGACTGACAGACAGAAGATCATGATCTTAGGTGGTGGTCCAAACCGTATTGGACAGGGTATTGAGTTCGATTACTGTTGTGTCCATGCAGCGCTTGCATTAAAGGAACTTGGATTTGAAACGATTATCGTAAACTGTAATCCGGAAACGGTATCTACGGATTACGATACATCCGATAAATTGTATTTTGAGCCGCTCACACTGGAGGATGTACTTTCCATCTATGAGAAGGAAAAACCGGTGGGCGTGATTGCACAGTTTGGCGGACAGACACCGCTCAATCTGGCAGCAGACTTAAAGAAGAATGGTGTTCGTATATTAGGTACATCTCCGGAAGTCATCGATATGGCAGAGGATCGTGATTTGTTCCGTGCCATGATGGAGAAGCTCGAGATTCCGATGCCGGAGGCAGGTATGGCAACCAACGTGGAAGAAGCACTTGCGGTTGCAGAGAAAATCGGTTATCCGGTTATGGTTCGTCCATCCTATGTCCTTGGCGGACGTGGCATGGAGGTTGTCGGAGAGCCGGAGTCACTGAAGAAATACATGGCAGCGGCTGTTGGTGTCACACCGGACAGACCGATTCTGATTGACCGTTTCCTGCGTCACGCGACAGAATGTGAGGCGGATGCAATCGCAGACGGTAAGCATGCGTTTGTACCGGCAGTTATGGAACACATCGAGCTTGCGGGCGTTCATTCCGGCGATTCCGCATGTATCCTTCCTTCGAGAAGTATTCCGGAGGATCTGGTGGAAACAATCAAGGATTACACGCGCAAAATCGCA
Organism: Wujia sp.; assembly: GCA_051879935.1. Lineage (GTDB taxonomy): Bacteria > Bacillota > Clostridia > Lachnospirales > Lachnospiraceae > Coprococcus_C. Next base: position 7,448 of record JBJEMZ010000021.1, read on the forward strand.
GAGGAGATGGGCGTATGTGGTCTTATGAATATGCAGTACGCAATCGAGAACAATAAGGTCTATGTGCTTGAGGCAAATCCGAGAGCATCCCGTACCGTTCCGCTTGTATCAAAGGTTTGTGGTGTATCCATGGTTAAGATTGCAACACAGATTATGACGAGCGAGCTGACCGGTATCGAATCCCCGCTTGCGACCATGAAGGAAGTAAAACCGCTTTATTATGGTGTAAAGGAAGCGGTGTTCCCATTCAATATGTTCCAGGAGGTAGACCCGGTACTCGGACCGGAGATGCGTTCAACCGGAGAGGTACTTGGACTTTCCACCAATGTCGGCGAGGCATTTTACAAGGCTCAGGAGGCAACACAGACACGCCTTCCGAAAGAGGGAACAGTATTGTTCAGTGTCAGCCGGAAGGATAAGCCGGAGGTGGTAGATGTTGCGAGAACCTTCGAAAAGTGCGGATTCCGTATTGTTGCGACCGGAACAACCTATGAGCTTCTGATTGCAAATGGTATCAAGGCAGAGCGTATCAATAAGATGCAGGAGGGCAGACCGAACATCGTAGATGAGGTGATGAACGGAAAGATTCAGCTGATTATCAATACACCTGCAACACAGGAAGAGAAAATATTTGATGACAGCTATGTACGTAAGACCGCAATTCGCGCGAAGGTACCTTATATGACAACGATGGCAGCAGCAAAGGCAACGGCAGAAGGCATCGAGGCAGTTCTCAAATATGGTGAAATCGGCGTAATGTCTTTGCAGGAGATTCATAAAGCAATAAAGTAAGCATAAAAACTTGATAATACAGTAATACAATGAAGGGAAGAAGTAAATGTAAATTTACTCTTCCCTTTTTTGTATGCATAGAGTATAATGACATGTGCCACTAAATATAGTGGATAATATAATTTATAAATACAAGATTTAGTGAAGAGGGAGATATCATGGATGCAGTCAGGACAAATGTAATTAAGAGAAATGGAGAAGAGGTAGATTTTGACCTGAAAAAGATTGTAAATGCAATCTGTGCGGCAAACAAAGAGGTTGACCGGTTACACCAGTTAAATGATTATCAGGTGCAGGCAATTGCGGATAATATTGCAAAGCAGATAGAGATTATGACTCACGCGATTCATGTCGAGGACATTCAGGATATGGTAGAGACCGGAATCATGGAGATGCGCGGTTACGAGGTGGCACAGAAATATGTGAGATATCGTTATAAGCGGGAGCTGGCGCGTAAATCCAATACGACAGACAATGGAATTCTGGCACTGATTGACCATCTGAATGAGGAAGTAAATCAGGAAAATTCGAACAAAAACCCAGTCATCAACTCGACACAGCGTGACTATATGGCGGGAGAGGTCAGCAAGGATCTTACGAAACGCATGCTTTTGCCGGAAGATATTGTGGAGGCGCATGAGCAGGGCATTATTCATTTCCATGATTCAGATTATTTTGCACAGAAGGAGCATAACTGTGATTTGATCAATCTGGAGGATATGCTGCAAAACGGTACGGTTATCAGCGAGACCATGATTGAGAAGCCACACAGTTTTTTTACAGCCTGCAATGTGACGACGCAGATTGTGGCACAGGTTGCGAGCAATCAATACGGAGGACAGTCATTTACCCTTTCCCATATCGCCCCGTTTGTGGATGTGAGCCGTAAAAAGATTCGGAAGCAGGTTGTTGAGGAACGGACGGAATGCGGGGAACCGCTGGATGATGCAATCATCGATAAAATAACGGAAAAACGCCTGCGCGCAGAAATAAAAAGCGGAATTCAGACGATTCAGTATCAGCTTATCACGCTTATGACCTGTAATGGTCAGGCACCATTTGTTACAATGTTTATGTATCTCGACGAGGTACCGGAAGGTCAGACGCGAGAAGATCTGGCACTTATCATACAGGAGGTGCTGGAACAGCGTATCATCGGTGTAAAAAATGAGAAGGGTATTTGGATTACACCGGCATTTCCGAAGCTGATTTATGTCCTTGATGAGGACAATATAACAGAGGATTCAAAGTATTGGTATTTGACGGAGCTTGCAGCAAAGTGTACGGCAAAGCGTATGGTACCGGATTACATTTCCGCAAAGGTTATGCGTCAGCTTAAAAATGGGGATGTATATCCATGCATGGGTTGCCGTTCCTTCCCGACCTCTGAGGACAATCAGAGGAATCCGGATGGCAGCCGGAAATATTACGGGCGTTTTAATCAGGGTGTTGTCACAATCAATCTGGTAGATGTTGCATGCTCGTCAGAGGGGCATATGGATCGTTTCTGGGAGATATTGGATTCGAGATTGGAGCTTTGTCACCGGGCACTTCGGTGCAGACATGAGCGTCTGCTCGGAACCATATCGGATGTGGCGCCGATTTTGTGGCAGCATGGTGCCCTGGCCCGCTTGAAAAAAGGAGAGAAGATTGATAAGCTGTTATTTGACGGTTATTCTACGATTTCGCTTGGGTATGCCGGACTTTGTGAGATGTGTGTAAGGATGATTGGAAAGACACATACGTCACCGGAGGGCAAGGAATTTGCATTAAAGGTTATGCAGAAGCTGAATGATAAGTGTAAGGAGTGGAAGGAAGCAGAGCATATCAGCTATTCCGTTTACGGAACACCGATGGAGTCCACAACCTATAAATTTGCAAAGTGTCTGCAGAAGCGGTTTGGAATTATTCCGGGTGTTACGGATAAGAACTATATTACAAACAGCTATCATATCCATGTGACAGAACCAATCGATGCTTTTGATAAGCTGAAATTTGAGGCTGAATTCCAGAAACTGTCACCGGGTGGTGCCATCAGCTATGTGGAGGTGCCAAACCTGCAGGAAAATGTGGAAGCAGTCATTACCGTTATGAAGTTTATCTATGACAATATTTTATATGCAGAGCTCAATACAAAGAGTGATTATTGCGAAAATTGCGGCTATGATGGTGAAATCAAAATCGTGACGGATGACGCAGGAAAGCTCGTATGGGAATGTCCGAATTGCGGAAACCGCGACCAGAACAATCTGTTTGTGGCCAGAAGAACCTGCGGTTACATCGGCACACAGTTCTGGAACCAGGGCAGAACCCAGGAGATAAAGGATCGTGTTCTGCATCTGTAGAAAATATGTACAAAATAGAAAATATACTTGATAATCTATATCAGATAGTGCTACTATGTAGTCTGGAAATTTAATGATGATTGCGAAACGCACAGAAAAGTATAGACGAGTTAAATGGGCTACACAATTTCTAAGTAGACCGTTAAAAACACGTTGGTACTTAACGAACGAAGTGAGTTTAGTATCCACTACGTGTTTTTAGAACGGAAGTGTGTCTACGTGAAAATGTGTAGCCTATTTAACTTGGGTGCATGTCAATGCGTTTCGCAACTATTAGTGGAAAATTATAATACAGAGGAGATTAACAACATGAAGCCGATCAAAGAAGGAAAAGTTCGTGAGATTTATGACAATGGTGACAGTCTGATTATGGTTGCAACCGACCGGATCAGCTGCTTTGATGTCATCCTGAATAATCAGGTAACAAAGAAGGGTACCGTGCTGACACAGATGTCAAAATTCTGGTTCGATATGACAGAGGATATCCTTCCGAATCATATGATTTCTGTTGATGTAAATGATATGCCGGAGTTTTTCCGTCAGGAGAAGTTTGACGGAAACAGCATGCTCTGCCGGAAGCTTGAGATGCTCCCGATTGAGTGTATCGTGCGTGGATACATTACCGGAAGTGGCTGGGCAAGCTACAAGGAAAACGGTACAGTTTGCGGTATCAAACTGCCGGAAGGCTTAGAGGAAAGCGCAAAGCTGCCGGAGCCGATTTACACACCATCCACAAAGGCAGAGATTGGTGATCATGATGAGAATATTTCCTATGAGCAAAGCGTGGCACATTTGGAGAAATATTTCCCGGGCAAGGGCGAGGAATACGCAACAAAGCTTCGCGATTATACGATTGCCCTCTATAAAAAGTGTGCAGAATATGCACTTTCAAAGGGTATTATCATTGCAGATACAAAGTTTGAGTTTGGCCTTGATGAGGAGGGCAATATTGTACTCGGTGATGAGATGCTGACACCGGACAGTTCACGTTTCTGGCCGGCAGACGAATATGAGGTCGGACATGGACAGCCATCCTTTGACAAGCAGTTTGCCCGTGACTGGCTCAAGGCAAATGAAGGTCATAACTGGACATTGCCGCAGGATATCGTGGATAAGACAATCGACAAATATTTACAGGCGTATAAGCTTCTGACAGGAAAAGATTTATAGTATGAAAGAAAACAAAATAGATAACGTAAAGCGTTTCCTTTTTATGTTGCTTGGCAATTATTGTATCGGACTTGCGAGCGCGATTTTCCGGACGGCTGATTTTGGTACGGATCCGTTTACATGTATGAATCTCGGAATCAGCAGTCATCTGCCGATTAGTTATGGAACGTATCAGATGCTTGTTAATCTGGTGCTGTTTGTTCCGGTAATCATTCTTGCAAGAGAAAGCTTCGGTGCGGGATGCCTTGTGAATATGCTTGGAATTGGATATATCTCGGATTTTATGGTATTTGTGTTCGGTAAACTCGGATTATCGATTGAGAGCATACACGCATATATACCGCTTCGTGTCGTTTTGGTATTTGTTGCATTGTTGATACTTGGATTTGGATGTGGCGTCTATATGGAGTGCCATATGGGAGCATCCCCATACGATATGATACCGCAAATCATAGAAGATAAGTCGAAAGGCGGATTTCGCTTTAAGTGGGCTCGGGTCATGGATGATCTAATCTGCCTGACAATCGGTTTTCTGACCGGAGCGCGTGTGCAGTTTGCGACAATTATCGTAGCATTTGGAACCGGACCGCTGTTCGCTTTCTTCCGGGAAAAAGTGGCAAAGCGAATTGTGCCAATAAAACAATGTTCTTGTAAAAACTAAGGTGCAACATAAAATAAAAAAAATCTGATTTTGATTATCGGGGAAAAAATCAGATTTTTTTTATTTTATGTTGCACCGTATTATTTGTTGCACCGTATTATTTCAACTATTCAACAGCTGTAAAAGAGTTTAAAAATCTTTCCGGTATCTCGGTTGTACCTGTCGGGAAAGAAATGGTAATACAAATCATGTAGTTCTTGTATTTTCTGAGAAGTACCTTCTGATCGATTCCCTGTGTTGTGTGAGCATTGAGACAGGTGTATTCCTGACCGGCATAGGTCTCTGTTGTGTCCGCATCAAAGGTATAACCAAGTGATGTCACAGCCTCAAACTGGCTCTTCATGGAACTTGCATATGTGCTTTCATCATAGAGGAGTGTGCCTGTCATTGACTGGTTCTCATAAGCTACATAGATATTGCTTACACCATCCGGATAAGCAAACCATACATCGTAAAATGTACCATTCATAGCCTTCTCAAGCTGCTCTGCGGAAAGTCCGACCTCATCCTGCAAAACATCCTGTCCCATACCGAGAAGCTGCATAATCTGTTTGTCAGAATAGATAGTACAGTTATCATCGATTGTAAAGGAAAGACCAAGTGTACTGTTTGTGTAGACATTGTTCTCGTCGATTGTACCGCGCTCAGCCTGGATGGAATCCCCTGATGCATCATCGCCAGTTGCGTCATCGTTTGTTGCTTCTGTCGATTCTTCGGTTGTCGCTTCAGTTGTCGCTTCAGTTGTCATCTCTGTTGTTGCTTTTGTTGTGGTAGCTTCCTCTTCCCCACATGCACAAAGGCTCATCGCCATCATAGCGGATACCAAAACAACTGCAATTTTCTTTTTCATAGTTTCCCTCCTGAAATTACATTTTTTGTCATCGTTTTACCGATGCGAATGTTATTACCATAGCAGAAGCAAATCAGAATGTCAAATTAAAAAGACAGAAACTGGAATGTATGATATAATAAATGGCATTATTGCAGCAGGCAGTTTTGCATGATGCATGGTTTTTGAAATTTTTCACCATAAAAAATTCATGTAGAAACGTAATATAAATACGGGCATGAAAATGTTCGTGTAACGCAAGGGAGAAACGATGACACAGACAGAATTTCATTCTGCCATAAAGAAGCTTGCCAAAGGAGATAAACAGATGCTTCGTGAAATCTATGAGGCATATGGGAAGCTTATTTATGCAGTTGTGTATGATTTGTTAAAAAGCAGGGAAGATGCAGAGGATGTTACCTCGGAATTTTTTATCAAACTGATTCGCGTGGCGGGCAGTTTTAAAAAGGAGTATTCCCACAAGGCATGGCTTGTGCAGATTGCGAAAAATATGGCAATCGACTGGATACGGAAACGGGGCAGGGAGGTATTGCTTTATGAGGATGCTGAAACCGGCGAAGTCAGGCAGGGTGTGCTTGAGACAGGCGGACAGGAGATAGAGGCCGCTCCTGTCGAAGAGAAAACGATACTTGCTGCCGATTTGAAACGGGCGATGGAAACTTTATCAATAAAAGAGCAGGAAATAATTGACATGAAACTGCTCGGCGATATGAAATTCCGTGAGATTGCAGAGGCAACAGGGCAGCCGCTTGGAACGGTTACATGGCTGTATAATCAAGGAATATTGAAGTTAAGGAGGTGCCTGAAGGAATATGGAACAACATGAAAACAAGACAGCGCTTGAACAAGCATATCAGGCACAGCGAGAGCAGGAAATACCTGATTTGTGGGATAGAATTGAACAGGGCTTTGAGGAAGAATCAAAGCAGCTTAAAAGGAATAAACGAAATATTCGTACGAGATACATGGTACTTGCAGCGGCGGTTGTATTGGCAATTGTAATAGCGGTTCCGATTTTAATGCATGAATCCAGAGGGAAAAAAAGCGAAGAAGCTCATGATAATGGTATGCATATGAATGTCATGGAGGATACACAGGCGGATTATGATGTTGCAGAAAGTGTAGAGGAAGCGAAGGGGGCAGCAGAGTCGGCGGAGGAATCTGTAGATGCTGCAACAGAATGCTCTAAGGATGACGATTTAGAATTGCAGGATGAGACGTACGCGACAGATGGGATAGGAAATACAGACATGGGAAATGAAGATATGAGCGAGAACGCAGATAGCGGGGAATCATATATGTATCTGCTTGAAGGGGATGATGAGATTCCGGCAGGTTCCTATAAAGATATCCGTTGCATTCTGCTGCAGGAGGTAAATGCAGACGGCGAATACGGAAACCGGGTTTATGTTGATTTGGACGACGAAGAAGGAGATGCGGCAAGAAAGCTGCTTGTACAATACAGGATACTGGAATGGAAGGGAAGGGAGACAACTCCTGAGGGTGAAAATTCATACCTGTTAGGCATCGGGATGGAAGATGAAACGGTTGTGACAAGGAAGTATGCTGCAGAGGATGAATTTGAATCTCGGATGTTCTTGCAATTTGCGCATGCCTTGTATAAAATAAAAAAATAAATAAAAGTGCAACCAAAATTGCATTTATATAGTTTTATATATGAAACGTATTATCGTAATAGCAATTACGGTGTAAAAGAAGGAGGATATTATGGACAACAACAATCAAAATGGAGGCTTTAATCAAGGGTATTATGACCCGCAGGCGCAAAATCAGCCTTATGGTCAGGCACCACAGGGCATGCCGTATGGACAGAACCCGCAATATCAGCAGGGCATGCCATATGGGCAGGACCCGCAGTTCCAGCAGGGGATGCCATATGGTCAGGATCCGCAGTTTCAGCAGAATATGCCGTATGGACAGGCACCGCAGAGTATGTCGCTTGGACAGCCTGCGCCATCAGCACCAAAGAAAAAGAAGACCGGTTTGATTATCGGGATTGTGCTCGGCGTGCTTTTGTTAATCGGTGGTGGCGTATTTGCGACAATGATGATTTTGACCAACAAGGCTGAAAAAGACAGTAAGGCAGTTGTAGAGGCATTCTTCGATGGATATAGCAAGCAGGATCTGGATGCTATGTATGATTGCTTCCATCCGGACATCCGCGATGCAGCGAAGGAAGAGACTATGTCAAATTATGGCAATGGTTCCGGCGCCGTAACAGAGGAAGAATACTGGCAGTTTTTCAATGATTACTTCGGCGGGTTTAAGGTTGAATACAAAATTGAAAAGCAGAAGAAATTAAAGGGTGACGAATTAAATGATGTTCTGGATACAGCGAATATATATTATGGCGTAAACTTTGATTGTAAAAATGTATATGCATTTAAATTAAATGAGACATATTCCGGCTCAAACGGAAGTCAGGTGCAGGAAGAAACAGTCGTTGTAGGTAAGGTAGATGGAAAATGGTACATAATACTTGCATCTACGGACAAGATTATCAGCAATGACGTGGTTGTAACAACGGAGGAAACAACAGAAGAGGTTACAACGGAAGCAGAGACAACCGAGGAAGTGACAACCGAAGAACAGACAACCGAAGAAGTGACAACTGAGCAGGGAGCTAATACCGGTGTAACTGCAGATGGTTTTGACTGGGATAACATGCAGTTTACCTGTAAGGGTGTTGCCTACAATCTGAAAGGTCTGACATACGCGGATATTGAGGCAATGGGCTTTGTTGTGGAAGACAGTTATCTGAATGAACAACTTGAGGATAATCAGTATACATTAAGCATCAGAGCTGAGGCTTCGGATGAATCAGATATTTATGTAATGTTCAAGAATTTTACCGGCGGTGGTACAAAGTCTGTTCGTGATTGTGAGGTTTTGAGTATCTCATTAAGCAGAGACAGTTGGCACAATCAATATGATGCTGCACTTGGCAATGGTATTACATTTGGTATGTCAATGGATGATGTAAAAGCAATCATGGGAGAGCCGGCTGATGAATATATCAGTGATGATTCGGATTATGCTTCTCTTGACTATGAAGCAGATGATCGGGCTTATTCTGATTCTGTATCCTTCACTTTTGGAGAAGACGGTCTCGATGAGATTGAGTTAAAAAGTTATCAGTAAAAAGCAGCTTGGAGGACTGACGTGAATAACCATGCAGCAGATACTCTGTCGAATGCAGATCTTGTGGAACGGTACATGCCGATGGTTTATCGCATTGCATATACCAGGGTACAGAATGTACCGGATGCAGAGGATATCACACAGGAAGTGTTTTTGAAATATCTGAGGGCAGATAAGACGTTTGAAGATGAAGAACACAGAAAAATGTGGTTGATCAGAGTGACGGTCAATACAATTAAATCGATGTTGACAAGTGCATGGAAACGACATAATACCATGACCTTAGAGGAGATTCCGGAACCGGCATATATGCAGCCGGAGGCTTTTGGATTAAAAGAACAGGTGGAAAAGCTGCCGGAAAAATACCGGGTTCCGATGTTTCTATACTATTATGAAGAATTTTCTGTGAAGGACATTGCACACGCACTGCAGTTCTCGGAGGGAACTGTAAAATCGTTGCTGAGTAGGGGAAGAGAAAAGCTCAGGAGCATTTTGAAGGAGGAATCGGAATGTCTGAAGACATGAAAGAGATATATCATGCGTATGCAAAAACAATCAATCCTTCGGAAACATATAAAGCGAAGCTGATACAGCGGATGGAGCAGGAAGAGAAAGCACGGAAAAACAGAAAGCTTTCCTATGGGGTTCTCGCTGCCGGTGTATGTCTGGCGGCGGGGGTTACCCTGTTTGTGTATGGAGACAGACTTCAGACAGATACCAAGCACGGTGGAAGCGTTTGGAAGATGGGTTCCTCCGGCTTGCAATCGGATGGGTATCGTGTTCAAAAATTACCTTCGTCGGAAATGGACGATTACGACAGTCTGGATATATCGGATACACAGTGGATTCCGGATGCACTTGCAAAAAAAATGTATGATAATTTGCTTGTGCTTGAGTATGATTCGGATTCGGATTTTTTGCATTCGAAAATTGCAGACCGTGACATGGTAGAGGCACTTTGCCGTGAGATTGCGACAGCACAGGAAACCGGTGCTGTGCCCGATATATTGTCTGCGGGTGCCGGACGTATGTATTATAGAGCGCTATTTTGTGATGGCTCAGTCATAAGCTTTTATGTTGAAGACGGAACGGAGCTGGTCGTCGAAGATATAGATTGCGTTTATCATATGCAAAATAATTAAATCGTTACCATAAATAAAAAAGAAAACCTCGTTCGTATCTTATATAGATGCATGAAAAATGGCTATGTAAGAATGAAGGAGGTTTTTTGATGATTTTCGTTCTTTACGCATCCTTCTATCTTTGGTATAATACTTTAAAACGTGAAAGTGCTTCGTCTCGGGATGTACGAGCGGAGTTCAAAAGACGGAGGTAGAAATGATGAGCATGAACGGAACGATGATGCAGTATTTTCAGTGGGATCTTCCGGCGGATTCAACACTTTGGAAGACACTGAAGGAGGATGTGGCAAAGTTGAAGACAGCCGGAGTAACGGCAGTCTGGCTTCCACCGGCATATAAAGGTGCAAATGGTGTGGAAGATGTCGGATATGGCGTATATGATCTGTATGATCTTGGCGAGTTCAAACAAAAAGGAACCATTGCCACCAAATATGGAACAAAGGCGGAGTACCTTGCTGCGATTGATGCTTTACATGCAAAAAGTATACAGGTATATGCAGATATTGTATTGAATCACAAGCTCGGTGCAGATGAGGTGGAACAGGTCAGCGCAGAGGAGTTTAATGCAAACAGTCGTGACCAGATGATTGGAGATACGAAGAAAATCGGTGCGTGGACCAAGTTTACATTTCCGGGCAGAAAAGGAAAATATTCTGATTTCACATGGAATTGGAAGCATTTTGACGGCATTGACTGGGATCAGGATCGCGCAGCAAAATCGATTTTCCGTTTTAAAGGAAAAGACTGGGATAAAAATGTTGATTCGGAGCTTGGAAATTACGATTATCTATTGGGGGCAGATATTGACTTTTCGAATCAGGAGGTTCGGGAAGAACTTGTACGCTGGGGCAAATGGTACACAGAAACCACAAAACTTGACGGCTATCGGTTGGATGCCGTAAAGCATATCGATAAATATTTTTACAAGGATTGGATGCGTGCCATGAAGGAGGATGCCGGCAGGGATTTGTTTGCTGTTGGCGAGTATTGGCACTGGGATGTGAATGTATTACAGGATTACATATCTGCAAACGAGGGTGAGGTAAGCCTGTTTGATGTACCGTTGCATTTCAATTTCCACAATTGCTCCAAGGCACATGGCAATTATGATTTGCGTACAATTCTGGACGGATCCTTGTCGAAGGTTAATCCGCTCAAGGCAGTTACATTTGTTGATAACCATGACAGCCAGCCGGGGCAGTCTTTGGAATCCTGGGTAGAAGACTGGTTTAAGCCGATGGCATATGCGATTATCCTGCTTCGCGAAGAAGGATATCCTTGTGTATTTTATGGAGATTATAAAGGAATTCCAACTGCAAAGATCAAATCTAAGAAGCGTGAACTGGATAAGCTGATGAAGCTTCGTAAGCTTCAGGCATATGGTGTGCAGCATGATTACTTCGACGATCCAAATTGTATCGGATGGACACGTGAAGGGGATGACGAAC
>JBJEMZ010000022.1:0-4111 GCA_051879935.1 Wujia sp.
CTGCAGAAACTGCACCGCGACATCCTCCACCTGTTCCCACGAAAGATAGGACTCCGTCTTGCTGCCTTCCGAAGCTACAGAATAAAACTGCCCCTCCTTTCGTACCTGAATCACGCCATCCTCATTGACCAATACATAGATAACCTCCGCAGCAGCCTGCAGTTCGCCGGCCATCCAACATCGAAGTATGGAACCGGGACAGCACACGGTTGTTAATCCATCCAGACTTCTGGTATATACAAGGAAATAACCATCCTGCTTTTCCTCCTGATTCGCAAGTCGTGTCATATTCTCCACATATCCAATCTCCCGGCAGGCAAAACCGGTATATCCGATTCGTTCCAAAAAGTCCTCCGCCTGACCTTTCGCCTGTTCCTCGCTCACCGGAAAATCCTCCATCTTTGCTGCAAGCTGTTCTTCGGAAAGAAGCATCACATGCTGGGTTTCTCCGATATAGTCATATCTTGTCAGATTCACTCTCGCAAAATAATCCGCATTCTCCGGTCCACAGGAATCAAAATACTCATAAGTAAACGGAATCCCATCTATCTTCCCCTTTGCCGATACGTTATGCGTCTGATATCCGCCGGCAAAAGTTTCCTCGTACATCACATCCCCAAGCAGCTGCACATCTGTCTCTTCCCGTTCACTCTGCACATAATATTCCCACTGTTCAACCTGTGCAAGTTCATTTTCCATGCCCCGTTTCATAATAGGGTCTTCCTCTGCCTCACAGTCAGAGATCAAAGCCGATTTTACACGGGCAAGCTCTTCCGCATCGCTGTAATTATACGGCTTATAAAACTCACAGGTGTCCTTATCAAATATACTTTCCGTCTCTGATTTTATGTATGTCTCATCCATTTCCGGACACGTCACATCATAAAAATGCATGTCTTGAAGTTTATCCAGACCGATTATATCCGCATCTACTGTGATCACACTATTTTTCTCACCCGTAATTTCATATTCCGTGTGTGCATTTTCTTGCGCCTGCAGATTTTCATCAGCATCTACATCTGCATTTCCGGCAGATGCAGTTTCTTCGTTTTGCAAATCCTTTGCAATCTCATCTTGCGATGCGCGTCGTCCACAGCCGGAAACAAACAGCAGACAAAGACACACGCAAATAATCCGCCCATATTTTTTTCTTCTCATACACATGCCTCCTACCTTCAGAACCGAAGTTCCCTTTCTAGCAATCAGCATAGCACAGGAATGTATCAGAATTGTATCGGCATCAGCACAATCCCAAAACCGCTGTCGGTATTAAACTGAAACGCTTCATAGTTTTCAAGCTCCCCGGACACGCGAACCGTAATCAATGCGCCACTGTCAATTTTCAGATTTTCCTGCTCCACATCCGGATACGGAATTTTAAGAGACGGAACCGAATGTTCCACCACATCACTCATATAGATATCATTTTCACCAAACAGCTCCTTCAAAGGCAGATTTTCATAGCATGTCAATACCGGCTTGGCCATATGGTGTGTGCTGTTTACCCGTGCAAGCAGAATCGTTCCGCTTTCCGTCATATAGATTTGCTGCACAATACTCTGGTCATACTTTGTAAATGTCAGCTTCCACAAGTACGCTGTATACGTATGGAAGCTGCTGTCTGTAAAACGATAGAGCTCCGTAGAATACGAATACCAGTTATCGAACTCTGAATCGATGGAATACGGATATACGCCCTGCGAATGGTAAAGCTCCATCTGCTGTTTGGCAAGGCTTACGGCTTCCGTCTCATCGAGAAATCCCTCTGTCTTCTCACACTCGGTCATCTCACTCTCCCATGCCCCCGAGATGAGCTTGATTCGGTCGGGTGCAGACAGATTCTCCGAGATTTCCCGTGCCATAGCCGCACCTGCGTCCACGTAATACTCCTCCGGCGCATCCATGACCTGTCCTACATCGGCACTCACTGTCTTTTCCAGAAAATATTTTGGCGCAAGCACACTGCCGGTTACAATCAGTACACAGAGTAAAGCACATATACATACAATGATTCGATTTTTAATCTTCCTGTTTTTCATAAAATTCCACCCGCATCGTTGTTCCAACCCCAAGGCTGCTTTCTATCGTAAGCTTCGCATGATGGCACTCAAATATAAGGGATGCCAAAGACAGCCCGAGTCCCGCACCACCCTCACTCCGTGAACGGGATTTGTCTACCATGTAAAACTCATCGCAGATTCTTTGCAAATGCTCCTCACTGATTCCGACACCGAAATCCTGCACGAAGATGCAGATTCCGCGTTCTGTCTTATCCCCGATAAAGCGAATCGTGGCACCCTTTTTCGATGCTTTTCTTGCATTGTCAATCAGATTGATAAATGCAGATTTTAGGAGACTTATCTCTCCTGAGATTTCCCCGTCCACCGTCACACATTCAAGTGTCTGTTCCTTGCCCGCAAGCATCGGTTCCACGCTCTCTTTTACTTCCTCCATGAGTCTTCTGACCGAAACCGGCTGCACATCAAGGGTTCTCTGTTTTGTATAGATAAAATCAAACAGCTTCATCGACATATCTTCAAGCCGTTTTCCCTCGTGAAAGATATACGATGCCGCCATAATCTGATTCTCGCGGCTTAACTCCTTTGACCGTATTGTATCCGCATATCCGATAATCGCCGTCATCGGCGTCTTGATTTCGTGCGTGAAATCCGCGACAAACTGCTCCTGTCTTCGCACCATTCCCTGCAGCTCCTCCATATGGTCGCAGACAGAATCCGCCATCTGATTGAAGGTTCCCGCAAGCGCGCCGACCTCGTCTGAGCTTTGAATACTTACACGGCTTTCATAATCCCCCTGACCGAACCGCTCGGATGCATTTTTCAGTTTTTCAAGTGGTTTTGTAAGAAGATAGGAAATGATAAACATGGCAAGTGCCGACACCGAAACGACAATTAATAACAAAATCGCGAAATACCGGCGTTGCTGTTCCACAAGCGTATACACCTCCGTCACATCCCGCCTGTTTATAATGTTCATCGTTTTTTCCTGTATCAGACTGGTCGCACAGGTATACAGATAATGACGGCCTTCCTCCTCCGTCACCATGTAATGCTTTTTCCCAATGATTCCCGCCTCAAAAAGCGCTTCGGGGCATGACACGATATCCCCTTTTTCATCGGTACTCACAAGCAGTTCTCCGTCGTAGATAATATACACACCCTCGTTATTGCCACCGAGCTTTCCCATGACATCGGCACTTAAATCCTTTATCTGGTAAACAAATCCGGAAGAATCAGAATTTAAGATTTCAAGCATTCGATATTCCAGAGTTGCCTGAAGCAGATTATTTTCCTCGATTGCCATCTTCGTCTGGGCATCAAAAGCAAGCCGGAAATTTTTACGAATCATAAAATAGCCGACGATGCCGATGCCGATTGACAGCAGTATCAGATTGATTAATAAGACCTTATATCGAAATTTCACACTTTATTTTCCATCATTCACTTCGTTCATGATGGTTCCTCCTCTAAACGATATCCAACGCGGTATACCGTTTTCAGTTTGTCTGTCAGTCCAAGCTTTTTGCGCAGCCGCTGCACATGCAGATCCAGTGTACGCGTATCCCCGTAACAATCATTTTCCCAGACAAGCTCATAGATTTTATCGCGAAACAGGGTAATGTTTACATTGCGCACAAACAACTCCAAAAGCATAAACTCTTTCGGAGTCAGTTCCACATTTTTTCCATCCAGAAGCACCGTCCGGTTTTCCGTATCAATCGTGATATTTGCATATTGCAAAATACTTGTATTTTTGCGATAGCGTCTTAACACAACCTGCACCCGTGCAAGTAACTCCACGATTTCAAACGGCTTCACAATATAGTCTTCCGCGCCGAGATTTAGTCCCTTCACTCTGTCGTTTAATCCTGCCTTTGCCGTCAGGAAAATCACAGGGATATCCATCGGACGGATATATTCAAGCAACTCATAACCATCCACCTTGGGAAGCATGATATCGAGCAAAATCAAATCAAAGGTTTTCTCCTCCAATATATCTGCGGCCTCCATGCCATCAAAGACACAGGTACAATGATATCCGGCATCCTCCAGATTCATCTTGATTAGGTTTGAGATTGGTTTTTCGTCTT
>JBJEMZ010000023.1:0-18975 GCA_051879935.1 Wujia sp.
AAAGGCATACGCAGAGGTTCAGGGTGCGTATGCCATGATTAATCGAGAGTTCGTAAGGCGGGAATTAACCGCTTACCAATATATTAATCGGGAAGAGGATATGGGAATCCCCGGCCTTAGACAGGCGAAGCTCTCGTATCAGCCGCACTGCCTTGTTGAAAAAGGTGTTGTTACTCGGATTCCTTCGGGGAAAGCTTCTCCATAAACAGTGTCAATGCAATGCAGGCGATAAGCAGTACAACGCCGATTACAATCGATACAACAGAAGTTCCCTGCATGCTGTATTCTTCATTTACCTTGTAGAATATGGACAGCGGGGAGGAAATCACCAGTGCTAAAATACCGCAGAAGGTTGCGGACGGAAAACGATGCAGCAAATAGTTAATCAGCTTCGATATAAAGAAGATTCCAAGTATGCAGCCGAGGGCAAACGGAATCAGGATGTAAAGCTGATTCAGCATTGCTGATATGTCAAGTGCCCGCAGGGCATCTACAAAATCTTTTACAGCAGTAATAATTCCAAAATAATATCCCAATATCATTAAAATAAGAGATCCGCTGACACCCGGAATCACCATCGTTGCAGAGGCGATGACACCCATGAAGAATATCTTTATAATTGTACCGGCATTTGCTGTCAGCATGATGCCGCTTTCGCTGTCACCGTTTAAGAACAGCATGGAAACGGCGATTGCTAAAAAGATTAGAAATACCAGTATATTGACCGGAAGGAATTTTTTTTCTTCTTTTCTCCAACCGTCTTTCAGGGAGCGTACAATAGCGGGAATGCCGCCGATGATGAGCCCTGTAAAAGCAGCGGAGGTTGCAAACGGGTAATGTGCAAGTAGCCATGGGATGATATAGGTAAATCCTACGATACCAAGTGCCATGCCCACGATAATCGGCAGGAGAGTAAAAAAGCTTTTTTTGAAGCTTTTAAACAGATTCGAAATGGAGGACAGCAGCTTGTCATAGATTCCAAAAGAAACAGCCATTGTTCCGCCACTCACGCCGGGAATAACATTTGCAATTCCGACAAATACACCCTTAATTAAATCAATCAGAAAATTCATAGTAATGAAGCATCTCCTTTTTCTATTATACCTGCAAGATTATACTATGCTCCTTTCAAAAATACAAACGAAATTTATGTATGATTTGGGAACCATATACAAAAAATAAAATTATTCTTATATATCGGTTGCAATTCATGTTTTGTCATGCTATGATATGTAGTATCGAAAACTACATGTAACGGAAAACATAACTTTTTAGTATTTTATAGTATGGAGAGCAGTATGAAGTATAAGATTGTTGGAGACAGTTGCTGTGATTTGACAGCAGATGAATTTAAGAAAGAATATTTTTGTAGTGTACCACTTACCCTTACAGTGGGTGATACGGACGTTGTGGACGATGAGAATTTTAATCAGGAGAAATATTTGCAGATGGTGGATGCATGGCCGGAGTGCCCGAGATCAGCGTGCCCTTCACCGGAAGCTTATATGCAGAGCTTTGAGGACGCAGATAATATTTTTGTGGTGACACTTTCTTCCAAGTTAAGTGGCTCATATAACAGTGCAGTTTTGGCAAAACAAATCTTTCAGGAGACACATCCGGAGGTGAATATCCATATATTTGATTCCAAATCCGCAGCAGCGGGGGAGACGCTCATTTGTCTAAAGCTCGAAGAACTGATTTTGCAGGAACTGGATTTTCATACAATTGTTGAGACCATGAAAACCTATATTGGAGAGATGCGCACGATATTTGTGCTGGATAATCTCGATACAATGCGCAAGAATGGTCGTATTACAAAGGTAAAAGCGCTTGCAGCAAATATGTTGAATATCAAGCCTGTTCTTCATGGAGTCGATGGAGAGATTCAGCAGCTCGACCAGGCAAGGGGCATGAACAAGGCGCTCAATAAGCTGTTGTTTCATATTGAAAAAGAAGGCTATGATAAGACGAGACGGGTCGGTATTACACAGTGTGGAAGCATGGAACGCTGCAAAAATGTGAAGAAGATTATGATGGAAAAGTTTGGATTTACGGACGTTAGAATCTTTGATGCGGGCGGTGTCAGCACGACTTATGAAAACCGTGGCGGTGTTGTTGTAAGCTTCTGATTACAAAGAATGGTAAAAAAACATATATTAGGAAAAGACAAGATGCATGAAACATCTTGTCTTTTTTTGTTTTGAATGATACTATTTATAGATACGCATAGAAAATGAATGGAAAGAGGGTTATTGGCACAACGCCATATCAGTATGAATATGAAGAAAGCTTTTTTGGGAAATTGTATGATTATTGTCATTTGCCTGTGCATGCTCGTCGGATGTGGAAACAAAGAACGGGAAAATGCTTCAACGGAGACGTCCACACAAGTCGGGGTGCAGGCTACGGGAACGGATTTGGTGCCGGTTGCGACAACAGAAAGTCTGCCGATGGATGCGGATGGCTATTATATAGCAAATGATTATGTGAAAACGATTGGGGAGACAATAAACGTGCGTGTCAGTCCGTCCACGGATGCAGACATCTACAAACTCCTTCCGGGAGGAGAGATTCTCAATCGAACCGGATATAACGACGAATGGACGAAAGTGCTTGTGGATGGTTACACGTTTTACATTTATTCTGATTATGTAATTCAGACGGAACCTCCTGCAGGTATGCTGCCTGACGAGAAACCGCAACAGGCAACAGAGACCGATATGGAGCAACCGAAAAAAATAGTAGTGATAGATCCTGCAAATCAGGCCGTAGTCAATGCAGAACAGGTCGAGATTGGACCAAACACTGAGGAGACAAAGCAGGGGGCTTCTACAGGCAATGTGGGTACGACACTTGGAACGAAGGAGAGTGAATTGAATCTTACCTATGCAAAGCTCTTAAAATCAGAACTTGAGTCTCGGGGATATGAGGTTATTTTAACGAGAGAAACGGATGAAATCAATTTGTCAAATAAAGCACGCGCAGAGATTGCAAACGCATCTTCTGCAACGACATTTGTCAGAATTCAGATGAATTTTAGTGAGAATAGTTCCCTTTCGGGAGTGATGGCGGTTTGTATGCCTGCAGACAGTGCATTCAATGGAACACTGCACAATGACAGTTATCGTCTTGCTACACGGTTACTGGAGGGTGTTCTTGAAAATACTGCCTGTATAAATCAGGGAATTTACGAAACCGATCAGATGACGGCTATTAACTGGAGTCAGATTCCGGTTGCGCTTATCAAGCTTGGATACTTAAGCAATGCGGAGGATGAAGGGAAATTAGTTGATTCGTCGTATCAGCAGGAAGTTGTAAAAGGTCTGGCAGACGGGTTGGATGCTTATTATGGATATTAAAATGAATTCATGGAGGTAAGTTATGCAGGATTATGTAATTGTAAGTGACTCAACGGCAGATTTGCCGATTGATCTTGTAAAGAAAATGGAGGTTACGATTATTCCGTTTTCCTATTCTATTGATGATGTTGTTTATGAGTACTATCTGGATGAACGGGATGGCGATATAAAAGATTTCTACAATCGTTTACGGAAGGGCGCGATGCCGGTTACATCCCAGATTAATCCGGTGACATACAAGGATTGTTTTACAAAGATTGTGGAACAGGGGAAGGGTGTTTTATATGTAGGCTTCTCTTCCGGATTAAGCGGTTCTTATCAGAGTTCGCTGCTAGGTGCACAGATGGTGCAGAAAAAATATCCGGATGCAAACATAAAATGTGTGGATACCCGTTCTGCAGCAGTGGGGCAGGGCGCATTTTTGTGTGAAATTGTAGAAAAAAAGAAGCAGGGAATGGATTTAGAGCAGCTTGCTTCCTGGACAGAGGAAAACCGCAAATATGTAAGACACTGGTTTATGGTGGAGGATTTGTTTCATCTAAAACGTGGTGGGCGAGTGTCCACGGTGGAAGCGATGGTAGGAAGTGCGCTAAAAATCAAACCGATTTTAAGTGTAGATGAGGAAGGGAAACTGGTTGTGCGTTCCAAGGCAAGAGGAACGAATAAGGCGATGGAATACCTGATTGCCAAGACTGTGGAGGAAGGTGGCGATTTGTCAAAGCTTCGCGCGGTTATCGGACATGCGGATGCCTTGGAAAAAGCAGAGAAATTGAAGGAGATGGCAATCGCAGCCGGTATGAGAGAGGAAAAACTTATCATTGCCCCGATCGGTCCGATTATCGGAACACATGTGGGAGCCGGCATGCTGGCCATTACGTTCGTAACAAATATGTAACAAACTATTGACACCTTTGTAAGATAATGTTAAGATACATCTGTAATAAAAATGTAACAAAGAAATACAAAAAGTTACAAAATATTTTACAATAGGTGGCTATCATGAGTAGAAGAACGAAGTTAAAGGTACGGAATTTACAGTTATTCCTTACAAAACAAGTATTTAACAGTCGTTACATAGTAAGAAATATATTAGCAGTAACCGTAATGATTACATTTGTGGCAGTGATTGCCGGAGGCGTAATGGTTATGGGAGATAAAAAGTCTGATAAAGCTGAGCAGCCGGCAGTGACCGGAAGTGTGGAAGCTGTTCAGACAATCGATGGTTCCATCGTTTTGATGGATGCATCCGGAACAAGTGTAATCCGGGCTGATTTAGAAGCAAATCTGAAGGCAGGTAAGGAAGCAAAGGAAAAGGAAATCGTTGCTGCCGCTGCGAATGAATTTGCAAATAAGTGTGTTGCAAATCGTGATGAAGTGAATGTACGTGCAGAAGCCTCAACAGAGTCCGCAATTGTTGGACGTATGAATATCGGTGCGTGTGGAGATATTGTATCACAGAAAGATGGATGGGTTGAACTTACATCCGGTGATGTGAAAGGATATGTAAAGGCAGAGTATCTTACCATTGGTGAAGAAGCATATGCGCTTGCACAGCAATACTACAGTGCAACTGCAGTTGTTACGGAAGATGGTGTATGTCTGCGTGCTGCTGCATCCAAAGACTCAGAAGTCATTGGTGCGGTTTATGAAAATGTTACATATTTAGTAACAACGGACAAGACGACAGAGGATTGGGTTTGTATTCAGGTGTCATCATCCGGAGAAGGATATGTCAGTGCGGATTATATGGACGTGACAGAGGGCTATCGTGTGGCACAGGCGTGTGAGACAGAGGCAGAGGAAACCTCGGAAACAGAAAACACAACTGAGGAATCAAAGAAAGCTTCAGATGGAAGTGTAGAAGAAGTACAGAATAAGAAACCGCAAAATACGACAGAGACTACAACGCAGGCTCCAACAGAAGCTACAACGCAGGCCCCGCCTGAAGCTAATATCGGTATGACAAGCCGGACACCGATTGCGCTTAGTGATGCAGATATTAACCTGATGGCAGCGGTTATGACACTGGAGTGTGGCGGCGAGTCCTATGAGGGTCAGCTTGCAGTTGCAAATGTAATTTTGAATCGTTTGCAGATGGGCAACTGGGGTAGCACAATTAGTGATGTTGTATATGCGCCATATCAGTTCAGTGTAGTGTCTGATCCAAGAATGCAGACATTGATTGAGAATGGAGCACAGGCAAGCTGTATTCAGGCAGCAAGAGATGCATGTGCAGGAAATAATAACATCGGTGATTTAATCGGATTCCGTCCTACCTGGAACATGGTGGATTTGAATTCAGTCGCAGCATACAAACAGATCGGAAATCATATATTCTTCAAGTATTAAAAAAATACAAAAAAATTGTGCGCCGCAAAGGCGCACATTTTTTTGTATTTTATTTTTCTTTTTCTTCACGCTTCTGGTCGAGCATTGCACGAACCTTCATCGAAAGACCGAATAAGTGGATAAATCCTTCGGCATCCTTGTGGTCATACAGATCACCGGTAGTGAAGCTTGCCAATGACTCGGAATATAGTGTATATGGAGAAGTTGTTCCGGCCTTGATGATGTTACCTTTGTAAAGCTTGAATTTCACTTCTCCGGTTACGCGCTCCTGTGTGCTCTCGATAAATGCCTGAAGGGCTTCACGGAGTGGACAGAACCACTTGCCTTCGTAGATCATATCTGCAAACTTATCTGCAACGAGCTTCTTGTAGGCCAGTGTATCACGGTCAAGAATAAGCTCCTCGAGCTGTTTGTGTGCTTCCATCAGAATCGTTCCGCCAGGTGTCTCGTATACCCCACGGGATTTCATACCTACAACACGGTTCTCAACGATATCGACAATACCGACACCATGCTTACCGCCGAGACGGTTTAATTCGCGGATAATATCGGAAACCTTCATTTCTTTTCCGTTTACGGACTTTGGAACACCCTTCTCAAATGTCATTGTGACATATTCCGGTTCATCCGGTGCTTTTTCCGGGTGTGTTCCAAGAACTAACAAGTGATCCCAGTTTGGTTCTTGGGAAGGATCTTCAAGTTCGAGACCTTCGTGGCTGATGTGCCAGATGTTTCTGTCACGGCTGTAGGATGAGGTAACATCGAATGGAAGATCAATACCATGTGCTTTGCAGTATGCAATTTCATCTTCACGGGATTGCATGGTCCATTCCGGCTGTCTCCAGGTAGCAATGACTCTGAGATCCGGAGCGAGTGCCTTGATATTAATCTCAAAACGAACCTGATCGTTTCCTTTACCGGTTGCACCGTGGCAGATGGTTGTAGCACCTTCCTTACGTGCAATCTCAACAAGTTTCTTTGCAATCAAAGGTCTTGCAAAAGAAGTACCTAACAAATATTTATTCTCATATACGGCGTTTGCTTGTACACCAGGAACGATATACTCGTCACAGAATTCATCAACGACATCCAGGATATAAAGCTTTTCGGCACCTGAGTATTTTGCTCTCTCCTCCAGACCTTCGAGCTCGCTTTCCTGTCCTACATCGATACAGACGCAGACAACATCAAAACCATAAGTTTCTTTTAACCATGGAATGATTGCTGTTGTATCCAGACCGCCTGAATATGCAAGAATAACTTTTTCTTTCATTCAAAGATTCCTCCTTATAATATGTATCTTTCACGTTGCAAACGTTTTGTTTAGTATACTTCTTTTCGGTGGAAGATGCAATATAAAAATTTGCAAATTATTGCATAAAAAATGTATAAAACAGAATAAATATTCAAAATATGCAATATTAATCAAAAAATATTCACAAATATACGAAATAGTCTTGCATAAACACAATCCGGGCTGTATAATATGTAATCGAATTCGTAGAATTCGATTACATTGAAAAGAGGAAGATAAGATGGTAAAAGTCGGAATTATCGGATCAACCGGATATGCAGGTCAGGAATTAGTCCGAATCCTGCTGGGTCATAAGGACGCGGAAATCGTTTGGTATGGTTCAAGAAGTTACATAGATCAGGAATATGCATCTGTATATCGAAACATGTTTGAATTAGTGGATGCAAAGTGTATGGATGACAATATGGACGAGCTTGCCGAAAAGGCGGATGTCATCTTTACTGCGACACCGCAGGGGCTTTGTGCATCCCTTGTCAACGAGGAGATACTTTCCAAAACAAAGATTGTGGATTTGTCGGCGGATTTTCGAATCAAGGATGTTGCAACCTATGAGAAGTGGTATAACCTAGAACATAAAAGCCCACAGTTCATACCGGAAGCAGTTTACGGATTGTGCGAAATCAATCGTGACGATATCCGGAAGGCGAGACTGATTGCCAATCCGGGCTGTTATACAACCTGTTCGATCCTTTCTCTGTATCCGCTTGTTGCAGAGAGGCTTGTGGATGTGAAATCCATCATAATTGATGCAAAGTCAGGAACATCCGGAGCAGGGCGTGGTGCGAAGGTTGCAAATCTGTTTTGTGAGGTAAATGAGAGTATTAAAGCATATGGTGTTACGACGCACAGACATACTCCGGAGATTGAGGAACAGCTTGGGTATGCCTATGACGGCAAGCCACTCACGATTAATTTTACACCGCACCTTGTGCCGATGAATCGAGGGATTCTGGTTACGGCATATGCAAATCTTGTAAAGGATGTATCCTATGAAGATATCAAAGCAGTTTACGACCGTTATTATGGTGCGGAACGATTTGTTCGTGTATTAGAGAAGGGTGTGTGCCCGGAGACAAGATGGGTAGAAGGAAGTAACTATGTAGATGTCAACTTTGTGATAGACCCTCGTACAAAGCGGGTGGTCGTTATGGGTGCCATGGACAATCTTGTAAAGGGCGCAGCCGGACAGGCCGTACAGAATATGAATCTTATTATGGGACTTCCGGAGGAGGAAGGCTTGCTGATGCCGCCGATGTTCCCATAGATTGTTTCAGAAAAGATAATTTACATGTTTTTTAGATAAAGGAGGACGACAGGATGGGTATAGAAATTATAGAAGGCGGTGTTACCGCTGCAAAAGGTTTTTCGGCAGCAGGAACAAGAGCCGGAATTAAAGCCGGAAAAACCAATAAAGATATGGCAATGATTTACTCTGAGAAACCGGCAGTGACAGCCGGAACATTTACAAAGAATCTTGTAAAGGCAGCACCGGTTCTTTGGGATAAGAAGGTTGTAGATAGCGGTGTGGCGCAGGCGGTGATTGTGAATACAGGAATTGCAAATGCATGTACGGGCGAAGCCGGTTATAAAAATGCGGAGGATACCGCGACACTTACAGCAGACTCTTTAAAGCTTGCAAAGGAGCGTGTACTGGTGGCATCGACCGGTGTCATCGGCTTTACGCTTCCGATGGATATCATTGGTGCGGGAGTCAGTAAGCTTTCGGGGATGTTGAAGTCTGATGTCGCGTCAGCCAATGATGCGGCAGAGGCTATTTTGACAACGGACACGCATCCAAAGCAGATTGCATGCCGGTTTGAGCTTGGCGGGAAAACTGTTACAATGGGAGCGATGTGTAAAGGCTCCGGAATGATTCATCCGAACATGGGAACGATGCTTGGCTTCATCATGACGGATGCTGCCATTGCAAAGCCGCTTTTGGATAAGGCGTTGAAGGAAGTAATCGAGGATACCTTTAATATGATATCGGTGGATGGAGATACTTCTACCAATGATTCCGTCATGGTACTTGCAAATGGAATGGCAGAAAATCCGGAAATCGTGAAAGAGGATGCGGATTATGAAACCTTTAAAGAAGCGCTTCTCATGGTGAATACATATCTTGCAAAGCAGATTGCATCAGACGGCGAGGGCGCAACCCGTCTGTTTGAGGTGCAGGTCAGTCATGCAAAGGATAAGGAGACGGCAAAGGTGCTGGCAAAATCGGTTGTCACATCCAATCTGACAAAATGTGCGATTTACGGACAGGATGCAAACTGGGGAAGGATGCTTTGCGCGATGGGTTATTCCGGCGCAACATTTGATCCTGAAAAGGTGGATATCGTGATGGTATCCGAAAAGGGAGAAATCAAGCTGGTAGAAAATGGATTGGCAACCGCATTTGACGAGAATCTGGCGACAGAGATTCTTTCGCCGGAGGTGGTGATTGCGAAGGTGGATGTGAAGGATGGCGATGCAGCTGCAACAGCCTGGGGCTGCGATCTGACGTATGATTATGTAAAGATTAATGCCGATTATCGTTCATAAAATATAGGAATGAGGCAATGCATATTATGAGGAGGAAATACGATGGTAAACAATGATTCGATGGATTTGATTCTGACAAAGGCGCAGACCCTGATTGAGGCGCTTCCGTATATACAGAAATTCAATGGTAAGCGTGTAGTTGTCAAATATGGTGGAAGTGCCATGGTGGACGAAAATCTGAAGTATAATGTAATAAAGGATGTCGCACTGCTGAAATTGATCGGTATGGAGCCGATTATCGTGCACGGAGGCGGCAAGGAGATCAGCGCATGGCTGAAGAAGGTCGGAAAGGAATCCGAATTTGTAAATGGTCTGCGTGTGACGGATGAGGAGACACTTGATATCGCGGAAATGGTGCTCTCCAAAGTAAACAAAAGTCTTGTGTCTATGATGCAGAAGCTTGGGCTTAAGGCAGTTGGTATCAGTGGCAAGGATGCCGGTTTTCTGAAGGTTCGTAAAAAGCTTGCAGGCGGAAAAGATATCGGATATGTGGGAGAAGTTATCTCCGCGGATGCGACAATACTTGATACGCTTATTGAAAATGATTTTATCCCGGTTATTGCGCCGATTGGTCTTGGAGAGGAAGATTATCACGGCTACAACATCAATGCAGATGATGCTGCATGCGCGGTTGCAACAGCCATCAATGCAGAGAAGCTTGTATTCCTGACAGATATCGAGGGTGTATTTGTGGATCCGACAGACAAATCAACACTGATTTCGGAGATGGATATCAACGAGGCACAGGAATTTATAGACAATGGTGTTGTCGGTGGCGGTATGCTTCCGAAGCTTACAAACTGTATCGAAGCGATGAAAAACGGCGTTTCCAGAGTACATATGCTTGATGGTCGTGTGGAGCACTGCCTGTTGCTTGAGTTCTTTACGGAAAAAGGTATTGGTACCGCTATTTTGAAGGAGCCGTTATTCTAGTATGATGATGTATGAATTTGGATAAATGAACACAAACTACCTCCATGAAACATGATTGAAATCCTATCATTATGGAGGTAGTTTTTTATGTGGGCGATTATTGTTGCGCTTATTTCAGGTGCGTTGATGAGTATTCAGGGCGTGTTCAACACGGGAGTTACCAAGCAGACATCTACATGGCTTACGGCAGCGTGGGTTGCGTTGTCCGGGTTCGTGGTTGCCATTTTGTTATGGGCGATTTTTGAACGCGGACAGGCGGGGATTCTATCGCTTACGCAGATTGATCACAAATATATGCTGATTGGCGGTGTAATCGGTGCATTTATCACTTGGACAGTTATTACGGCGATGGCAGGTCTTGGACCGGCAAAGGCAGTACTTCTGATCATTATTTCTCAGCTGCTTATTGCATATCTGATTGAACTGTTTGGAATGTTTGGTGTGGAAAAGGTCCAGTTCCAGTGGACAAAACTTGTGGGCTTTTTGGTGTCCGTAGTCGGTTTTATCATTTTTCAGTGGGATAAGTAATTATTTTTCGTGAAATCGCCTATTGTATTTCGCACATAAGTTTTGTACAATTACTACATGTCTTGATTATGCAATATGGATATCTATACCTTGAAAGGAGTATTTGTATTGCATATTATTAAAAATTTAATCGTGTGTTTGAGCGTGCTTGTGCTTTTGACCGGATGTGATAGGCAGAAAGCCCTGTTTGTAACATCTGAGGAATCCGGACATACAGAAACCTCGGAAAACATGTTGAATGATACGGAAGTAACCGCAGATACGAATGAGATGGCGGATGCGGATGCTCGGAATGATTCAAAACCGGTGGCTGTTTATGTGTGCGGTGCAGTTAAGAATCCGGGTGTTTATTATTTAAATACCACAGACATAAAGGATACTGCCATTCAGCTTGCCGGAGGGTTTTCGGAGGAGGCAGATACTGCGTATGTGAATCTTGCAGAGAAGATAGCCGAGGGTGAGCGTATCTATGTTCCTACAAAGGAAGAAACGGAGCAGGGGATATATTTTGAGACGGAAATAGGCGAGATCCAGGCAGATGACGGGACAGACTCCGGCAAAGTGAACATTAATACAGCCGGGAAAGAAGAACTGATGACATTGCCGGGAATCGGAGAAAGCAAAGCGGAGGCAATACTTGCGTACAGAGAAGCTCAGGGGAAATTCCAAAGTACAGACGAACTTATGAATATTCGCGGAATTAAAGAGGGCGTATACAATAAAATCAAGGATTTAATCGTTGTGAATTGAGGTGTGAAGGATGAAAAAGATTTTGGTTGTTGACGATGAGAAATCAATCGTAAAGGGAATTAAATTCAGTCTTGAACAGGATGATATGCTTGTGGAAGTTGCATATGACGGCGAGGAGGCATTGGAACTTGCCCGTGCCAATAATTACGATATGATTTTGCTTGATATTATGCTGCCGGGATATAGCGGCTTGGAAGTATGTCAGATGATTCGTGAGTTTTCGGATGTTCCGATTATTATGCTTACGGCAAAGGGCGAGGATATGGATAAGATTCTCGGGCTTGAATATGGTGCGGATGACTACATAACAAAGCCGTTCAATATTTTGGAGGTAAAAGCCAGAATCAAAGCCATTTTCAGACGAAACAGCAAATCCGGACCGGAGCGGGAAGGACAGAAAATAATCGAGGTAAAGGGATTAAAGATTGATGTTGACAGCCGACGTGTCTATATCGACGAGAAAGAGGTAAACCTGACAGCGAAAGAATTTGAACTTGTTTACCTGCTTGTATCAAACCCGAATAAAGTGTATTCCCGAGAGCAGCTTTTAAAGACAATCTGGGGACCGTCTTATCCGGGCGATGCAAGAACGGTAGATGTGCATGTGCGTCGTCTCCGTGAGAAGATTGAGGAGACACCGGCAGATCCAAAATACATTCACACAAAATGGGGTGTTGGATATTATTTCCATGAATAATGATTACGCCCCACACAGATATAACAATTGATGCTTGACTGAGTCATCGGCAAAGGAGATTTCCACACTGTTTTTGTATAGCGTAAGGAAATCTTCTTTTGTTATTTGCAATTGTTGTTCGGCAAACAGAAATTCCTTTGTGCAGGATGTGCTGCTGACTGTCCGGTTATCTGTATTGATGGTTGCCAGAAGTCCATAATCCAAAAATGTACGAAGCGGATAGGCTTCATAGGTCGTGACGGCTTTCGTCTGAAAGTTAGAGGTCGGACAAAGTTCAAAACCAATCCGTGCATTCCGACATTCCGCCATGAGATTTTTGTCTTTGATAAGCGCAATCCCGTGCCCAACTCGTTTTGCACCATATGCAAGTGCCAGACGGACATTTTCCGTGCGGCCGCATTCACCGGAATGTATTGTAAATGGAACACCTAAACGGTTTGCCTCCTCGAACAGCTCTTTGAAGTCCTCGTTTGGGAATCCGGCTTCATCTCCTGCGAGATCGAGCGCGCATACGCCATATCCGAGAAATTCTCTGGTATGTCTTACTACGGCGAGGTTTTGCTTTAGGGTGTGATGCCGCATGGCACATAAGATCAGATTGGAAAATACACCATATTTATCAAAGGCCTTTTTACAACCAGAGATGGCAGCTTCTATTACGGATGGGAGATCCAGATTGTTGTTAACGCTGCATGCCGGGGCAAAGCGAAGTTCGATATAGCGTACATTTTCTTTTGCTGCCTGTGCAATTACATCTATTACGCCTTCCGTGATGTGTTCCTTTGTCTGCAGACAGGAGATTGGCAGGTCAAAGCAGGTCAGATACTCTGTAAGACTTTTGCAGTTTTCCGGGGCATGAAGCTTTGCATCATCAAGCTCGGAAAGCTCAAGCGTCCGCATGACATAACCGCGGCTGAAAGAACCATCTAAGTGGCAGTGTAAATCAATTTTTGGCATGGAAACAGGATCATTCATCATAAGCATTACCTCCGCATTATTACCTTATAGATTATGATATCAATTATTGGCGGAATGTACAAGTGTCTTGAAGGGGATGATGGGGTGTGATATGATAGAGCAAATATTGATTCCAAAATAGGGAAGGACCGGGAACGAAAACGTGAAAAAACAAAACGAAACGACCCAAAAAGAAAAAAATGAAAAAAAACAGCTGAAAAAACGGGAGCAGGCAGAAAAGAAACAGCACAAATATAATGGAATCAGTCTTCGGAGTTTTGTGACTTTTCTGATTATCGTGCTCTGCGCAGGTATTATGATTGCATATTCATTTCTGTCGGGGCGCCTGTACATTAAGCGGTATCAGGAACAGATGGAAAACAACGTCATATCCCAGAGTGAGTATGTCAAAAATCTGTTAAAAGAAAATAATATGTCACTCACGGAACCGGAAAATCTTGATTTGAGAATAGAAGGCCTCGCAACTTCCGTATATGGCAGAGTGCTTATTATAAATGGTGATTACCGAATCGTAAAAGACACCTATGGAAATCGTAACAATGCAATCATTGTAAATGAAGATGTGATTGCTGTGATGCGTGGACAGGCAGCAGACCGTATGACAACCCGGGACGGTTATGTTGAATATATGACGGCAATTGAAGGGGAAGAGGGTAATCAGGGTGTACTGATTATTCAGGCATCTATTGAGGGAATTGAAACGATTGAGCAGCGTGTGGAACAGAGAAATATTCTTTCGTTTTCGCTGATTATGCTTGTCTGCGTGGTGGCTGCGTGGGCAATCGGAAATGCAAGTTCTCGTGGTATTAAGCGTATTAACAGACAGATGGACGCTGCAGGAGACGGACAGCTTGAGGCAAAGCTTGACGTGCGTGGATTTAAAGAATTTAAGCAGCTTACAGAGCGTTATAACAGTACAATATCAAAGCTTAAGGTGATTGATTCCACCAGACAGGAATTTGTGTCCAATGTCTCTCATGAGTTGAAAACGCCGATTACTTCCATGAAGGTTTTAGCAGATTCACTCATTCAAAATGAAAATGCTGATTTGGATATGTATAAGGAATTTATGTCGGACATTGTTGATGAGATTGACCGTGAGAGTAAGATTATCAATGATCTTCTGACGCTTGTGAAGATGGATAAGAAATCGGCTGAGATGAATCTGGAGGAAATCAGCATCAATGATTTGCTGGAGGTAATATTAAAACGCGTTACACCGATTGCACGAAGCCGGGGAATCGAAATCACATATGAAAGCTACCGGGATGTTGTTGCGACGGTGGATGAGGTAAAGCTTAGTCTGGCTCTTACCAATATTATTGAAAATGCTGTCAAATACAATGTGGATAACGGATGGGTCAAGGTGACCTTAAATGCCGATCATAAAAATTTCTATGTTAAGGTAGCGGATTCCGGCGTTGGAATTCCGGATGATTGCAAGGAGCAGGTATTTGAACGATTCTATCGTGTGGATAAGGCAAGAAGCCGGGATACCGGCGGAACGGGACTTGGACTGGCAATAACGAAGAGTGTCATCCTGATGCACAAGGGAACAATCAAGCTTTACAGTGAATCGGGAGAGGGCACAACCTTTACCATTAAGATACCGATGAAAGCAGAAGGTGGAGAAAAAGCATGAAACGATGGATTTCAATCAGTATGATTTTAATAATGCTTGTATGTCTGTGTGGGTGTGGAGATAGTAAGAACAATATGGCTCCGCAAACACCGCTTGCTGAGAATATGATTCATCTTTATGTTGTAGAGAAAGATTGCGTCGTGCAGTCGGATGAAGATTATCAGCTAAAAACACCGGATTCCCTTTCTGCGTCAGTCGATGATGTAATGACGGCTCTCCTCGCAAAAGGAAATGGTCAGGTGGAATCCTATTCTTATATGATGGGAGAGGACAATAGTCTGATTTTAGAGCTCTACGTCGGAGCGGATTCTTATGAAAAAGAGAGCAATCTGTTGATGATGGCGGCGATTACAAAGACGCTGTTTCAGCTAAAAGATATTGCAAATATCCAGCTTACGGTAAATGCAAAGAGCGGGGATGTGATAGAAAAACATTTGTATCTTCGCGATTCATTTTATTTTTATGGGTATGAAGAAGAAAGTCTGACGGAAACAGATATTTGTATATATATTCCCACAGATGACAGCCGGATGTTAAAGGGTGTAATGATAAAAAAACAGACAGCTCCGGATGTTTCCGATCAGGAATTGATTGTTGACGAACTCGTAAATCGCAAGATACTTCCACAAGGAACGCATGTCAACATGGTTTCCGTGCATGACGGTATGTGTTATCTGGATTTATCCGAAGAATTTACAAACGGAAATGCAGAAATCGGTTCGGAGCTTGTTGTTTACTCGCTGGTAAACTCAATTGTAAAACAATGCGGATTAGATACGGTACAGATTTTGGTAGATGGGGAACGGGTAGATACATATCGGGGAAGCATCGATATGAGAGAACCCCTGCCGTTTAATTCAGAGGTTGTAGAATAAAAACAGAATAAGGAGAATTATGAAAAGACCATTGTTTTGTGTGGCTATGGCGTATGCACTTGGAGAGGTCGTTTGCCTTTACACAAAAACTGTGGCGCAGGGAAGCATAGCGGCTGTTATGCTTCTTTGCTGTGTTTTTTTCTTTGCAAGAAAGACAAAGAAATGGAAATGTGCGCTTTTTAGTATGCTTGCCTTTTTGGCAGGTATCGGGCGCGCATTTTTTTGTATACCGGAGGATATACGGATGCAGGTTCACGCCGGGGATGGACTTTTGGCAGCAGAGGAAGCTGATTATGATGTGTATGTGTTCGGAGGGGAAACGATAGCTGGAGAGGAGCCAGAGGCTGGAGAGGAAGCGATAGCTGGAGAGCAACTGAGTGGGAATGGTACCGGTGCAGTATACGGTATGATAACCGGGAAGCAGGGGGACGACACCCCGATTTTACAGGTGTATGACAGTACCTGCTCGGAATTGAAGAAAGGTGATTTGATTTTGCTGCGGGGTGTGGAGGCACAGTATCCCATTTCCTCGTTTGTGCGTGTGACCGGAACTGTTAGTTTATTTTCCTTTCCGACAAATCCGGGCGGATTTTGTACACGGACGTATTACATGGCGCGCAATATAAACGCCTATATGTATGTGGAGATGATGCAGGCAGAGGGTACCGGAACTATTGATAAAAAGGTGCCGTTTCAATCGGTGTATCAAGGGTATTACCGGATGAAAGAAAATTTGTATCAGCTTCGGGCGTTTCTAAAGTCAAGATTTTATGATGCGCTTCCTGAGGATATGGCATCACTTTATACAGGGATTCTGCTCGGTGACAAGAGTGGAATCGGGGAGGATATAAAGAAGCGGTATCAGCTTGGCGGAATCGCACATATTTTAGCCATATCGGGACTACACATTACGCTTATTGGAGGTTTTTTATACAAGCTTTTAAGAAGGTTGCATCTGCCGTTTGTCCCGGCTGGTTGTTTGGCGATTATTTTTGTGCTGTTATATGGGATTATGAGCGGATTTAGTCTTGCAACGTTGCGCGCATTTTATATGCTTGTAATCTGCATGGCAGCCGAATGGCGTGGAAGAAATTACGACATGCATACTTCTATGGCAATTGCATTATCATTTATGCTTGTAGTGCAGCCGGTTCGGATTTTGGATGCCGGGGTGCGTCTTAGTTACATGGCGATCGCCGGCGTGATGCTGTCAAATTATATAATGCGGTCATTATATAAAAAGGCATCATTCCGGAGATTTAAGAAGAGAAAAAAGATACGCTTTGTCATATTACGTGCCTGTATCGTTTCTTTTTCCATGTATGGGATGATGGCAGGGGTGCTTGCAGACGTATATTATGAATTGCCGCTATATTCCGGACTCTTAAATCTGATTGTAATTCCGCTTATGCCGGTTGTTGTTGTGAGTGGATTCCTCGGTGTTTTGGTTTCGATTGTATCGGTTCCTGTCGGTACATGGCTGTTTTATCCCGGCGTGCTGGTGCTCAAAGGATATGATTGTCTGTGCCGTATGACGCTCATGCTGCCATGTAGTACCTTACACACGGGTTCTGTGTCAGATCTGCAGCTTTTGCTTTATTATGGAGGTATTTTTCTTGCGGCATGTCTGCTTCGAGTGGATGTACAAAAAAGAATTCGAGCATTTATTTACAAGCGGACAGGTATGTTCTTAAGACAAAGGGGGCGCTTTGCGTGTGGAATGCTCTGCGTAGTGGCGGTTGTTCTGGTTGAGGTTCCTTTTCAACTTTCCATATGTTTGGACAGGCGTAAGGAATGTGTCTGTTTTTTGGATGTAGGGCAGGGGGATGGAATTTTGCTTCGAACCGGGGACGGCTGTAACATGGTGATTGATGGAGGTTCATCCAGCAAGAAGAAAGTCGGTGAGTACACGCTGCTTCCTGCACTGAAATCACAGGGGATGGCAGAGGTTGATTACTGGTTTATCACACATACAGATGATGACCATATGAGTGGGCTGTGCGAGATACTTGCACTCGGCCCCTATGCACAGATACGGATACGAGACATCGTTGTATCCAAATACATCATAAGGGATGTCGGATGGGATAACTTGTGTGCTCTCGCCAAAGAAAACGATGTGCAAATCCTGGTAATGGATGCAGGCGATCAAATCAAAGGCGGAGGATTTGTACTTACCTGTGTGCATCCCGATATGCAGTATGAACCTGCCGATAAAAATGCGGCAAGCCTTGCGCTGTCGTATCATTCCGACAAATTCGACCTGCTCTTTACCGGAGACATGGATGCAGAAGGAATCCGGTATATGCAGATGCAACATGGAGATATGCTTGCAAATCGATATGACTGCATCAAAATACCACATCATGGCTCTAGATATTCCTACGATGAATGGATGTATGGCTTGGCAGACTATATGGTGATTTCGTGTGGAAAGGGGAACCGTTACGACCATCCCCATGCAGAAGTTGTGGAGGGGATTTTCGCTGCCGGTGGGATTATTGTTCGCACGGATGAATGGGGAGCGATTGTGATGAGGTAGAGTCAGGTAAGCTTGGGAGCGATTGCGATGAGGCGGAATGAGGTAAGCAGTGGAGCCGTTGTAATGAGGAAGAGTCAGGTGAGCCGGGGATATTGTTTCATGGAGGTGGGTGAGATAAGGTGAAGAAATTCGGAAATTATGCATTATGAAATTGAATTACAATAGCGGGGCATAAAGGAGGAAAATGAAGAAATATGCCCCGCGAGTTTGAGGATAATGGGGCAAAAAGGAGGGAAACGAGATAATATGCCCCGCGAGTTTGGGAACAACGGGGCATGCAGAAGGAAAATGAAGAAATATGCCCCGTGAGTTTGAAAATAGCGGGGCATGCAGAAGGAAAATGAAGAAATATACCCCGGGAGTTTGAGAATAACGGGGCATGCAGAAGGAAAATGAAGAAATATGCCCCGGGAGTTTGAGAATAACGGGGCATGCAGAAGGAAAATGAAGAAATATGCCC
>JBJEMZ010000024.1:0-4084 GCA_051879935.1 Wujia sp.
ATCCGATTATTGTGAACGGAAAATCGATTCATCTGAGATTCCGGGCGGCAGCTACGATGTTCCCGGATGACAGCGAATTTCTGGATCAGATACAGAGTAACCTGTTTTATGCGCTTGACCATGCCAAGATGACCAATGCCGAGGATGTTGTTTTTTACAGCAAAGAATTGTATGTGCGCAAGACACAGGCGGTCCGATTAAAAGAAACAATCCATGAGTGTGTGGAGGACAATTGTAAGGGCTTTCGCATTGTGATGCAGCCGATTATGGATGCACATGCAGGAGCCTGTGATTGTGCGGAGGTTCTGCTCCGGTTTTCCCATCCGGATTATGATGCTGTAAGCCCGATGGATTTTATTCCGATTCTTGAGAGCTCCCGCGAGATTATCAAAGTCGGCAAATGGGTGATTGATGAGTCACTTCGAACGATGGCGGACTGGTATCAGAGAGGGGATAGACAGAAGCTTCCGCTGCAGAGGCTGCATATCAATGTGTCTTATGTGCAATTTAAGGATTTGACTTTGCTTGACTATGTTGTAAATAAGCTGGATGAATATAATCTTCCGCATGAAGTACTTGTGTTGGAACTTACGGAGAGCTGCCGGATTGAAAAAACCACATTTTTGTCGGAGGTGTTACAACAGTTCAAGGATGCCGGAATCAGTGTTGCGCTGGATGATTTTGGAACCGGATATGCATCGCTTGCCGTATTGAAGGATATTCCGGCAGACGTGGTAAAAATAGACCATACAATGACGCGGAATATTGTGGACAGACCGAAGGATAAAGCGCTGATTGAGTTTATTGTTACATATAGTCAGAAGGTTGGTATTCAGGTATGCGCAGAGGGTGTCGAGACTATGGAGGCGCTCATGATTGTAAAAAATGCCGGTGTGGACAGCGTACAGGGATATTATTACGATAAGCCGTTAGAACTTGAAACATTTTACAAGAAGTATATTGAGAAGGCATAGAAAATGTTGGGTAATAAGTGAGGTATAGATATGACAGCATTGATGATTTCGTGTATTGCCGTGGGAGGCACAGGAGTTTTCTTTGCATTGCTTTCAATTTTGTTTTTTACGCATGAAAAACGGGTTGTAAAAAGGTGTTCTGCAAAGACTATGGGAAATGTAATTGATTACAAACGGTCTTTCGGCAGTTCAGAGACTACAATCGCGCCTGTTGCAGAGTTTTATGTGGATGGAATACAATATACCGCATATCGTCATTATAGAGGTGTTGTAGCATCAAAAAAGGTTACGTCTGCGGATAAACCGGAGACATTGACAAGCAGCTTTTATATTTCTGACAATGACTGGTTCCATAAGTGTCAAAATGGTCCGGTTGCCGATTATGGCATGCAGGCTAGAAAAAAATGGCCGCTTGGTTCAGAATTGCCGGTAGTATACAATCCGAATAAGCCAGAGCAGGCATATGTCGAAAAGGTAGTCGTTAAGACGAAGATTGCAGGAATTGTTCTATTATCGGTTGGAGCAGTTATAGCATTGATTGCAGGACTGATGTTTCTGATTCTCGGTTAAATAAAACAGGTAGTACATGAGATGTACTACCTGTTTTATCGTTACGGCTGCAGCCGTGACTGAATGTATGTAAAATCCTGACTGTATTGGTTGTCAATTTTCTGGTCTTCAATGACGCAGTCTGTAAACATATCAGATGTATTTGTGCCCGGAGATACTACAAATCCTTCTCCGAAATCAACCTTGCCGAGGAAAATGCTCTCGTAAAACATGTGATCCATATTCGTAACCTGGGAAGTCACGAAACGCGGTGGAAACTTCAATCCGTCCGGGATTCTGCATTCCGAGAACATGTATTCCATGTTTGTCACATTGTGTGTGTCAAAGATTTTTCCAAAATCAAATGCCTCGGACACAGAGCTCTGATAGAACATATAGCGCATATCTTCGACTTCCTTTGTATGGAAATGGTCACCGAGCGAAAAGCCCTTCGGCATAACACAACCCGCAAACATAAGGTTCATATCCTTGATACCACGGGTGTTAAAGAATCCGCCGATCTGAAAGCCTTCCGGCAATGTAACCCAGGAAAACATACCGCAGCAGCTGCTGGCATTGATAGGAACCTCCAGCCTGCCTCCCTTGAAATCCCGATAGTTAAACTTTAGGATTTTCTTGCCTTTCCAGTTTTTTGTCGGCGTGAAGCAGGTTGGATTGTAGAGAACCCAGTGCTTGTCACCGGTTCCTTCCTGAAACCATTTGTAATTCGGTACGCCGATTCGGTTTTGAAACCAAAGCCGTTCGGAGTCATCATTTACATCAATAAAGTAGGAGTCTCCTTCGTATATAAAATGGTCGCGGCCAAATATCTTCTGTCGTTCGATTTCTTCCTGCTCTGCAATCATAATGTACCCCCTGAATATTGTCATTTTTTGCATACAGCCTAGATTATACCTTATATCGATATAGGATTCAATGTGGATTCTGCAAGTTTTTTCGTACTTTTTGCAAAATTATAGAAGATATCTTCCCATATTCTTGACTTTTTGGAAGAATCGTGGTTTAATCGTTTACGTTTAGAATATACTTTATCGCACTAAAGTGATGGAGGAAATAGTATAGTTTCTGTAAAAGGAAAGGGAGGAAGTAAGTTATGAAGAAGTTTAAAAGATTACTCGCAGTTGCTTCTGTAGCTGCAATGTCACTCTCTCTTTGTGCCTGTGGCGGCAAGAAGGAAGATGATGTTTATACAGTTGGTATCTGCCAGCTTGTACAGCACGATGCACTCGATGCAGCAACAAAGGGCTTTAAGGATGCGCTTGTAGAGGAGCTTGGCGAGGATAAAGTGAAGTTTGATGAGCAGAATGCCCAGGGTGATGCAAATACATGTTCCACAATCATCAACGGCTTTGTATCAAGTGATGTGGATCTGATTCTTGCAAATGCAACACCTGCACTTCAGGCAGCAGCAGCCGGAACTGACACAATTCCAATTCTCGGTACATCCGTAACTACATACGGTGTTGCACTGGAAATCGATGACTTCAGTGGTACAGTTGGCGGAAATATTTCCGGTACATCTGACCTTGCACCGCTTGACGGTCAGGCAGATATGCTGAAGGAGCTTTTCCCGGATGCAAAGAAGGTTGGTCTTCTTTACTGCTCCGCAGAGGCAAACTCACAGTATCAGGTAGATACAGTAAAGGGTTATCTTGAGGAGCTCGGTCTGACATGTGAGTATTATGCATTCTCTGATTCCAATGATCTGTCAGCAGTATGTACATCTGCAGCAGAAAACAGTGATGTTATCTACGTACCGACCGACAATACAGTTGCTTCTAACACAGAGATTATCAAGAACATCTGCATGCCTGCAAAGGTTCCTGTAATCGCAGGTGAGGAAGGTATCTGCTCAGGTTGCGGTGTTGCAACACTTTCCATCAGCTACTATGATCTTGGTGTAGCAACCGGTAAGATGGCAGCAAAGATTCTGAAAGGTGAATCCAAGATTTCTGAGATGCCAATCGAGTATGCACCACAGTTTACAAAGAAGTACAACAAGGAAATCTGTGACGAGCTTGGCGTAACAATTCCGGAGGATTATGTTGTAATCGAGTAATCGATGTTATTACTTGATTTTTGGCATATAAATATAGTATATTAGTCGGGTAGGGTTTTCTGCCCGACTCTTTTATTATTGAAACAAAAGGAGAAGTAAAATGAATTTCAGTGCTTTGTTGAATGCCATGCCGGGTGCGATTGCACAGGGTCTCATCTGGGGTATTATGGCGATTGGTGTATTTATTACATTCCGTATTCTGGATATTGCGGATTTGTCTGTAGATGGAACGATGTGTACCGGTGCTGCAGTCTGTATCATGATGATGCAGAGAGGATACCATGTGTCCGTTGCGATTGCGGTTGCAACACTTGTCGGTATGGTAGTTGGTCTTGTGACGGGACTGTTCCATACATGGATGGGAATTCCGGCTATTCTGGCAGGTATTTTAACACAGCTTGGACTCTGGGGTGTCAACCTGAAGATTATGGGGAAGGCAAACCAGTCTATCAATGTTGATAAATATGATCTGGCAGTGTCG
>JBJEMZ010000025.1:0-18440 GCA_051879935.1 Wujia sp.
CGATGACAACCACAATCTCATTAAGGAAGTTACAACCGAAGATTTACGGGAGTTCGGTATGATTCCGGAATTTCTCGGTCGTCTGCCTGTGCTTTTCTCGCTTGATGCATTAGATAAGGATATGTACATCAAGATTTTGAAAGAGCCGAAAAATGCGATTTTGAAGCAGTACAAAAAGCTACTTGCACTCGACGAGGTTGATTTACAGTTTGACGAAAGCGCCTATGAGGCAATTGCTGAAAAAGCAATGGAGAAAAAGACAGGAGCAAGAGCTTTGCGTGCAATTATCGAAAAATTCATGATGGATATCATGTATGAAATCC
Organism: Wujia sp.; assembly: GCA_051879935.1. Lineage (GTDB taxonomy): Bacteria > Bacillota > Clostridia > Lachnospirales > Lachnospiraceae > Coprococcus_C. The sequence goes on from JBJEMZ010000025.1 coordinate 324, forward strand.
CGCGGGATGACAATATCGGACGCGTGACAATTACCGGAGACTACATAAACGGTAGGGGCGCTCCTATCATCGAATTGCGGGGCACCAATATTTAATTATAACTCGGAGGTTTGAATGTCATGAAAAAACTAGAGGTCATTATTCGGTCTGAAAACTTGGACGATATGAAAGCCATTCTCGATGAATGCAGTTCCACAGGTGCCATGGTAAGCAATATTATGGGATACGGGAACCAGAAGGGATACAAATCCCAGTACCACGGCAGCGATTACTATGTGAACCTGCTTCCAAAAATCAAAGTGGAAACGGTCGTATCAGACGAGGTATGCGAAAAATTGATTGCCATGATTACCGAACGTATACCAACCGGTTCCTACGGAGACGGAAAAATATTTGTGTATGAGGTTGCGGATGCCGTCAGAATCCGTACCGGCGAACGAGGTGATGAAGCCCTATGATTCCATTGGTCATTGCACACAGAGGTGCTTCTGCACTTGCAAGCCATGAAAATACACTTGAGGCTTTTCAAATAGCAATACAACTACAGGCTGATTATGCGGAATTTGATATACGAAGGACAAAAGACAGACAGTTAATTGCTTTTCACAATCCGTCGTTAAACGACAGACCAATTCGCGAGCTTACATATCAGAATCTGTGCTCCATAACTGCTTCGGATGGCTACCGGATTCCTCGTTTGGAAGAAGTCCTTGAACTTTGCCGCGGTAAAATCAAACTTGATATCGAACTAAAAGAAAGCGGTTATGAGCAGGATGTGGTAAATCTTGTACAGCGCTATTACGACTATTCAAACTATATGATGAAGTCCTTTCTTGACCGATGTGTCCTACACATCAAAGAAATTGACCCGAATATACAAGCGGGTCTACTGATCGGCAGCACTCGCAATACGCTCGTACACAGACTGAATGAGTATTTTCCGATTCATAGATTACTTACATGCAAAGCGGATTTTATATCTCCGTATTACCAATTTGTCACACACGAATTTGTATGGCGTATGCACCTGCACAAAAAGCAAATCTACGTGTGGACTGTGAACGAACCCGAACGGATTCAAAAGCTTATGAAACGCCAAGTGGATGGGATTATTACAGACAGACCCGACTTAGCCTTGCAGCTTCGGTCTGTATATAGCAAAAAGAAACATCGAAAGGAATCGTAGTCAGTCTACGACAAAGGTACTAAATCATGAAATACAAAGTTGGTTTTATCGGATGCGGAAATATGGCAAGTGCAATCATCGGCGGTTTAACCAGTCATGCCGGAATTGCTGCTACAGAAATCATTGCGGCAGATGCCTTCGAAGCTGCGCGGGAAAACGCGGCCACAAAGCTTGGAATCTGCGTGTCGGAATCAAACAAAGAGGTTGCTGAAAATTCAGACATTCTCTTTTTATCCGTAAAGCCTCAGTTCTATGAAACCGTCATAGCAGAGATACGCGACGTACTCCCGAAAAATCAGGTAATTGTCACAATTGCACCGGGCAAAACGCTGGCATGGTTGCGCGAGCGACTCGGCGATGTCAAAATCGTGCGCACAATGCCAAACACACCTGCGTTGGTCGGCGAAGGAATTACCGGCGTATGCAAAAACGAACTGGTTTCTGATTCAGAATTCGACTATGTGATGCAGTTACTTGGAAGCTTCGGTCTTGCCGAGGCAGTTCCGGAACACCTCATGGACGCAGTTGTGTCCGTAAGCGGAAGTTCTCCTGCCTATGTATTTATGTTTATCGAAGCCATGGCAGATGCTGCAGTTGCGGATGGTATGCCAAGAGCACAAGCATATAAGTTCGCGGCGCAGGCAGTTCTTGGAAGCGCGAAAATGGTTCTTGAAACCGGCAAACATCCGGGCGAATTAAAGGATATGGTTTGCTCACCTGCTGGTACAACCATCGAAGCGGTCCGTGTACTCGAAGAAAAAGGATTTCGGAGTGCTGTCATGGAGGCTATGCGGACTTGTACCAACAAAGCAAAAGGAGTGTAGAATATAACAACACAAGCCCCGGTAATTAGAATAATCGGATTTCTTCCCCGTAAATCGAAATTCGATTATTCTAATTACCGGGGTTTGTGTATATTATAAATGTTTTATCTTTCCATAAAAAAGAAGTACCCGATAGGAAACCGGGTACTTCTTTTTTATGAAAAGTTTGGGTTATCTAATTATAATGAGAAAGAACCTTCTGCACCATCTGCTGTGTAGTATACCATGTTTGTCTCTGGCTGATAGTATACATTGAGTTCCTTGATTGTCTTCTTTCCGCTTGCCTTTGCTGCCTTCTCTGCAATCTCCTCTGTTAATACCTGGCCACCCTGATACTCTACAAACAGCTTAACTGTCTGCTTTGCTTCTGCCTTCTTTGCAGGTGCTGCTTTCTTTGCTGGTGCTGCTTTTTTTGCTGGCTCTGCTGCTTTCTTTGCTGGCTCTGCTGCTTTCTTTGCTGGTGCTGCTTTCTTTGCTGGTGCTGCTTTCTCTGCAGGTGCTGCTGCCTTAGCTGCCTCTACCTTTGCCATAGTTGCATCTACTGTTGCTTTCTTAACTGCCATGTTACATTCCTCCGTAAATAAAATATGTATATTTTTGTTGTAATACCATGTTGTCGTTTTCTTTCGATAGCATGATATTACCCTCTTTTCCTTGATTTTGCAAGGCTTTTGGGAATTTTCTTAAGTATTTACCAATGGATTTTCACTTTCTTTAAAAAAAGAAGACATTTTGCACAATGAAATAGACTTGACTTTTGAGCGCATGAAGTCTACCATAATGCACACATATAAGGATAGATTCATTTGAAGAGGATTATTTTATGAATGCAAGAGGTAGAAGCAACTGGTTGGATAATCTAAAAGGTTTCCTAATTATTTGCGTTGTTGTAGGGCATTTTCTAGAAAGTGGTATCGATCACGATTCAAACACCTGCAGGGCTTTATTTTTATTTATATACAGTTTCCACATGCCACTGTTTATATTTACAAATGGTCTTATGTGCAAGCACGCTTTACAGTCAAAACAAAATTTATATAAAAAGATTCTTTTCTTTGCCGGATTATTTCTTATATTGAAAATTTTTATTTTCCCATTCCAAAGATTGAATAATCCTGATTTAAAATTTTCTCTCGTTGAAACAGATGGTGTACCCTGGTATCTGTTTGCTATGTGTATATTCTATCTTCTTGCATACACTTTACAAAAATATGATAAGCAAAAAATCCTATTTGTATCGATTTGTCTTGCATTACTTGCTGGATATGATAATGGAATAGGAGATGTTTTTGTACTTTCCCGCTGCATTGTATTTTTCCCCTGCTTCGTACTTGGATGGATGTGCGAGCCGGATACAATAGAAGACTTCTTACATAAACCCATTATGGAAATTTGTGCACCGATACTCCTTCTTATCTTTTTTATAATTTGTCAGCTAAAAACAGACGCTATCTACATATTCCGTCGTTTCTTTACCGGACGGAATTCATATGAGACTTTGCTTGGTGAGCAGGAAGAAATCGGCATTTTTTTCCGACTGGTTGCCTACATGATTACTTTTATTATGTCCGTCTGTATCCTGACCATCATTCCAAATCGTAAATGCTTCTATTTGGATATACTTGGAAAAGAATCGTTAGCCATTTATTTCTTCCATAGACCGGTTCTATTTCTTTTACAATATATGAATACATATTCTTATATTTATCAGCATTGGAGTGGTATAGCAAATTATCTTTGGCTTGTTATTGCACTTTTACTTATAATCATATTGGCGCTACCAATATTCTCACTTCCATTCCAAAAATACAAAACATTCATCAAACAAAGAATTGATAAATAAAAAAGCCTGAAAATTCAGGCTTTTTATTTATCGATTCTTATAGTAAAAGATTGCAAGCTGTGTCCGATCTCGCAACGAAAGCTTCTCCAATATCGTACTAATATAGTTTCGAACCGTCCCCTCACTCAGATACAATCTTATTGCAATTTCCTTGTTACTGTAACCGGTTGCTACTTCCTCTATAATTTCCTGTTCTTTCTCTGATATATCATATGTTGCATAATCAAAACGTTTTTTTGATTGCATCAATTCCGGCAGTTTCTCTATGATATCATCCCCAAACACATTTTGCCCGCCATAAACTGCCCGAAGTGCCGGAATGATCCCATCAAAATTTTGTTTTAATATATATCCCTTCGCGCCAAGGCTTAGTGCTTTTACAATATACTCATCATCCATAAAGGTTGTCAGATATAAAATCCTTGCATGTTTATCTTCTGCAAGGATTTGTTCTCCGGTTTCAAGGCCACTCATCCCTGCCATCTGAATATCCATCAATAAAATATCCGGTTTATGTTTTCGGTAAAGCCGGATTGCTTCTTCCCCATTACTTCCGGTTGCAACCACGGTAACTTCCGGATCCGCCTCCAAAATCGTCTTTAAAGAAATTGCCACCAGCATATCATCATCTACAACTATTACTCTCATTACATCCTCCGTCTCATATTTCGATTCTCCGTTTTATCTCATTTCCTCTATACATTTTACAAATAACTCTTTGGCAGAGAAACAAAAATACGAAATCCTCGTTGTGTACTCACCGCCATATTTCCATTCAATGCAGTCACTCGATCCCGCATATTTTGTATCCCGATACCTCCGGATGCCGAAATCTCTTCATACGTTTTTTCTTTCTCTGTTTTTCCGACTCCTTTTTTATCATAATCATGCACTAATATCTGATACATGCCCGGATGTTCTCGCAAAGATATATCTACCGTATCATTTTGACTATGTTTTAAAATATTAGAAACCGCCTCTTTTACAATCCCAATCATCGCATATTTATAGTTACGCTCCACCCGATTTGTTACGTCATACTCAAAATTGCAAGTAAAACGTGAAGACAAACTATCGGCAAGCTCTGTAATTGCCTGTTTCAAATCAACCGATTCATCATGTAAATCATGCACACTCTCACGAATATTGTTCATTGCCACATCCAGATTGTCCTTCACAAGTGCAAGCTGTTCATGAAGCGGTTCTTCTTTATGAATCGTCATCAAAGCCCCCATCTGCAAAATGGTTCTTGTCAAAAGATGTCCGACATTATCATGAATTTCTCTTGCAATACGATTTCGTTCCTTCAATGTTGCCACGTAGATTTCCGAATCCTGTTTTTCAATTAGGTGCCTGTTTTTCTCAGCCAGAAGGATAGTTTTCTCCTCCGAATCATCTCGAATGTTTTTCACCATATGATTCAGTCTTTCATTCGACTCGGTTCTTGTAAAAAGAATGCAGGAAACAACACACAGCACAACAATCCATGCCACAGATACCACATGAAACGAACCTGCGCTCAGAACAAAGACAAGCCCCATCAGGATGATTTCGGCATACTGCCTGTCTTTATACATTTCATACACGATTACAGGTGCAACACAAAAGATCGCCGGACAAAATATACACGAAACAATAAAAACACCACCGAATATACCGGTCAACAGCCTTCTGTCAAAAAAATAACATACACCGGACACGATTACCGCTATCAGGCCAATGATAATCAAATGAACCGTACTGCATTCCATCGTCAGAACAATCACCGACATCGCCAATAAAATTAACCGATCAATTATGTATGCCATAGCCTCTCCATTTTCTATTCCCGTATGCTACCTGATTGTCGCATTGGTCAATCAAATATATTGTAACATGTCAACTGAAAATAAGGAAGAAAAAGCACCCCAATTCTTACAAATTGAGATGCTTCTACCTGAGGAATCATTCTATATCATCCTCTTCGGGTACCTCCTGCACTTCGGTACGTGATGATACCTCCTAGCTTGCACGGCTCAGTTTTCTTCTCTTGGAAATCACAAGCGCTACCGCAAAGAATGCGAGTGCAAAGAGAAGCTGGATGCCCATGCACATAAATACGGAATTATCTACTTTACCTGCAAATATTTTCTCACTTGCAATTACATACCAGTAAGAAGGTGTAAACTTTGCGATTGTAAGCACCGTGTCACTGAAAATCTCCATCGGCACAAACACACCGCCCAGGAAGGAGAATGACAATGACACCACGTTGGATACCATACTGATAATCTGCGGCTTCATGCTAAATCCTGAAACAATACTCACAACCCCTGCCGAAAGAATCAAATAACAAAATGAATTCAGTATAATGAAGGCGTTCTGATTCCGGAACAGTTCTCCCCGGAACATAACAACCGACACAGCAATCATGGCTAACCATACACCTAAGCTGAATAATACAGACCCTCCAAATATCTGCAGATTTCTGCTCTTTACCGTAAGTGGCGATATCTCCGACCGCTCCTTCACTTCCTTACGGTTTAATGCAATAATAACCGGTGCCATTGCATTAATCAAAAGGCCAATCAGGATATAAGTCAGATATGTATAAAAATAATAGATTGTCGGCTTCTTCGATCCCTTCCCTTTCATGCTCACAAGGTTTTCATTATCAAGCGCCTGTATTGTTTTCTCATTTGCTTCTGCCTCATCACATCCTGCAGAAAGATAAGCATCATAGGTTTTACAAAATGCGTCAATCTGATTATCTACATACATACCGGTTGTACTTCCCGGACGTTTGATATTTGTAAGAGAACATCCGTCCTCGATATAAAGCACATAATCAAGCACCTCAAAGAAGAGGGAATCCCGTATCGTCTCATCATCATTTTCCACAGTTACGATATCATGCTTTTTGCTCAGGTATTCTGTCAGATACTCTGCCTTCGTCGAGGTATCCTGATTGAAGATTGCAACCGAAAGCCTCGATTCCGTGTAAGCATTATTGCCTGTTCCGATTGCAGACATGACACATAGCAATATCGTGAATATGACAAAATATGTAATAAACGAAGGAATCTGTTTTTTTGTTATCTTAAAAAATGTATTAAAGACTTGCATACTGTTTTCTCCTTCCCAAAAGAATTCCACCCACAATAAATGCTGCTGACAGCACCGTCATCGAAATGAGGTTGCCCGCAAAACGGTCGTAGGTATCGTATACATTCAGTGCGTAAAAGGCATCACTGATCATAACTGCCGGATTGATTCGATTGATAATCGGGCAATGCTCCTCAACAACCATACGCATATCCAGAATCATGAGCCCGCTCAGAAAACACATAAGCAGAGAAACCGCCGTTGTGATCGCATCCTTTGCACTTTCGGACAGCTTTCCGATGCTTCCAATGAAATATCCAAAGGATAATCCAAGCAAACAGCCAACCAGAATCACAAGGATGACACCTCCGATTCGACTTCCGAAATCAACGCCGATCAACATCAGATATCCAAACGCAAGAATTGTAAGTACACTCAGGATTACCCAGTGTGCAGCAAGTCCGGCAAATGTCTGAATTGCGCCACCGGATCCTGCAATTGTTTTTCTCGCGCCAAGTGTTGACAGATTTGCCTGATTCCGAATGGAAAATGTTACACCCGTAAAACAGGCAAACAGGCAGGACATAGCAATCAGATTGTAAAAATACTGGATAAACACATCCATGGTTCCTCCACCAATTGATTTCTCAATATTGATGTCCGCATCACTCATCAGGGCAAGCATCACCTTTCCCTGAACCTTTGGATCCTCATTTGCCGTATCCTTTATAACTGCCATAATCTGATGATACTGCGAAACTACAGAGGAAAGTATGCTTTCCGTAATTCCGGTGTCTTTCACCATAAGCTTTAGCTCTCCGTCTTCCGAGTAAAACATACCAACCATATCATCTTCATCAAGCAGTTTCTTCGCATCCTCCAGACTATCACCATAGGTGACGGCAAGGAGCTTTTCCCCATGTTCTTCATCAAGCGAAACATTTTCAATCATTGACGAGAAGTTATCGGCAATCTCCGCATCCTCAATATAAGCACAAACCTGTATATTGCTTACAATGTCACTCTTTTCATATGCATTTCCAAAGGTGGACTGAAACAGCGTACCGAGCAATATCGTAAAAATCAGGCTCCAGAAAATCTGATTTTTATCCCGGATGGCAGCCAGAAAATTGTATTTAAAATTATGTAGAAACATCGACTACGCCTCCTTATCTCTAAGCTCTTTACCTGTAATCTCCAAAAATACATCATTCAATGTCGGAAGCTCTGAATAAACCCGGCCACACGGAACATCATGCTCCTGTATATAGTTCATAACACGAATCAGGTTATGCTTGCCGCCACTGCATTTGACAACAAGCTTGCCACCCTCATAGGTAACCTGATAAACATGCTCAAGCTTCTCGATTGCTGCAAGGTCTTTCTGGCTGATATCACTCATCTCAACCGTGATGGTCTCTGTATTTTTTATCATCTTTTTAAGCTCATCCTTCGTACCGATGGCGATATTTTTGCCCTTATCCATAATTGCAATTCTGGTACAGATCTGCTCGACTTCTTCCATATAATGTGATGTGTAAATTATTGTGCTTCCCTGACGGTTCAACTCCTCGATACCCTCAAGGATACGGTTTCTGCTCTGTGGGTCAACAGCAACGGTCGGCTCATCCATGATTATAAGCTTCGGCTTATGTGCGATCCCACATGCGATATTCAATCTTCGAAGCAGACCTCCGGAAAGCTTTTTGGGATAGAACTTCTTAAAGTCCTGCAGATCCACAAAATTGATGGCATCCTCCACATACTGCTTCCGTGTTTCCTTATCCTTGATGTACAATCCGCAGAAATAGTCGATATTTTCATACACAGTAAGCTCATCATAAACTGAGACATTCTGCATAACGACACCGATTTGTCGTTTTGCCTCATAATTATCCGGCGTCATCTTCTTCCCGAATAATTCAATGTTTCCCTTATCATAGGAAAGCAGAGAAAGCAGACAGTTGATGGTGGTTGTTTTACCGGAGCCGTTTGGTCCGAGCAATCCGAATACCTCTCCCTCCTTGATTTCGAGATTAAAATGATCGAGCGCAAGAACCTCTTTGTATCTCTTGACGATATTCTCGATTTTTACAATTGTTTCACTCATACGATTCCCTCCAAATTTTTTTCTTTTAAAGCATAATTTGATTTTATATGCTTCTCATGTTGTAGACATCATAATACTCTGTACTGAAAATAGTAAGTGCAGATTGTCAAAACGAAATGTGACAAATGTCATTTTCTGAAGAGCAACTGCAAAAGTGTAAAAAATAAAGGGAGAAGATTGAACACCATCAATCTTCTCCCTTTTCTATGCTTTATATCATATTAGAATACCGGTACAACTGCACCATTGTACGTATTATTGATGTAATCTCTGACTTCATCGGAAAGAATTGCATCCACAAGTGCCTTTGTTTTATCTGAATTCTCGTTACCTTCTTTCACTGCAACGATATTTGCATATGTAGAAGCTGCAAGGGAATCCGAAGCCTCAAATGCAATCGCATCATCTGCAGTAAGACCTGCCTCAAGTGCATAGTTACCATTTATGCAGGCGATATCAACATCCTGAAGGGAACGGGCAATCTGTGCAGCCTCAAGCTCCTTGATTTCCAGATTCAGCTTGTTCTCTTCGATATCCACAACTGTAGCATCAAGACCAACCCCATCTTTTAACTTAATCAGTCCCTGTGCCTCAAGCAGCAGAAGTGCTCGCGCTTCATTTGTCGTATCGTTTGGTACTGCTACGGTAGCGCCATCCTTCAAATCCTCCAGGGATTTTGTCTTGCCGCCGTAAATTCCAAACGGCTCAAAATGTACACTTGCAACGGATACGATATGGGTTCCGTTTTCGGCATTGAAATCATTTAAGTATGGCGTGTGCTGGAAGAAGTTCGCATCGATCTCTCCATCTTCCACTGCGGTATTCGGGAGCACGTAATCATTGTATTCTACGATTTCAAGCGTATAGCCATCCTCTTCCAGATTGTCCTTGATTACCTCCAGAATCTCTGCGTGTGGTGTCGGAGATGCACCAATCTTTATGACCTTATCCTCCTTCGCCTTACCACAACCTGTCAACAAACCTGCCAAAATACTTACACCTGCTAATACTGCTACTAATTTTTTCTTTTTCATAGTCATATCCTCCTTAAAATTATCATTTACTTTAATCTTTTATCAATGCGGGTTGCAATCCGCATGCCAACCTCCTGAAAGAGCTGGACAATCATAATTAACAAAGCTACCGTAATCAACATGACATTTGTCTTATATCGGTAATAACCGTAATTGATTGCAATTGCTCCAAGACCGCCTCCACCGACAAAGCCCGCCATTGCGGAATAGCCAAGTATCGTGGCAATCGCAATTGTACATCCCACAAGCAGGGATGGTTTTGCTTCCGGAAGCAGCACTCTGCAGATAATCTGAAATGGCGAGGAGCCCATCGCCTTTGCTGCCTCAATCACGCCCGGATTTACTTCCTTTAACGAGGATTCCACCATTCTCGCCACAAATGGTGTTGCCGCTGCAACAAGCGGAACGATTGTCGCGGTGGACCCGATGGTTGTTCCGACGATTGCCCTTGTAATAGGAAGCATCGCCACAAGTAAAATTAGGAACGGGATGGAGCGAATCATGTTGATAAATACACCGACGATAAAGTTTATACATCGGTTACTGCATATACTCTTTGCATCTGTGACATAAACCAGTATGCCAAGCGGAATCCCAAGCAGATACGCGATTGCAGTTGAAACAACTGTCATGTATAACGTCTCTAAGATTCCTTTGCCAAGCAGGGAAACCATTGCCTCACTCATGCGCATCGCCTCCTTCCTCGAAATAGATGCCCTGTGCCTTCAGATATTTCTTTATCTTATGAACCGCCTCTGTATCATCCGGAAGTTCTATCAGCATCTGACCGTAAGCCCTGCCTCCGATATTTTCTGTGTTCGCACCCAGAATATTAATCATCGTGTTACACTCCATCGTAAGCTTTGATATGACCGGTTCAAAGGATGACTGCCCATCAAATGCGATTCGGAGTATCTTGTGGGTTCCAATCTCCTGTGGCTTACTGCTGTCCGGCAGAATCAGTTTTTTCGCGGTATCCGATTTCGGATTCAGGAATACATCCCGGACGGTTCCCTCTTCCACAATCTCGCCCTGACTCATCACGGCAACTCTGTCACATATCTGTTCCACCACCCGCATCTCATGTGTAATCACAACAATGGTAACACCAAGCTTTTGATTGATTTCCTTTAAAAGCTCGAGTATTGCCCGCGTCGTCATCGGATCCAGGGCACTCGTTGCCTCATCACACAGGAGCACCTCCGGATTCGTCGCAAGCGCTCTGGCAATGGCAACTCTCTGCTTTTGCCCACCGGAGAGCTGTGCCGGATATGCATGCTCTTTATCAGACAGCTCCACAAGCTCCAGCAGCTCAATCGCCCGTTCTCTTGCCTTCTTTTTGCTGACCCCTGCTATCAGAAGCGGATAACAGATGTTATCTATCACATCTTTTTGCTCCAGCAGATTGAACTGCTGAAAAATCATTCCTATCTTTTGCCGGTATTTACGAAGCTGTTTTGCACTTACCGAAAGAAGATTCACATCCTCAAAATACACAGCCCCTGTCGGCACCTCCAACAAGTTCATACATCGCACCAGTGTTGATTTTCCGGCACCCGAGAAACCGATTATCCCATAAATCTCACCTTTTTCAATTTCAAGATTTACCTGCTTGACTGCCAGTACCTTTTCACCTTTTACCTGAAATTCCTTACTGACATTTTCCAATCGTATCAAGCCTTATCACCTTCCTTCCTTGTCGATGGTTGAAAGTATAGCACATCACTCTGAAATGTGTTAATTCATAAAACTTACTGTTAGTTATAAGGTGTATTTATAACCAATAGTTATCCACATTATCCACATTTTGCGCTTTATAATTGCATTTTGCATTTTCTATTGTTTTTCTTGTTTCTCTATGCTACACTTCTTGCTACAAAGCATAGTTCAACGGTACATTTTCTCAGTCTGTACTGCAACCATTTCTGCTATATCCATGTAAAATGATTCTTATATCATTCATTTTTACCCAGGCAGAAACATTAACTTTATCTTGGTTTGGAGGGATGCCCTTGATTGTTTGATTATTTATATTTATATATTTTTTAATAAATGTTAATACCAATGATTGGAGGAACATGATAAAAATGAATGATACGAAAATTTCAAATTATTTCCCGACTTCCCGCACGCGTCAAGCTGTTTTACAGGAAATACAGGAAAATACGAAGCTTCATTCCACCTATGTTTCGTGGACGCCGGAGCGTCAGAATATCTTTCTTGATATCTGCACAGGTGCGCGGGGTATAAAGATTACATACGACCCGTATTTCAAAGAGATTTTCAACCCGGAATACACGCCTGACCGTTTGAGCGACTTACTTTCCGTGCTGCTTGGTATGAAGGTTAAAGTGCTCCGGGTGCTCCCAAACGATTCCACACGAATCGCGTCAGAATCCTCTCTGCTTCTGACTGACATCGTAGTCGAGCTTGCAGATGGCAGCATCGCCAATGTCGAGATTCAGAAAATCGGGTATCTCTTCTCCGGCGAACGTGCCTCCTGCTACTCATCCGATCTTCTGCTCCGACAATACAAGCGGTTGCGGGACAGGCATGGAAAAGCATTTAAATACACGGATATCAAAACTGTATATACGATTGTGTTTTTTGAGAAAAGTCCGGAAGAATTCCATGCATTCCCGGATGACTACCTGCACTTTTTTGAGGCGAAATCCAACACAGGTCTTGAACTGGCATTATTGCAGAAATATCTGTTTGTTCCACTTGACATATTCAAAAAAAGTATGCAAAATAAAGTTATCAGTAACAAGTTGGAGGCATGGCTGACATTTCTTTCCTCAGATGATTCCGAAGAGATTGAAGCCCTGATTCAGCAATATCCTGAATTTGAGCCTATGTACATGGACATATATGAGATGTGTCAGAATACGGAGCGTATTATGGGATTATTTTCAAAGGAATTAGAGATTTTGGACAGAAATACGGTTCAGTTTATGATCGACGAGCAGGCAAAGGAACTTGAGGAGAATAAGAAGAAACTTGAAGAGAATAAGAAAAAGCTCGAAGAGAACGAGAAAAAGCTCGAAGAGAACGAGAAACTCATTAGCCAGATGCAGACAACTCTTGCAAATAAGGACAAAGAGATTCTATCAGTTCTTGCAGACAAAGATGCCGAAATTGAAAAACTGAAAGCTCTTCTTAACAATCAGAAGTAATTAAAACAGGACTGTTGAAGTAAAATCAACAGTCCTGTTTTTTTTCTGAGCAATCCTATTCCTGCTTAGAATAAACTGCCTGCATCACACTATATAAAACCGCATACAACACACCGGCTACAGCCCAGATAATCCAGGTCTTCCCCCACGCCATCGTATAAAAACTGATGCCAAGATAAACCGCAGTCACGGTACACCAGTAGATTGCAGTAATCGCAGCTGTACTGTGATTGATCTCCTTTTTCTCAGTCGTGTAATCGCCCTCCTGTAACAACTTCTGGAAAGAGCTGTAGATCATGCCACTCTTTACGAAGAGTACCGTGGCGATTGCAACAAATACAAGCAAAAGCGGGATACAAAGGGAAACAACGAAATCACTCATTTCAAGTGACCCGGTCACCACAACCGGTATTGTTCCAAGTATGCAAAGCATTGTGCCAATTACAATATCCCGCCGATAAACCGGCTCATATGTTTCCTTCTTCTTTTCAACGATCCCCTTTACACCATACTGCAAAGATACCTTTTCTTTTTCCAGATATTCATATTTTGAAAGCTCCATACCATTCGGGATGAAAATAGCCACTGCAATCGTAACAAGCATCAGCACAACACCAATCCCGATTCCATTTGCAAGTGTTTCCGCTATCATATGGATTTCAGAAAAACTATTTAACAACAACAGGCAAACTGGAGACAAAACGCAAAGCAGTACAGCGATTGCATTTTTTACTGCCACATTCCTTATCGTATCCATAAAAGCATTTGCTTCTTCCAAAGAGATACTTCTTATATCTGCTTCCCCATCCGAATCTACAACGTCTACCTGATCCGCTTCTTCGATTTCATCCTTTAATAAATAATCCGTACTGACCTGAAAGATATCACTCATCTTAATGATCTTATCCAAATCAGGAATCGATGTGCCACTCTCCCATTTAGAAACAGACTGCCGGCTGATTCCGAGCTGTCCTGCGAGTTCCTCCTGAGACCATCCGCACCGCTTCCGCAATGCAATAATCTTATCCGCTAAAATCATTGTCAAATCCTCCTTCTGTGTTGACTATTTTAAACTGCTCCAACGATATCGTCAACGAAATAGTAGCATATCAGGCGGTTGACAACCACCAAGTGCGGTTAGAAAATACGCAGAAATTGCGCAATTGCCGGTTGCATTTGTGTTTAGACGCACATTATGTGCAAGCATAATTTCTGCATGACGGCTTATTGCACAAAAATTCCCACAGTCCGAAAACTGTGGGAATCTTTTTATATGAAATAGCGAGGAAACGATTAATTCTCGCCCTGCAGGGCATCGAAACCTTCTTCACCGGTACGAACCTTGATAACATTTTCAACACCGTATACGAAAATCTTACCATCGCCGATATTACCGGTATAAAGTGCCTTCTTAGCTGCCTTCACAACATTTGCTACCGGAACCTTGCTGACAACAACCTCAACCTTTACCTTCGGAAGCAATGTCATATCCATCTCAACACCACGATAGTACTTTGTCTTACCCTTCTGAGCACCACATCCAAGTACCTGTGTTACTGTGATACCGGTTACGCCTGTATCGTTCAAGGCTGTCTTCAGATCCTCAAACTTGCTCTGCTTACAGATGATAGAAATCTTAGTAAGCTTCACATCGGAAGCAAGATTTGGCGAGCTGTCCATAACCTGTACAGGAACTGCCTCATCAACCGGAACTGCTGTCTCAGGGATTGCAACCGGCGTAGAACCGCTGATACGGTCGCCGTATGTCATGAAGCCTGCGTAAGCAGATTCCAAACCATGCTCTGTTGCATCGAGACCTGTGATTTCCTCTTCCTCGGAAACTCGCAGTCCCATAATCTTCTTAATTGCAAAGAATGTAATTGTAATTGTAATTGCTGTCCATGCTGCTGTTGCAAGCATACCGATTGCCTGAATTCCAAGCAGCTTGAAACCGCCACCGTAGAATAATCCGAGCATTGCCTCTCCATTTGCATCTGCAAGACCGTAGCACGGAGCTGTATCAGTTGCAAAAAGTCCAACTGCAAGTGTACCCCAGATACCATTCATCATATGTACTGCTACAGCACCTACCGGATCATCAACACGAAGCTTATAATCGAGCAGCCATACACCAAATACAACAACCACACCGGCTACTGCACCGATAATTGCTGCGCCTGCTGCATCTACAACATCACAAGGAGCTGTGATAGCTACCAGACCTGCAAGTGAAGCATTCAGACACATGGAAACGTCCGGCTTGCCATAACGAACCCATGTAAAAATCATACATACAACGGTTGCAACTGCAGGCGCAATGGTTGTCGATACAAAGATGGAACCGAGCTGTGGAAGTGATGTTGCTGCTGCACCATTAAATCCATACCAGCCAAGCCATAAGATAAATACACCAAGTGCACCAAGTGCCAGGTTATGTCCCGGGAATGCACCAACCTTGATGCTTCCATCTTTCTTCTTTGTAAACTTACCGATACGAGGTCCAAGAATTGCTGCACCAATCAAAGCGGAAATACCACCAACCATGTGGATACAGTTGGAACCGGCGAAATCGTGGAAGCCCATCTGGGATAACCAGCCGCCGCCCCATGTCCAGTGTGCCTCAATCGGATAAATCACTGCTGAAATAACTGCTGAATATACACAGTAGGATGAGAACTTAGTTCTCTCTGCCATAGCACCGGATACAATCGTTGCCGTTGTAGCGCAGAACACTAAGTTAAATACGAAATTGGACCAGTCAAAATTTGCATAATCCGTGAAGATGTTGAAGGTTGGCTTTCCAAGAAAACCTCCGATATCTTCTCCCAGGAACAGTCCAAAACCGACTAATATAAATACGACTGTACCGATACAAAAATCCATCAGGTTCTTCATGATGATATTACCGGTATTCTTCGCCCTGGTGAAACCTGCCTCCACCATTGCGAAACCCGCCTGCATCCAGAACACCAATGCTGCACCGATCAGGAACCAGACGCCGTAGACTTCGCTTGTAATTGCATTCATAATCTCTTCTGTCATACTCGCTTCCTCCTCTTACTATAGAATCATTACTTTTGTTAAGTCTGCTAGCTCTCTTCACTCAACATGTTGCTATTATACTTAATAAAATTAATTTGTCAAACAGGAATCGCAAGCAAAAATTACCAAACACAAAATAATCTCAAGTTATTTTCCGTTTTTGCTTTTATTAATCAACCAAAACAGTCATTAATGCTTAACATTGTTTTGTCAAACCGCTTATTAGTTACAACATTTTAAGTTTTGCTTCAAAAAAAGAAGTGATTTTTAAAAATCACTTCTTTTTATCTAATAATTATATAATTTCACTTGTTTTTCTCAAGTTATTATTCAATATCACCATATCCATCCGGATTCTTGGACTGCCAACGCCAGGAATCCTCACACATATCCTCAATGCCATACTGTGCTTCCCATCCAAGCTCCTGTTTTGCAAGGGACGCATCCGAATAACAGGTCGCAATATCTCCCGGCCTTCTTGCCTTAATCTCATATGGAATTTCTTTTCCACAGGCCTTGCTAAACGCATGAATCACATCCAGAACACTATATCCCTTTCCGGTTCCAAGGTTATACACCTTAACCCCCGGATTTTCTTTTATCTTATCGATGGCCTTTACATGCCCCTTCGCCAAATCCACTACATGGATATAGTCGCGCACACCGGTTCCGTCCGGCGTATCATAATCATCACCAAACACGCCGACACAGGCAAGCTTTCCGATTGCCACCTGCGCCACATATGGCAACAGATTGTTTGGTATTCCTTTCGGGTCCTCACCAATCAATCCGCTCTTGTGCGCACCAATCGGATTAAAGTAACGAAGTAAAATCACATTCCATTCCGAATCCGCATACTGAATATCCGTCAGAATCTGTTCAAGCATATGCTTTGTCCACCCGTACGGATTTGTGCAAACTCCCTTCGGGCATTGTTCGGTAATCGGAATAAATGCCGGTTCTCCATACACAGTTGCCGAAGAAGAAAAAATAATGTTTTTACAATTATGCTCACGCATGACTTTACAGAGATTCAAAGTTCCCGCAATATTATTCTCATAGTACTCAAGCGGCTTTGCAACCGATTCGCCAACCGCTTTTAAACCCGCAAAATGAATGACCGCTTCCGGCTGTTCTTTTGCAAAAATGTCACTCATCAAATCATAGTCCCGTATATCTGCCTCATAAAATACAGGCTTTTTTCCCGTAATCTGTCCGATTCGGTCTACTGCCTTACGGCTCGCATTGTAAAGATTGTCCACGATCACAACCTCATAATCGGATTCCAATAGTTCTACACATGTATGGCTGCCGATATAGCCGGCACCGCCTGTTACTAATATTTTCATGTTTTACTCCTTTTTCTCATATTAAAAGTTTACCTTTAAATATCGTTTTAATTCATTCCAGTTATTTGACATATTTTTACTTGGTGCCTCAATAAAATAAAACTGTAACTCAATACTTTCTCCGTTGACAATAAATGTATTTCCGCCATTTTTCTCCCATGGATATTCCGACGCCCACTCTGAACCATTAAAGAAAATAGGATCCTTGTCTTTTGCCGGCCAATATGCAACAAAATAAACAGTATAGGCTTTATGTCTGTCCGTCTGCTCATATTTTCCGTATTTTCCAAGTCCCATAATCAGCATATACGGCTTTGAATCTGCAGTGGCAAGGACATCTTCCGCCTCCGGGGTACCTATCCATGATACATCACCATACGGATTATTTCCCACATAATTATTATTTCCCCCAACAGTACTATCCTGCGCATACATCTCCACAAGCTTCGTCTGCATCGCATTCATACAG
>JBJEMZ010000026.1:0-3918 GCA_051879935.1 Wujia sp.
ACCTGCATAAATACAGGATTGCAGGAATTCATGATTCCATCCCGAAATGTCTCGGCTCCATGTCCTGCCACCTTATGGCAGCGAATCCTTCTGTCTTCAACTATATAATATCCGGGACAATAAAATGTATCATCCACGGATAATACCCCTTGTTCAAATGCTGTCGTTGCCGTTACAATCTTAAAGGTTGATCCCGGTTCATACGTATCACTGATACAGTAATTCCGCCACATCTGATTCAGCATATCCTGTGTTGTTTCCTCGCCGTCTGCAAGCTCATAATTAAGTGTAAACGGTTCATTCAGATTGTATTCCGGCACATCCGCAAGTGCATAGATTTCTCCGTTTTGCGGATTCATAACAATAATGCAGACACGATTTGCCTGTTTCTTTTCTAACACTTCAAGCGCGGTCTGTGTAACATACTGCTGTATATTGATATCAATGGAAGTGACAAGATTTTGCCCGGAGACAGGCTCCACTCTTCTCTCTGCCATATTTTCCACTTCGATTCCCCTGCCGTTTGTGAGGGTGTTTATGCTTCCGTTTTCTCCCATCAGAAGCTCATCATAATATACTTCAATCCCGACAATTCCCTGGTTATCACTTCCGGTAAAGCCAAGCACATGGGAAGCAAGGGTCTCATACGGATAATAGCGTCTGTAATCTTCATCAATCATAACACCGGCAAGATTTAACGCCCGGATTTCATCTGCCAGATTCTTGTCCACGTTACTTTTTATCTTTTCCCGGACGGAACGCTTTTCCACACGCTCTCTCACATAATCCTCCGACAATGAGAGCTTTTCAGAAAGCACACGAATCACCGTTTCCGGATCTTCAATCTGGTTGTGAATAACAGATATTGAACAAACCGCCTGATTGCTCGCAAGCACCACACCGTTTCTGTCATATATGAGTCCCCGTTTTGCCTTGATACTTCGCTCACGTTCCTGAATCGCCCGGGCTCTATAGTTGTAGTTCTCCGCATTCACCGTCATAATCCACGCAAGCTTCACCGATATTATAGCCAACATACAAAGAAAAGCAATAATAACTATCAAAAGATTTTTCCGATGATAGCTCGTAAAGATATCCCACACCTGCACCATCACCATTTTGCTCAGTTTATAAAATGTATTCGAAAGGGATGGTTTGTATTCCAGTCCTGCTCTAATCCATATGTGTTCTGCTTTCCTTTATTGTTCCCCCGGAGTCGGCTCAGTTGTCGTCTCAGGTTCCGGCTCCGGAGGCTGTGTTCCCTCCTCAGTTGTTGCTTCGGTGGTTGCTTCGGTTGTACCTTCAGAACTACCTTCTACATATGGATTGTCGCTTCCGCCGGCCACATCATTTTCCGGTGCCGGTCCCTCATAGATTGGAGTCGCCGGTTCGTCCTCTGCTGTCTCTTTATCAATATCATAGCTTTCATCTGTCTTATAAATATTCAGATACGGAAAAATCTCTGCCGCAATCTCGGAAAACAAAAAGGACGCTGAGCCGCTTCCCGACTGCATCTCCGGTTCATCCACAACCACATAAATCACCACCTGTGGATTGTCTACCGGAGCGAATCCAATAAAGGAAAGTATATATTTTCCGTTTCCTCGAGGAAGCTTTTCTGCCGTACCGGTTTTTCCGCCGATTTCATAGCCTTCAACCGCCGCCTTTTTTCCGGTTCCTTCGGATACAACCGATTTTAAAAACTGCCGCATCTGTGCGGATACATCCTCTGAAATAGTTCTTCTCACAAGCACCGGTTCCAGATTCTCTACGATGTTTCCTTTTTCGTCCTCAATTCTCTGCACAACACTCGGCTCATAATAATATCCTCCATTTATCGCAGAACAAAACGCCGTCGCAATCTGCATCATCGATGTCGTCACGCCCTGTCCAAATGAGGAGGTGGCAAGCTCTACCGAATGCATATTATTTGCATGATAGACCAGTGTACTCAAGGATGAATTGCTCGGCTCTCCCGGAAGGTCCACATTGGTTGCCTGACCAAATCCAAACAGAATCTGATATTTATCAAACATGCTGACGCCCTCTTTTGCGGCAATCTGCATCAGGGCATCATTACAGGAATTCTCAAGTGCCCCCGACAAATCTACCATACCGTGTCCGCCATAGGAGTGGGAATGGCAGTTGATATAATAATCCTCCACCTGTTCACCACCGTCACAGTAAAATGTATCCTCCGGTGAAATCACACCTTCTTCCAAGGCTCCCGATATCGTAAATGTTTTATAAGTCGAACCCGGTTCAAACACATCCGTGACCGGAAAATTTCTCCACACCTTATACAGTGCATCCACATGCTGTTCATCGGTTCCGTTTTTCTTAAAATCCTCGAAGCTGCTAAATCCTGCTGCTTCCAATTCTTCCTCTGTATCAAACTGATACATTGTCGAATCCAAATCATAAGCATCATTTGGATTGTACGTATGGGAATTGTAAAGTGCAAGTATCTGACAATTGTTCGGATCCATGACAAGTACCGAAATATTCTTGGCATCCTCCTCTGCCAGACGGGCCTTTACCTTTTCCTCCACGATTTTTTGTACATTTGCATCGATACTTGTAATCAGATTATTCCCGTTTACCGCAGCTTCAATCGACCTTGTTACACCATAATCTTCATTTAAGTACGAGTATTCTCTGCCGTTTGTCCCATTCAGCTTACTGTTATACTCTTCTTCCACACCATACATGCCGACATTGCCACTTACCGTAAACCCTAACAAATGGCAGGCAAGCTCATCATTTGGATACAAGCGCACATAACGTTCCTCATAGTAGATTCCGACAACATAAGCACCTTCGTCTGAATTGCAATACTCTTCAAACGCCTGCACATCCTCATATTCAACACCTTTTTTTGCCACCACATAATACGAATTTTCATTCTTCAAAAACTCACTGATTTCAGATTCCGTAAAACCAAAAAACTCCTTTAACGCAGCAATTGTAGCTTCTTTTTTCTTATCATACTCCACGATATTGGCCGGCTCCAAAATCAGATCATATACCTTTTTGTCTGTGGCAAGCAGTGTTCCGTTTGCATCCAGAATATCTCCGCGTTTATAAGGAATCACCTTGCTCGAGTACCCCTGCTGTGTCAGAACCTGTTGTTCATACTGCTTACCCGATTTAGCATTTACATATATTATTTTCCCTACCAGTATGACAAACCCAATCATGATAAAAACTACCACCCCTGTAAGTCTGTCACGCATCTTATTGGTAAAAACCTTCGGACCCTTTTTTCTTGTTCTTCTTGTTCTTTCAGCCATACTATCACCTCAACCGCAAAAATCGAGCAGCAAAACTGCTCGATTCTGATGTAATTATCCTAATTCGAACCCGGAACATCCTGATATTGTTTTACATAATCCTCATTTGCACTATCATAATATATGATCTGTCCCTTCTTTGCATATACCATGCCAAGTTCATTGGTTGCAACATTATAGATGTCATCCAACGTGTACATGTTATTTAACCGGATTTTGTGTGCTGCATTGTCATCTTCTATTTTTTCAAGTTCCGCTTCCAATGCACTGATATTATTTTGCTGTGTACTGATTTTAGTATTCATGTATAGCATCAATACACAAGATGCAACAACAAGACATACCATCATAGTCATAAACATCATATATCCGGCTGAAAACGCAAGTGTTTTTTTTGTCTGTACCGTAACCTTCCGTCTTACCTGCGGCCGTTCCTGCGGTGTCTGCCTCCGGTTTGGCTGTACATGTCTTTCCGGTACTGCCGTACGGCGAACCGGAGCCGCATACATCTGCCTTGCTGCACTGCCATCCGTGTAATAAAGTTGTCTTCTTGTTTGCTGTGCCATACCTCACTCTCCTTAACTTTCTCAAAAACTCTAAGCTTTGCACTCTTTGCGCGTTTGTT
>JBJEMZ010000027.1:0-3901 GCA_051879935.1 Wujia sp.
CTGGAGAAGATGAATGTGAATATGCAGATGCTGGTAGCCGAGGCAATATGTAAGGATATCAGTCTTTCTGAAATGCACCAGATTATAACAAATATGTACAAAGAATTTGGCGACATTCAGAATGGAGGTAACAGGGAAACATGAGACTTGAATTTACAGAGCAGGCGCAGGATGTGCTTGCGGTTATGGAAAATACTGCCCGTACAATGAAGCATGACTATATAGGAACCGAACATCTTTTGTATGCTATGCTTAGCTGTCCGGTAACAACTGCCTGGAAGATTTTGGCAGAAAACGGGGCAGATGACGATGTAGTAAGAAATTATTTAAAACGTAGTCAGGCGTTTGGGAAGTCCGGTGTAAAAAGAAAACCGGAGTATTCAGATAAGCTGACTACTATGCTTGAGCTTGCGGAAAAAGAGGCTGGAAGGCTCCATGACAAACAGGTTGGAACAGAGCATTTCCTGCTTGCTATTTTAAAGTCTGAGGATTCGCTTGCCATCAAATTGTTAAATTCCATGTCAGTGAATCTTCAGAAGATATTTACGGATACGCTGGCTGCGCTTGGAATGGATACAAACCAGATAAAAAAGGAACTTGCGGCAGTGAAAACTCCGAAAAATAAGAAGAAGTCTGCGACGCCAACGTTAGAGCAATACAGCCGTGATCTCACAAAGGCGGCACTTGCAGGCAGTATGGATCCGGTTGTGGGACGAAATGCAGAGATTGAGCGAGTGATGCAGATTTTGTGCAGACGCATGAAAAACAATCCGTGTCTGGTGGGTGAACCGGGTGTAGGTAAGACTGCGGTTGTGGAAGGCCTTGCGCAGATGATAGCTTCCGGAAGCGTACCGGAGATTCTGGCGGATAAACGGATTCTGAGTCTGGATTTGTCCGGAATGGTAGCAGGTTCTAAATATCGTGGTGAGTTTGAGGAACGTATCAAACGCGTGATTGCAGAGGTGCGTGCAGACGGAAATATTATTTTGTTCGTGGATGAGCTTCATACGATTATTGGCGCAGGAGGTGCCGAGGGAGCAATTGACGCATCCAATATTTTGAAACCGGCACTTTCACGTGGCGAAGTGCAGATGATTGGTGCAACCACAAGAACCGAATATCGAAAATACATTGAAAAGGATGCTGCACTTGAGCGAAGATTTCAGCCTGTTTATGTCGAGGAGCCGACAAGGGAGGAAACAATCGCAATTCTTGAGGGCTTGCGTGAAAAGTATGAGGAACATCATGGTGTAAGTATCAGTGATACTGCGATTACAGCGGCAACCGATTATGCAATCCGTTATATCAATGACCGTTTCCTGCCGGATAAGGCCATTGATCTGATTGATGAGGCGGCATCACGGAAAAAGCTTGGTATATTTTCCGGAAACAAAGTGGCATTAAAGGCGGAGGAGCAATACCGCGCATTGCAGCAGGAACTCGAGGATGCGCTTGCGGAAGGGGATATAGAGCTTGCACAATCCTTGAAAAAAGAACTCGACAAAATAGAAAAGAAGATAGAGAAAGCGAAAGATACCATTCGCGAGAAAGAGCATGAGCAGCTGATTGTTACGGAAGATGACGTGGCAGATGTTGTGTCCGTGTGGACGAAAATCCCTGTCAGCAAGATTACGCAGACAGAATCACAGCGATTGCTCAAGCTCGAAGAAATTCTTCATAAACGGGTTGTCGGACAAAACGAGGCGGTTGATACGGTTGCAAAGGCTATCCGGAGAGGCAGGGTAGGACTGAAGGATCCGAAACGTCCGATTGGTTCTTTTCTGTTTTTAGGACCGACCGGTGTCGGAAAGACAGAACTCTCAAAAGCTCTTGCAGAGGCTATGTTCGGAAACGAAAATGCAATTATTCGTGTTGATATGTCCGAATATATGGAAAAACACAGTGTATCCAAGATGATTGGTTCACCGCCCGGATATGTTGGCTTTGAGGAGGGCGGACAGCTCTCAGAACAGGTTCGAAA
The DNA here is from genome assembly GCA_051879935.1 of Wujia sp. Classification (GTDB taxonomy): domain Bacteria; phylum Bacillota; class Clostridia; order Lachnospirales; family Lachnospiraceae; genus Coprococcus_C. The sequence goes on from JBJEMZ010000027.1 coordinate 1,982, forward strand.
AAATCCGTATTCCGTAATTTTGTTCGACGAGATTGAAAAGGCGCATCCGGATGTGTTCAATGTGCTGCTTCAGGTGCTCGATGACGGACGGATTACAGATTCACAGGGCAGAACGGTAGACTTTAAAAATACAATTATCATTATGACAAGTAATGCCGGTGCACAGAGAATTATTGATCCGAAGAAGCTTGGTTTTTCGGGTGTCGGGGATGCGGATGCAGATCATAAGGATATGAAAAATAATGTCATGGAAGAAGTAAAACGGATGTTTAAACCGGAGTTTTTGAACCGAATTGATGACATTATTGTATTTCGTTCGCTCTCAAAAGAGGACGTTATGGGAATTGCGGCCCTTATGCTTCGGGAACTTAAAACCCGCCTTGCCAAGCAGATGGATATCACTCTCACATATGGGGATAAGGTTAAGAAATTTATCTTTGATAAGGGTTACGATAAGAAATACGGCGCAAGACCGCTTAAACGTGCAATTCAGAATTATATAGAAGATACGCTTGCAGAGGAGATTTTATCCGGACGTATTGCGGCTTCTGACAAGGTGAGTATGTCGGTCGCAGAAGACAAGGTTGTGTTCACAAAAAAATAATAGTTACGTTTGTAAATATTAGTAGAATCTTGTGTTAATTTGTTGTATAATAAATTATATTAAAACATAATATGTAGCTTTGGGGATAAAATAAAATACGGAGGAACACAAAATGGCAGTAATCGAAGAATTGATTCGTGAGGAAGAAACAGGTGCTCTCAGTTTTGGTAATTTTGCTTTAGCGGCAAAAACAAAGAAAGACGGATTTGAGTATCGTGGTGACAGCTATAAGATTAAGACATTCCGAGAGATTACAAAGCTTGAGAGAAACGGCATGTTTGTTTATGAGTCGGTACCGGGAACGGTTGTACATGATTTTCGTGCTACGGACAAGGCTGTAAATTTTGTAGTGGAAGGCACAGAGGACTCTCAGATTACACTTGAACTTGAGGCAGAAAAGGAATACAAGATTCATATCGATAAAGTATATGTCGGAAAGATGAAGACAAATCTGGGCGGAAAGTTGAATTTGAGTGTGGAACTTGAACCGGCAAAGATGGTCGATATTTTAGTCGAGAAGATGTAATTCTGTAACAACAAAAAGCTGTCGCATCAGACGAGTGTCTGGTACGACGGCTTTTTTCTTTAACATTGTATGGAGGCAAAAAGGTGGCAAAGGAAAAACAGGTTTTTTATTGTAAGGAATGTGGGTATGAATCTGCAAAATGGCAGGGGCAGTGTCCCGGATGCAGAGCCTGGAATACATTTGTGGAAGAGCGGGTAAAGGTTGGCGCCAAAACCGGAAAAACAATGCATAAGGACGCTGTTACGCCTATGGGTATTCTGCAGGTCACAACAGCGGATGAAAGCCGCATTTCAACCGGAATGCGGGAACTTGACCGCGTATTAGGAGGCGGAATCGTGCGGGGCTCGCTTGTGCTGGTAGGCGGAGACCCGGGTATTGGAAAATCCACAATCCTGCTTCAGATGTGCAGAAATCTTGTGCATGGCAATCAGGATGTCCTGTATGTGTCGGGTGAGGAGTCTTTGTCGCAGATTAAGATGCGGGCAGAGCGAATCGGCGTATTTGAAAAGGATATGCTGTTACTGTGCGATAACGATATGGACAATGTTGCAGATGTCATTGCAAAAGGAAATGCGGATGTTGTGATTATTGACTCCATACAGACGATGGTTGTCGAGGAGGTTGGGTCGGCACCGGGAACCGTCACACAGGTTCGAGAGGTGACTGCAAGGCTGATGCAGCTTGCAAAGCAACATAATATTGCGATATTTATTGTCGGTCATGTAACAAAAGAAGGTAATGTCGCGGGCCCTAGAACTTTGGAGCACATGGTAGATTCCGTGCTTTATTT
>JBJEMZ010000028.1:0-3840 GCA_051879935.1 Wujia sp.
TATTTGTCCTTGTCCGCTCCCGTAAGCTGAATCTTGATTGCTTCCAGCCGCTTTGATTCGCCTTCCGTTCCGTTCATCTCGCCATTTGCCGACCACGGTAACCAGCCATAACTCTGGCAGTGCGTTGTATATCGGATGCCCAGATTCGTATTTCCGTTTACAGAGATGTTGATTGCTTCCAGACGTTTTGCTTTTCCGCTTGTTCCGCTGATGGTGCCGTTTGTCACGTACCCCTGCCAGCCAAAGGACTGCACGTGGGTACGGTAAGATACAGCGACAGCCGGTGTTGAATCCGGTGTCGGGTCCGGGTCCGTCGTTGGATCCGGGGCCGGTACTGGGTCCGGGTCCGTCGTTGGATCCAGGTCAATTACCGGATCTGTGCCCGATGTACACTCAACGAAATTGATATCATTTTCTTCTGCGTAGTTCTGTGCATAGGAGCCTGCCACACCATAAATCGTCATATCATCGCACCTATAAAATGCATTTTCCCCAATGCTTGTGACAGACTTCGGTATGTATATTTTTTCAAGGAAGTCACAATAAAAAAACACATTATCCGAAATTGCTGTCATATTCTCCGGCAATATCACTTTTTTTAAATTAAAATTATAACTAAAAGCCCCTTCCTCCATGGAAGACACTGTATCCGGAAGTGTTATTGTTTCAACTCCCGGTGCACTCACTACTGTCTGCTTATTCTTATCATACAGCACACCATCTGCCGATGAGAAGTATGGGTTGTCTGCTGCGCAGTTAAAATTCTTTAATGAAGAGCATTGTGCAAACGCCCCGGTTTCTATTTCTGTTACCGACGCCGGTATATTGATAGTCGTCACCTTCTCGAAGCTCGCAAACGCAAACTTCCCAATCGATGTAACCGTGTCAGGCAATTGTATAGAAGTAAAATTCGCACGAAGTGAACCGACTGCGAAATTATCTTCAATCGCTATCACATTTTTTTCACGAAGTGTCTCCGGAATTACAAGTGTTTTGGGCGATGTATCATGTCCATCATATTGATAGACGGTAACCCCGCTATCCGAACTGCGATAGCAAAACAAACTGTCCCGCTCAATTACCGAATAAGCCCTTGGTGCCGTACCCACATAGCCCGCTTCAAGTTCATAATACTTTCCGTTATAAGAAACGACCGCATTTCGATGACCACTTCCGGCACCTGCATCCTTATTTCCGTTTCGGACCCATGCCTCAATACCAAGCTTATCACAGATTTTGATAATTGCGCTTGTACTTGCCCAACAGTCTCCACCACCGAACACAATCATGGCTGTGCTGCCGGAATAAGAAGCACTGTAATTATAGTTTGCCGGAAATGCTGCAATTTTTTTCATCAGCTCCATATCTATCAGATCCGATGTGATGTTTTCTGCAATATAGTCCTCAATAACCTGATCCGCATAATAATTCGCATAATCCACAACATGCACATTAACCTTGTAGGTCTGCCCATCTGCCGTCACAGTTATAACAGCGTCCCCGGTCCTGAAATCTTTTTCGATACGATTTGGTGTCTGTCCCTCGCTTGGCGGCTGGGTCGTTCCATAACCGTCATAATAATACCATGTTGTATAATTGATCTCGACCAATCCCGTGTTGCTGACTGTAATATTCGAACCGGAAGATACCACATAAGACACATTGCCTGCATTATTTACTACAATCTGGAACGACTGTTTCAAGCTCGACGGAATCGTCAGCTTTTCCGCATAGGCACTTGTCAGTCCATACAAAGTGATATCTGTCGCATTTAAGGATGCACCTACATTTTCTGATGATTCCTGCAACGTTCCATCTGTTTCTGTAGCCAAGGTATCCACTGTCTCTACAGTAGTTTCCGTTGTCACCGCCGTCTCTGTTGACAATTCTGCTGCAGATATCGGTGTACAGATTCCGATACATAAGAGCACACACAATACGAATGAGATTATTTTCTTTTTCATCTTACGTTTCCCCTCTTTCTAAAAATAATATAAACTCCCGGCAAAGCAGGTTGTATTAAATCTAATCCAAAAGCCCTTACTGTATTTCTGACAGGTACGTTACCGCTTCATCATAAGTCATATACTTTGGCTCTGCCTGTGCCATCTTCTCTGCAGCCCGATCATCAAACGGGCTGTGATTGTATATAAGCAGGGTTGTTATCTTTCCGGTCAGGTTGTCCAGCTCATTTTGAAATGTTTCCGCTGTTGCATCCGATCCGTTTACCGTGCATGTGGAAATCGTCTGCGTGTAATCCTCATTTGGTGCATTGTATCTTGTCATAAGCTCTGTTTTTGATATATTTCCGTTTGCGAGCACATCATATCGATAATAATTTTCCTCCGTAAAGTCATCCGCCATGCCATTTGACGCATAAAGTGCCGAATCTCCTTCTATCTGGAACAGCGCATAGGTGGACCCGCCTGCAACCTGCACATCCCATCCACTCTCATAAAGAATCAGCTTTTCATCACCGTTTTCAACTGTGTATACATACAAATCTGCAACATAATTATTTTCCAGAGATTGTGAGGCAATAAACAACAATTCCGGTACGCCATCTCCGGTTATATCAGAAAACGCAATTGGTGCATTTTCTGCATAATCTGCTGTCCAGTCATCACCAAACTCATGTCTGTATTGATTATAGTATGCAATTTTATCCTGTTCTCTTTTTAAAATCGCAAGATAAACGGATGCATAGTCAACTGCTTCCTCAACCACCTCTTCCGTTGTGGTCTCTGTTGTAACCTCTGTTGTGGCTTCTGTTGCTGCCTCTGTCTTTGATTCCGTCTTATCATCCTGATTCGCAATCATTTCCGTGTTATTTTGAGCCTCTGTCGGTATTTCGTCATTTTTATTCTTATTATGCAGAAGCACGCCTGTTACAATGCCTCCTGCCACAGCCAGAACAATTACAAAGAGAACAGCCTTCCCGGCTGCGGTATGTAAAAAACCTCGTTTGTCTTGTTTCTTTTCCGGTTGCGCAGGCTGCTGATTTGCAAAATATACTACAACATCCACTATCCATTGTTCAAACTGTTCCGGAGTCGCAACCTCTGCTATGCGGCTAAACACCTGTTGGTATGTCTGTTCCAAAACCGTATTTGCTGCCAGTTCATCTCCAAGAATTTCCATTGCTTTTTGCATCAGTACACTATATGTCTGTTGCCTCAGATAGACAAACCCTTCCTGGCGTCCCTCCTTCGCAAGACGAAGTGCCATATTCATCTTATCATTCATCACCCGAACCTCCACTTCCATTCTTTAGCTCTTAAAATTATTTTACAACTTGTCAAAGCGAATAACAAGTAAATCCGGATGAGTTTGCATTATTGACACACTGCCCTCGCAATTGCCCGGGCGATATCCTGCTGGTATTCCGGGTTCTGAAGCTTTGAACACTCCTCCGGACAGCTTAAGAACCCGCACTCTACAATCACGCCGGGACATGTGCTGTTTTTTAAGATGTAATAGCTGTCCTCCGCCTTGATTTCCCGTATTTTAGAGGGGGATATCTCCTCGATCAGATTATCCTGCACCCGTTTTGCCAGTTGCTTTGATTCTTCCGACTGACCATGATAAAACACCTGCGGACCGCTTACGCTCGCATCGGTATAGCTGTTTTGATGGATACTGATTAACAAATCTGCCTGAGAGTCATTGATAAGACTGACACGATTGTGCATATCCGACACCTTCTTATTCGTCGCACCGCTCGTAGCAAGACTGCCGTCATCCTCCCGCGTCATAATAACGGTTACACCACGTGCCTGCAGCTGTGCCTTTAAGCAATATGCAATCTGCAGATTTATATCCTTTTCCTTTACGCCATCG
>JBJEMZ010000029.1:0-3835 GCA_051879935.1 Wujia sp.
AAAGAGGGGGATCCGGCACGCATTGCACAGGTGATTGAAAAGATTATTAACAATGCCCGGAAGTATGCTGACGGGAAGATCTACGTGGAAACGGCAGTTACGGAGGAGGGCTACAGACTGGATATAAGGGATGAGGGAAATGGAATTTCTCCGGAGGATATGCCGTTTATATTTGACAAGTTTTACAGGGGCAGCAATCATGGAGATAAGCCGGGTGCAGGCCTTGGTCTATTTATCGTAAAGTATGTGATGGAGCAGATGGGCGGAACAGTAACATTGCTGAATGGGAAAGATGGTCTTACGGTAAGACTGGATTTTTTCAATAAACTTTAAGTCTTAAGGATTCCTTAATAACTTCTGTTGTAAGATTCATTCAATGATGAACAGCAATGTTCCAAAAAGGAAAGGGAGTCTATATGAAAACAGCAATTTTAAAAGCAAGAAAGCTCTGTAAAAGCTTTGCCAATGAGGGAAGTCAGAATCACGTATTAAATGACATAGACCTCGATATTTATGAGGGGGATTTCACAGTTATTATGGGGTCTTCCGGTTCCGGTAAATCAACCCTTCTATACTGTATAAGCGGCATGGATAAGGCCACATCCGGAACAATTTTTTATCGTGAGGAGGAGATAACCGAATGTTCGGAGAAGAAGCTTGCGGCACTTCGGGCAAGGGAGTTTGGGTTTGTGTTTCAGCAGGTGCATCTTGTAAGCAATCTTTCTCTCTATGAAAATGTGCTTGTGCCGGGATATCTCGAAAAAGAGAAATCGACACAGCAGGTAAAGGAGCGGGCACTTGCGCTTTTTGAACAGATGAATATTGCAGAGGCAAAGGACCGGCTTCCGTCACAGGTATCCGGCGGAGAAGCACAGCGAGCAGCGATTGCAAGAGCCGTCATCGGTAAACCGGGTATCGTATTTGCGGATGAGCCTACCGGAGCGCTGAACCGGAAAAATACGGAGGATGTGCTTGCGCTTTTGTCTGACCTAAATGCGAAGGGGCAGAGCATCCTGATGGTGACGCATGATGTGCGTGCGGCAATGCGCGGGAATCGCCTGATATATCTGGAGGATGGGAAAATCTGCGGGGAGATGGAGCTTCCGGTATTTTCGGAACAGGATATCAAGGATCGTGAAAAACAGGTGAATGCATGGCTTTCATCGATGCACTGGTAAAAAGGGGAGGTGCAGACGATGCGAGAGATTATGACGATTATCCGGGGGAATTTCCGGAAGAATAAAGGTGCCTACATCAGCATTGCGATTTTGATGTTTGTGGTATCCATATCGATTACGACGGTATTTGGCGTATATCTAAATATAAAAAAGTATGATAAGCAGGCAATCGAGGAAGCCGGGTTTGGACATTTTGTTGCTTTTATCAGGCATAGCGGGGAAGATGAGAATTATTTGCAGTCATGTGAGGAGCTGGCAGATAATCTTGAAACTTGTAGGGATGTGGACCGTGTTGATCAGATACCGGCTTTTTGTATGGATATCGCTGATATGAATGGAAAGACAGGAAATTCGTCGGTTGTGGTGCTTGATTATCAGTCAGAGTATGTGAATTATAAGATCTATGATGAAAATGCGAAACAAATCGAAGTCCCAATGCTTCAAAAAGGCGAGATTGTTGTTCCGGTAAGCTTTCAATCCCTCTATAACTGTAAGGTGGGAGATGAAATTACACTTAGATATATAAACGGACAATATACATTTAAGGTTGCCGGATACTTTGAGGATCCATATATGGGGTCTTCTATGATGGGAGTAAAGACACTTCTGATTTGCAGGGAAGATTTTGAAAGAATTGAGAAAGTGGAAGGGACACACTGTATATTGATTAATGTCTTTCGGGATGAAGACAGCACCATGAATGATATACAGTTCGAGGCAGAGTTAAACAAAAAGACATCTGTTTCCGGTTATTCGTGGATTACATTTACACGGAGTATGATGTTAAATTATATGACGATGCTCACAAATATTTTCTCGGGCATTTTAATCGGATTTATAATAATGCTTGTGTTTGCAATGCTGGTTGTACTTAGTCACAACATCAGTACAAGTATCGAGCAGGACTATGTGAATCTCGGAATTTTAAAGGCTGTGGGAGTCAGTAACGGAAAATTAAAGGTGTCGATTCTGCTTGGTTATATGCTGGCTGCCCTTGTCGGAGGAATCCTCGGTATTCCGTGCGCGATTCCGCTTATCAAGGTGATTTTCACGGGGATGCGGTCCTCGACAGGACTGTATGTCCTGCCAAAGCCTGCCATGGTTGAAAGTCTTTTGTCTATGGGATTGATATTTATCATCCTGATTGTGTTTATTTTGATTAAGGTTTCTAAGCTTGCAAAGATTACACCGGTTCGCGCAATGAATGGAGGAAAGAAGGATGTATATTTTTCAAATATTGGAAAGCTTCCGGTATCGAAAAAGGCACTTTCTGCATCGCTTGCATACCGGCAGCTCATATCCGGCAAGAAACAATATGCCGGAGCAATAATCATCACTGCAATTCTTGTGATGTTTATGATTATGATAACGGATATGTGTATTTATTTTTCAGATGGCGGTGAACGATTAAATGTCATGTTTGAACCGGTTTCTTATGATATGATGGTTGCATGTGCTTCTGAGGAAATCGCCGAGGAGGTTGATACTCTGATTAAGGAGTATTCTGATTTTGAAAAATTTCAGGCGTTTGCACAGTATGTTATGTTGAACGACACACAGATCTGGTGTGGTATCATAAGTGAGCCGGAACGAATGCAGACAGTTTATAAGGGCCGTACATGTGAATATGACAATGAAATCCTGATTACAGAGTTTGTTGCGGACAGCTATGGAATCAAAATGGGGGATACAATATCGATATTCTATCAGGGAAACAGCAAGGATTATATTGTAGCCGGATACCACCAAAGCTCCAATGACTCGGGTAAAAACATTTGGATGTCCTATGAAGGATATGAAAGATTATGTGGAGAATTAAATTATTATTCATATCGATATGTCCTTACGGATACAGAACAGGCGCAGGCAATCGAAACTGCGATTCATGAGCGTTTTACTGAGGAGGAGGCCGATGTAAGAATCAATGATACATGGGATGGCATGCGTACGATTATCATGGCCGTAAACGGAATAGCAGTTATCATTTATATCCTGTCGGCTGTTTTTATCATTGTGACAATCGTGTTAGTTTGTGCGAAAATTTTTGCACGGGAAAAGCAGGATTATGGGATATATAAAGCCATGGGCTTTACGTCCGGAAGCCTTCGAATGCAGTTTGCTATACGCTTTGTGATTACGGCATGCATCGGTTCCGTCATCGGTGTGGTGCTGACACTCTTATTCTCGAATAAGATTATCGGAGCCATATTTATGACATTTGGTATCAGCAATTTTTCTGCAAGCCTGAATGTGCAGGCAGCAGTGATACCGGTTTTGTTTATGATGATACTTTACTTTGTGTTTTCTTATATTGTATCGAGAAAGATGAAGAAGGTGACGGCAAGAATTCTGATTGCAGAGTAGTGCATAGATATTTTAATTGAAAAGAGATAGAAAGTATAGGAAAAAATATCCTACGCATTTCTATCTCTTTTTTAATTTGTGTTATTCGATTAAATCAGATTATCTGCATGCATCAAGATGGCTGATGACACCATTTAATTTGTTGATGGATACCTTAATTGATTTGTTGATTTCCTCTGAGTTTGCAGCAAGCTTTCCGACTTCTCCGGCTACGACATTGAAGCCACGGCCAAACTCGCCGGCACGGGCTGCCTCGATGGATGCATTGAGAGAAAGAATTCTCTGCTTGCTTT
>JBJEMZ010000030.1:0-3834 GCA_051879935.1 Wujia sp.
ATATGCAGCTTCTGAAATTCGAAATAATACAAAATAACGGATTATACTTTAAAATCCAGCTTACATTGCTCGACAAAATCTTCTCCGGATAATAGAAAATCGCGCAGGTGTACATGACAAGCATGAGTCCTACATTCCATAGATATTCCATATCCCGGAAGTAAACACCGACGGTCGCAAGTATCAGCCCAGCGCCGACAGACAACAGAAACAAGACCACAAGCGGCACCACCGCAAGCAATGTCCGCCAGGTTGGATACACACCAAGTACCAAGGCTACCGCGCCAAGCACAACGAGCGAAATCAAAAACAAAATGTAATTAAAGCAGATATTTGCAAGCGGATATAAATATTTCGGCACATATACCTTCTTAATCATCGCCTCGTTCTGCCGGATTGATTTTAATGCGGACGTTGTAGACTGGGAAAAGAGCGTATACATCAAACGCCCGGTCAGAATATAAACCGGAAATGATTTCTCGTTATGTCCAAGCAGTGTTCCAAAGACAAGTGTAAGAACAATCATCGTAAGAAGCGGTTCCACCATCGACCAGAGCACGCCGAGATAGGACCGGCGGTATTTTAATTTTATTCCTTTTCTCACAAGCTCCGAAAACAGATTACTATACTGTCGGAACTCTTTTATTTTTGCTCCCATATTTTACTCCATCAAATCCCGCAGGATATGCACCGTATGTTCCAATCCCGTTTTCATATCAAACTGCGATTCATATCCGAGCGTATTTATCTTTTCCATAGAAAGTGTCGCCTTTGTCGCCTTGGAATATCCTGCCTGCTCGACAGCGTCCGGCAAGTCGAAAATCACCTGTTTTCCTGCATGACCGGCAAGAATCTCCGCAATTTCCCGTAACTTAACATCTGACTCTTTTGAACACACGTTGTACGCTTCACCATCTTCACCATCCATCATAATCTTCTGGATTGCCGCCACACAATCTGCCACATAGCAATATGAAAACTCCTGCGTTCCTTCACTCTTTAACACGATATCCTCGTATTTTACACTCTTTAATATAAATTGTGATAATGCTTTTGTATCGGACAGAAGCATCGTCGGTCCGTAAACCCGTGACAGACGCGGAATTACAATATTCATCTGCTTCTGTGTCCGGTACGCCTGACAAAGTGCCTCCCCGGTACGCTTGCTTTCCGGATACCCGGCGCGCATCGTATTGCAGTCAATATAACCGAGATAGTCCTCATCAAACTTATCCGTATCGCCACGATTTTCACCATAAATTTCAACAGATGACAGGAATACAAACCGTTTGCAGTCTGCCTGTTTGGCATAAGAAAGCAGATAATCCGTCCCAAACACATTGGCAGAGATGGTTCCAATCGGGTCACTTGCATAGGCGACCGGATGGGTATTGCTCGCTGCATGGATTACGTATTCTACCGTCTCCGGCAACCCGCTTTCCTTTGTAACCTGCATATTGATATCATGCTTTATGAAATGAAATTGTTCCTTATCCACGTATGGTGAAAAACGTTCCTTTGCTTTCGTTTCATTTCTGCCAAGCACATACACATCAATCCCGGCATGCTCCTTACGGTTTTTCCACATCAGCACATCAACCAGAAAGCTTCCAATCATGCCTGTTCCGCCTGAAATCAAAACCGATGTGTCCGAGAAATTCTGAAACTGTGGCAAGGATGCCACACTCTGCACATCCTGCATATATCGTTCACTGTCGTACAACTGCATTGTTTTCCCCTTTTATTTTAACCATTTATCTTTTTCTGCTGTCAGATACCCCTTGAAAATCTCAAGGTCATCCCGTGTTGTAAGCTTAATATTTTTATCCGAACCCTTCGCGAAATAAAGCCGTTCTCCAAGCTCCACCATCATAGTATTTGTATAGGATGAACCATAAATACCGATTTCCTCCGAAAAAGCTTTTTCATACGCCCAGACAAGCTTGTCAAACTTATAAGCCTGCGGTGTTGATACACGTCTGAGTGTCTCGCGAGGAATATATTTTGTCGTCGAGGCTTCATCGTCAATCACAAAAATCTGCTCATTGTACGGAAGGGATGTTACACCATTTCCATACTGATTACACTTATCGATCACATCTTCAAGAACCGCATCATCTACCAGAGGACGAATACCGTCATGGATGATAACATTATCCTTTGCATCACATACATCTTTCAGATTATACACACCATTCCGGATAGATTCCTGTGCAGTTTCACCACCCGAGATAACCCACTTTAATTTTGTAATATTAAACTGCTTTGCATACGCCCACAGCACATTATGCCACCCGTCGATACAGACAACCTCAATCGCATCAATGAGCTCATTTCTCTGAAAGCTCTCCAGAGTATAAATCAGAATTGGCTTATCATATACATTGATAAATTGCTTTGGGATATCCTGTCCCATCCGATGTCCGGAGCCTCCGGCAATAATGATTGCTACATTCATTTTTTATTCTCCTTTAACGCTGTTTTTTGCTGACTGTCCACGCCCTCCGAGCTCTCCCGCCGGAATACAATCCGGAAGGTGAGAAGCAGGAGTTTTAGGTCCAGTCGGTAAGAATATTCCTGTATATAGGTCAAATCAAGCTTCAGCTTGTCAATCGGTGTCGTATTATATTTCCCATATACCTGTGCATATCCTGTAAGTCCCGCTTTCACTTTCAGTCGAAAATCAAAATCCGGAACCGACTCCTTGTATTTTTCAAATATCTCCGGTCGTTCCGGTCTTGGACCGACCATAGACATATCTCCTGCAAATACATTAAAAAGCTGTGGCAGTTCATCCAAATGCAGATTCCGAAGCACCTTTCCCACCTGGGTTACGCGATCATCATTTTTCTTTGCAAGCTGAGCCCCCTCAGCCTCTGCATCGATGCGCATACTGCGGAACTTATATATCATAAATTTTTTTCCGCCACGGGTCAGACGCACCTGACGGTAAAACACAGGACCATGATCATAAATCTTTATACAAATCGCAATGATTAACATAATGGGAGATGCAATCACAATTCCAACTCCCGATATCAGAATATCCATCGCCCGTTTCACAAATCTCTGATCTGCATGCAAACCGATATTTCTTGACAAAAAAACCGGGGTATCGACAAGATGCATATCATCCGAGCCCTTCATGATAATATCTGTAATTTTAGGAATTACATATGTGCGAATCGAGTGCTTAAAACAATACTTTATAATTGTATTTCTGTCCTCAGAAGGCAGGTCATGCAATACCACACCCTCAAAGTCAAGTACATCCTGCTGTATTTTTTCCATACCCTGCTGATAGTTCAAAACTTCACAGACTTGATATCGGTCATTTCTGGCATTAATTTTTTGCAAAAATGTTTCCGGAGGATAATTACCATATATGACGATGAGCTTTCTCGGTGGAAAGAAAATGATATAGAGATGCTGCACCAAAACAACCCAGAGAGTCTCAAATACAATCTGTATAATTGCCATAATCACGACCGGAATAATGTTCATGTAATCTCTTGACACCATACAGATGAATATATATGCAACTGCTCCGCCGGTTACAATCGCTAGCGCATGAGACAGACACAGATCCATCACACGCATATAGCTAAGCTTATAACCGTTGAAGCTTCTCGTAATTAAATACATAAACACAGCATAGAGTCCGATCACAGCATAATTTCCACGAAAGAATGTCGGATTGTGATACTCGCCAAACCACACAACGCCAAACGACACTGCTTCAAACACCCATATTATCAAATTTGCAAGCAAACTCAGTACTCTTCTACGTTGTTCCTCTGCGTACATACTACCTCCGAAAAACACGACAGACGC
>JBJEMZ010000031.1:0-3804 GCA_051879935.1 Wujia sp.
TTTTTGCCTGAAAATGTATGAAAAAATGATAAAACACATATACTTTGTCCAAATTTCACGATTTCTTCACACTTTTGCATTTGCCAAATACTTGAAATTATAGTATGCTTATACATATTGACGCTATGAATCGTGATCTGACACCATTCACATAAGATATGATTCTATATCAGATAATCAAAAGGAAGTGAATACATGAACCAAAAAGAATTTTCAGAGGTTACACCGGAATTTATACGACTTGCAAAATTATGCGAAGGACACGATGTAATCGATCCTTCGCTCTATACAAAATACGAAGTAAAACGCGGACTGCGTGACTTAGATGGCAAAGGTGTTTTGACAGGGCTCACGGAGATTTCAAGAATTGTTTCATCGAAAGAAGAAAACGGAAAAACAATATCCGTAGACGGAGAGCTTTATTATCGTGGTATCAACATCTATGATCTCGTCAAGGGCTTCACAAGTGAAAACCGGTTTGGATACGAAGAAACCGTCTATCTGCTTTTATTTGGAGAACTACCGACCCGTAAAGAGCTAAAAGATTTTAATGAACTGCTCGGTTCTTATCGTAAACTGCCCCATCATTTTACACGTGATATCATATTGAAAACACCGACGCAGGATATCATGAATGCGCTTGCAAAAAATATACTGACATTAAGCTCCTATGATACAAATACAATGGATATCAGTATTCCAAATGTACTGCGTCAAAGTATTGAGCTGATTGCCAACTTTCCGGCACTTGCCGTTTATTCTTATCTTGCATACCGACATTACGAGCTGGGGAAAGGCTTATATATCCATCAGCCGAAACCGGAGTTATCAACCGCGGAAAATATTCTGCGCCTGCTACGTCCGGATAAATCATACACAGACACAGAAGCAAAGGTATTAGACCTTGCTCTTGTTCTGCATGCCGAGCACGGTGGTGGTAACAACTCCACATTTACAACCCATGTTGTAACATCCTCCGGCACAGACACCTATTCTTCGGTTGCCGCATCACTCTGTTCTTTAAAAGGACCAAAACACGGCGGCGCGAATGTAAAAGTAAAACGTATGTTTGACGATTTGAAACGTCATGTAAAGGACTGGGATGACCGCGACAGTATCTACAACTACCTGTGCGATATTCTGGACAAAAAGGCATTTGACCGCTCCGGACTCATCTACGGTATGGGACATGCGGTCTACTCCATCTCTGATCCGAGAGCGAACATCTTCCAGGCATTTGTCGGAAAATTGTCTGAAGAAAAACATATGGAAAAAGAATACAAACTCTATATGGATGTGGCGGAAATCGCAAAAGAGGTTATCGCCAAAAAGCGTAAAATCTATAAAGGTGTCAGCCCGAATGTTGATTTCTACAGTGGCTTTGTATACTCCATGCTCGGACTTCCGGAGGAACTTTTCACACCGATGTTCGCAGTTGCACGAATTGCAGGCTGGAGTGCCCACCGTATCGAGGAGCTGATCAATGCAAATAAGATTATCCGTCCAGCTTACAAATCGATTGCAGAAAATCGGGAATATACACCGATTGCAGAACGCTAGATATTCAAAAACGCCCAGACTCCTTGTTATTAAAACATTGAATTTCTTCCCCGATAATCGAAATCCAATGTTTTAATAACAAGGAGCCTGGGCATAGTATAATACAAATAATCCCCCTCATTCTAAATCATATCGGATTTCGATTATCGGGGAAGAAATTCGATATGATTTAGAATGAGGGGGATGCATTTTATTCAGACTTTCCGATTGACAAAAATCCGTTGTCGTTAGACTGTAACAGGAACGAAAGTCCGATTTTCTTCTTGGCACCTTCGGTTGCCACATAAATCTCACCGGTCTCCACAAGTGATTTTGCAATCTCAAGTACCTTGTCTTTAAACATCATCATCTCTCGACGATCTCTGGAACTAAGCTTGAACAGATACTGGTTCTTCGAGCTGATAAGCAGGATGCTGTAGCTGTGAACGTTATTCTTTGTCTCTCTCATACCGGAACCGATCATACGGGAATTTGCAATGATAATTTCCGCATTTTCATCCGGCAGATACTCTGAGAGAATCAGCTTGTAAATCTTTAAGTAATCCTCTTCCTGATCTGCGCTGACCGGCATCTCAGCAACCGCAAACTCTACCACAGAATCCGCAAGCTTAATCGTACCACCCTCATCATTTATCACTGCGGTACTCTCCTTCGGAACACACAAGCGGAAGAACTTGTTCTCGATAATCTTCTGTGCACCGGTCGGTTCCTTGATAACCAGTTCATGGAATTTCTTTTCCAGCATATTCATGGCGATAATCGCGCTATCATCTCCGGTCTCTGCTATCTCACACAATTCCTGATAAAGCGAAACAATATCCGGTGTCACATATGCCACCATATTCACAAGCTTTTCAACCGCAGGCACATATGCCATCTTTGCACTCTGCATATAAAGCTGAATCTGCTTGCTCATATCATTTGTCTTGCCTGCCTTATATTCAATCACCTTAAAGAGATTTTCCTTGTCAAAATCCTCGTATCCATTATCATAGGCTTTCTCAAAATACTTGATACTCTTTATCTCTCCATGATAATTCTCATCTGCTTCCTGCTGCTGATAAATCTTGCCGAGCTCATACGCTGCCTGATAGCTTCCGAGTCCAAGCGCCTCCAAAAATGCTTTCTCGATTTCATAAGAATTCGCAATATAGAATACCTGACTCTGCTTATAAAGCGCAACCTTGAGAGCTGCCTGTCCGCTTCCGGCCTGAACCGAACGCTCCCATGTCTCAACAGATCGCTGCAGATCTTCATTTCCAAGCTCCTGAATATCCTTGATATAAGCCTCAGCTTCTAAAATACCATTTGCCTGTGCCTCCTTAAAATATTCCAAAGCCTTGATACCATCACGCTTTGTACGAAGCACACCATAATAATAGAATCGTCCAAGGTAAAATGCAACTCTGCGGTGTCCAAGACGATGTGCCGTCTCATACCAGTTGAGCGCCTTCATGTAATCCTTCATCTTCTGATCGTAAATATTTCCAAGCAGGAATGCAAGGTCCGGATCCTTCGTCGCATCAAACAGCTGCTTTGCATAGCTGATTGTCTTCTCCAAATCCTTGTATGGTGAATCATCATCATAGTAAAGCTCAATCAACAGATAGCTTGCCTTGATACTGCCAAGCTTCAAAGCCTGCTTTGCCGCTGCCATGGCACCTTCATAATCCTCAAGGTAATAGCAGTAAAGCGCCTCGCTGTAATACTGATTGTCCTTCCGGTTCAAGCTCTGGTCACTGACCAGCGTCGGGTCCACAAAAGCAAAGGAGTTAGCCGTCTCAAAGATAATCTCCTCATACTGCTCGATAATCTCCATAGACGCACATACGAACCGCATACACGCAAGTCGTTTGCCCTGATAAAACGCAAATGTAACGATACCCTTTTCCATCTCTTTATGATAGAACGTCGTACAGATACCATCCGCATACTCTGTGATATATGCTTTTAACTGTAATTCCTCATCAAATGCATCGTTGCAGTAACGAAGGTAATTCTCAAGTGTCTTCTTGGAATCACGCGGAATACTGTCATAGCTTACATACATCGCAAAATCCTTGTAAGTAAGGCTTGGTGCGTAATACTCTTCATCCGTTTCACCATTGATTGTCTTTACCCAGTCCTTCGGCAGCTTATGGATATAACCATCTACCTGATTATGTACATAGGTGTACTGATACTGCAGACGCGCCGGATCAATCGCCTTATATTTCGGCTCTTTTCCTTTTGCACGTCTTGCTT
>JBJEMZ010000032.1:0-3774 GCA_051879935.1 Wujia sp.
TCTACTTGGATAAGCTTGGAGTTTGTGTTTACCAACCGACCGGATGACTGGTTAAAGGATTATGAATTCTTCGTAGGTTATGATGGCGGGATGGGTGATCCTAATGTATTCTGCGAATTAGCAGATGATGACGGAAAGTACGTTTCATGCGGATTAGATACAAATGGCAGTTTTCAATCAGACGATGGAGACGGCTATAAGACGATCAAACTTACATTGACAAAGCCGGCCGATTATTATGGTGACGGAGAGGATAAGGAACAGGATCTAATCAGTATCTTCGTCAATGGCAAGGATAAAACTTCTCTGCTTGATGCAGATACTCTGACATGGACGTATACGCCGGAGAGTGCGGATGGATTACTAATCTGTGTGTACTGGACACAGGAGGAAAGGGATTACGAGACCTTTGCTCCTGATCCGGAAAAAGAAGACTTCATAGTGGAATGCTGGACAGAGGGCTTAGGACAAGTGGAGTTACAGACAAAACCGGAGGCTAGTGTATACAGAAAAGCATGGAACGCAACAAGGGCGTCATATCTTGTTGGTACGAAAGAGGTTACAATCAAGATCATTCCGGATAAAGGAGAGGATATTGACAGCGTTTTATTCTGCGGAGAAAAGATACCAAAGGAAGATTTGATTGTTAACGAGGATGGAACCTACTCATACAAATGGGACACAACCGGTTGCGAGGCTGATCACGGGTACGATTTTGGATTTGCGTTTACAAGCAGTGAACCAAATTATGATTATGAGATAGTAATTAATGAGACACCGGAGAAATTTACAACAATTGGAAGTGAACAGAATTTTACAGCTACAGTAACGCTAAACGGATCAGGAGCTGATATGGGATATAATTGGTCCTCTTCCGATGAATCCATTGCTACTGTAGATGAAACCGGTAAGGTAACAGCAGTTGCCAATGGTGTGGCTACCATTACAGCAACATTATGGGATCACAAAGATATTTCTGCCAGTGTAATAGTTGAGGTTTCTGCAGATGTGGATACGAATGTTGTGGGTTCCGAATCAGGATACGGCAGCGATCCGGGTACGATTGGTGCTGAAACGAATATTGCGCAAGATGTAGCGGATTCGATTACAATCTCAGATTTCAACACAGAGACAACAAAGGCCGAGATGGATACGCAGGAGAGCCATCTGGTAAATAATCGTGGTGAGGATGCAAGGCTTGCATTATATGTAAAGCCGCTTGTTTCAGCTCCTCAGGTTGAGGTTGAAAAGATTGAATCCGTGAAAGCGGAACTTCCGGTTGCGGAGGATAAAATCAATGAGATTAAGACATTAGATATCTCCATGTTCAAGACGGTAGCCGGTGAAGCGGAGCGTCTGACGGAGATTGCGAAGCCGATTACGGTTGCGATTACGATTCCGGATGACGCAATATTAGATGCTGCAGCAGAAGGAATCACAAGACATTATTTCCTGATTACGGTGCATGACGGTGTAGCGACAATCAGCGATAATCTCGATTTTGACAAAAATACAAAGAAAGTAACATTGAAAATGAATGCGTTCTCTACCCGTGTACTTGGTTACTATGACACGGTAGATGTAACGAGCGTTACAATCACAGGAGACACATCAACACTTACAGAGGTTGGAGAAACAACTCAGCTCTCCGTAACTGTGGAGCCTGAAGAAGCTACTATTCAGGAAGTAAGCTGGACATCCAGCAATCCAAAGGTTGCAACGGTTGATGAGACCGGTAAGGTAACAGCAGTAGCAAGTGGTACTACAACGATTACAGCAACTTCAAAGGATAGAGATGAGAATGTATCGGCTGAAGTAACGATTAAGGTTTCAATTCCGGTAGCATCGGTTGAAATCAACAAGACAGAGGCTACACTTACAAAGGCAGCAGAAACACTGAAGCTTACTGCAACTGTTTTGCCAAAAGAGGCAGAGAACAAAGAAGTAACATGGACATCCAGCAATCCGAAGGTTGCAACGGTTGATGCAACCGGTAAGGTAACAGCGATTGCAAATGGTACAACAACGATTACAGTTGCTTCAAAGGCGAATGCAGAGCTGAAGAAGGAATGCAAGGTAACAGTTAATATTCCAAAGGCTGAGGAAACACCGAATGTAACGGTTTCATATCATACACACATTCAGACCTTAGGAGATTCTCAGGGCACAAAGACCAATGGACAGATGGCAGGTACATCCGGAATGGCAAAGCGTCTGGAGAACATCTGGGTTAAGGTTGAGGGCAATAAGAATCTTGGTATTCAGTACACTACACATTGTCAGACATATGGCTGGTTGCCATGGTCAGCAAATGGTGAAGCAAACGGTACAAGCGGTGAAGCTAAGAGACTTGAGGCAATCAAGATTCAGTTGACCGGAGCAGATGCAGATAAGTATGATGTATACTATAGAGTACATGCACAGAGCTATGGCTGGCTTGCATGGGTGAAGAATGGTGAGCCGTCCGGTACAGCAGGCTATGCAAAGAGACTGGAAGGTATCCAGATTGTTGTTGTGAAGAAGGGTGCACAGGCACCGGGACTGGATTATGCAGATGTCAAGGCTTCTGCGGGAACCCATAATAACAGTGGATATATCTCCAAGACAACAGGAACCATAGTCATTCCGGGAAGTGCATCTACACCGAATGTTATGTACAAGACACATGTTCAGACATTTGGATGGCAGAATTGGAAGCTGAACGGACAGATGAGTGGTACAAGCGGTCAGGCTAAGCGTTTGGAAGGCATCAACATTAAGCTTACAAATAGTGACTATGCAGGTGGAATCCGTTACTCAACACATGTTCAGTCTTACGGATGGCAAGACTGGAAATCAAACGGTGAGATGAGCGGAACCAGTGGAGAAGCAAAGAGACTTGAGGCAATCAAGATTGAGCTTACCGGCGAAATGGCAAAGCACTATGATGTCTACTATCGTGTACATGCACAGAGCTATGGCTGGCTTGGCTGGGCAAAGAATGGTGAGTCTGCAGGTACGGAAGGATTGGCTAAGAGACTGGAGGGAATTCAGATTGTCTTAGTTCCGAAGGGTGCTGCAGCACCGTCAGCAACTTATGGCGATATTAAGTCTGTACAGACAAGTGCATTTATTAAAAAGTAAAAAAGTATGAATGTACAAACCCCGCTTGTCTCGGTAGGAGGCAGGCGGGGTTTTTATATGTATCGGAGCATCTCATTTTTTCTTTCTTCTTGAATCTTTTACTAGCCAAAAATGAAAAAATATTGATTTTGGCTAATAGAATCAGAGCGTAGAATGTATTTGTGCCATTATCTCATGCAGAGGAAAAACATAAATTGATGAGGACTTCGGCAGATTTTGATAAGGTATATGATAAAAAAGGGAATTATTTGTCTGCAATGTGTACTGCCAGCTTGAAGTCGCAAATCGCGACTTCAAGCTGGGGTGGACGAAGAAAGTCATTTTCGTGAGGTTACGAAAATGATAACAGTATGTAAAGGACTATATATTGACAATAGATTTAATCAATGCTACAACTGTTTTAATACCTACTAAAACACTAGGGTAATAAAATACTGGAAGGGAGTATAAAGACAAATGAACGCCAATATTACAAGAGAAGATGCATTTACCTTATTAAAACAGTATAACAAGGAGCCGTTCCACATTCAGCATGCACTCACGGTCGAGGGTGTCATGCGGTGGTTTGCCAAGGAAGCAGGCGAGGATGAGGAATTCTGGGGAATCGTCGGTCTTCTGCATGATATTGATTTTGAACAGTATCCGGAACAG
>JBJEMZ010000033.1:0-2616 GCA_051879935.1 Wujia sp.
CACATTCTCCTTTTGAGAATACAGAAATATTTAAATTCACCTGTGCTTTTATTTCCAGCTCCTCGCTGTTTAACAGGCTTGCATTAAGCTGGTCAAGGCAAGGGCGTATCCGAACGGAATCCTCCTTCGAAAGCGGCACGGTATCTGCAGTATACGAAAATGGAATATCCGTCTCGACGCAGCTCATCGGATCCTCCCCGGTTGCAATGTAAAGAACCGAACATTTTATGACACCGTTTATCTCTACACCGGTCTCTCCGGCCTCCACATCATCGATATCCACATCACCATATACATGACAAATCTGCAGCAGCTTTGTCTTATCATTTCCGATTTGCTTTCTGGCAGTTACTTTTGCCTTTGCGGCGTTTCGAAGAAGCAGATTTTCATAATCAAGTATCTCCCGCTTTGGAAGTAACTCCGCGTTTGGCGAATACACATCTGCAAGAAGCTTTTCACTGCAATCCTCATACAGCCGTATATTCATGTCAACATTGTAATCACAGCCAAGCACCCGGTCCTCTCCATCGGTATCCTGACGGATGTTGATATCGCCCTTGCCAAGCACGTAATCCACATCTAATACCATACCCTCGTTTGCACCAACACAGGCAATCTCGCGATACAGCGACCGTACCGAGAACAAAGACTGTACCGGCAGCCGCTCTTCTCCGCCCTTATACAGTACAAAGATTTCCACCTCACCACGCACTAAAAGCTTATCGTCGCCGGCTTTCGTCTCCATGTTCCGAAGGGCAACACTCTGCCACAAAATCTCATGAATATTCGGTTTATTCTGCGGGATATCCAGCTCCTCCCGGAGCTTTAACACATCCCTTTTTGAAAGGACAACCTGACTATATGCCACATCCTTATACTGACATTCCACACCCTCTCCCGGTGCAAGATCCGTTGCTGAATTGACATTCATTTCCTCATAGACATTCACATTGTTTCCGATTAATCCCCGTACCTCCAGTTTTCTGGAATTAATCATACTGACTGTAATGTCCTCAAGATGACTGTGGCAATCCACCTGACTGCTCATGGATGCTCCATCGCAATTCACTGTGTCTTCAAAAGGAATCTCACTTTGAAATTCGCAGAGCTTCGGAATCTCGCCTCCGGTTCGATACAATACATGTACACATACGCATCCCATCACCTGGATTTTCCCGTCCTCGGCTGTCACGGATTCCACAATCACATGCCCGTCTTTGGCAACGAGTTTTTCCATATCGCCTTTTGTATCTTCGATTGTAAAATCATCATCGACCGTTAACTGTGAATATTTTGACTGCGTCAGCACGCTTGTATGTATTTCTTTTTTCGAAAATTCCATAATCCCTCCACGAATATGCTTTACTTACACCTATGTTTATATGTATTCATCAGGCGTGTCTGTTATGACCGCAATCTTTTTCACATTGTTATTCAAATAATACAGGAAGCTCCATACGCTCGCATCGAATGACAATATACGGATACATCGAGGCGTCCCCCGCCTCCTGCGCATCTGCAGAAGTTGCCTCACATGTTTCAAGATTTGTCTTCACATAGATGGCCCGATCTGTCTTAAACAGTTCTTCCACGGTAACCTGTAAATTTGCGCGGTCATGCGCGCCGTAGCCTACCACAATATACAGATGCTCTTTCGTTGCATAGCTGATTTGAAATGCATGCTGCTTTTTTTCTTCGATCATCTCGGACAGAGCATCCGGCAGCTGCGTCTTACCGCAGACCGTAAATGCTATGTCCTCCCGGGGTTCCGGTGTCTTGTTTTCACATCCGGACACCGTCCCCAGAAGTCCACACAGTAAAATAGCAAGCAATACATTTTTTCCATTTATATTCATAGCAACTCATCCTTTTTTCTTTATCCATACTTATGAAAAAACCGCGCTTTTCAGAACTTGATTTCTACACATAACAATGATACACTTCATGTAGCAGGAAAAATGTACTTATAAGGAGGATTAATATTATGCCTAAGAAAATGAATGCTTACAAAGGTGCTGTTGTGAACAAAATACTCGGCTCCATCATCGGAATCTTGTATTTTGTCACCTTGTATTTACCATTTCTAAAGTTAGGTACTCTCGGATTTTCACAGAGTTTTTCTTTTGACGATTACCTGACACTTAATAACGAGGATAGTGTAAGGCCAATCATGATTGCAATTATGGCTGTCATTGCGGTTCTTTATGTTGTTCTTCAGATTACTAGTCATCCCCGCATTTCGATAATCGGTGCAATCGGCATGCTGCTTATGACCGGCTTTTGGACCCTTGTCGGATACGCAGAAATTAAAGATGCCGGTGCCTATGCAGACATGACCATGCAGGCAGGCATTGTCATTCAATATGTGATAGCAGTTGCTGCCTTTGTACTTGTATTTTTGAAGCCGATCGGCACCGCAAATGCAACAACCCCTGCAGGGGACAACGGTTACAATCCAAACTATCAAAACCCGGTGAATAACGGCTATAACCAAAACTTCCAGAATCCGATGAATAACGGTTACAATCAAAACTATCAGACTCCGGTAAATAACGGCTACAATCCAAACTATCAAAACCCGGTGAATAACGGCTACGATCCAAACTATCAAAACCC
>JBJEMZ010000033.1:2716-10138 GCA_051879935.1 Wujia sp.
TGAATAACGGCTACGATCCAAACTATCAAAACCCAGCAAACAATGACTATAATGGGTATCAGAATCAGTAAAGATAAAGAGGCAAAAAGATGTCAAAGAAAATAAATCGAAATGATCCTTGCTGGTGTGGCAGCGGCAGAAAATATAAAGTATGTCACGAGGCATTTGATGACAAAATCGCAAAGATAGCTCATCAGGGGCATATCGTTCCATCCCGCAATTTAATCAAAAATGCAGAACAGATTGCTGCTATCAAAGAGAGCGCAAAAATCAATATCGCTGTCTTAGACGAAATACAAAAAACGATTCACGAAGGTATGAGCACCGCCGAAATCGATAAGCTCGTCTATGACATGACAACAGATATGGGAGGAATCCCGGCACCTTTAAACTATGAGGGATTCCCTTACAGTGTCTGCACTTCCGTCAACGACCAGGTATGTCACGGTTTTCCGTCTGCCGATGTGATTTTAAAATCCGGCGATATTGTTAACGTAGACTGTTCAACCATATTAAATGGTTTCTACTCTGACTCATCTCGTATGTTTTGTATCGGTGAAGTAAGTCCGGAAAAACAACGTCTTGTTGATGTCACAAAAGAGTGTATGATGAAGGGCTTGGAACAGGTAAAACCATGGGCGTTCCTCGGTGATATGGGGCAGGCGGTTCATGACCACGCCTATGCAAATGGCTACTCCGTCGTCCGCGAAATCGGCGGTCACGGTGTCGGACTTGATTTCCACGAAGAACCTTGGGTCAGCTACAATTCAAAAGCAGGAACGGAAATGCTCATGGTTCCGGGATTTATGTTTACCATCGAGCCGATGATCAATATGGGAAAACCGGACATCTATGTGGACGAAGAAAATGACTGGGAAGTCTACACCGAAGACGGTCTTCCTTCTGCACAGTGGGAGATTCAGGTGCTTGTGACAGAAGACGGATACGAGATTATTTCTTATTAACTATTTTTTATACAAAATCAAGGAACCCTGCCCATGAAAAATTGCTGCGCAATGGGCGGGGCTACGCAAAAATCTGCTACGCAGATTTTCACATAAATTACTCCCTCCGAATCATTTCGGAGGGAGTAGTTTTATTATTTTAGAACGACTTGTCAATAAACGGAATAGCACGATGAATATATGTGATGTCTTCCTCTTCATCATAAGAAAATGCAATATTGACATTGACGCGCTCATCATCCTGATATACATATTCGTTGACATTGTCGCTGTATCCGTAGATGCAGATTGTATTGTCAAGCTCGATTGTCTTCCGTTTTTTTGCATGCATGTCAGATAAGAATTCCTGTGTTGCCTGCTCGATTTCATCTTCCGTCAACCGCCCTTTCTCCTGACTGCAAAGGTAGATGTTATTGCTTGGCTCCATGCCGAGTTTCTCATATAGCTGCGTAAGCATTTCCTTACATCGATAAATCTGTTCCGTAGATTGATTCTTTAAAGCAAGCTCTGTCATCAGATAGTTCTCCTGTCTTTCTTTGCCGTCTGCACTCGTCTGCTGCATAGAAATCAGACGAATCGTGGTATCTCCGTTTGCACCCTTTTTCACAAACACCGTCGATGCATTGCCGCCATCTTCTTTTTGCACGATTTCATATCCGGATGTGATACCAAGCTCCTCACCAAGTTTTTTTACAAGTGTTTCCCTTGTCCCTGCATCCATGTTTTCGTCCCCGTAGGCAGCATACAATTTGACTTCCGCTGCCGTTACATTTTCCACACCATCGCTCATAACCTGTGTGACCATCCGACTCTCCCGGTTAATCCCTTTTGTAATCAGAAGCTGCACAATTACAGCAGCCCAAATAAGTACAACAACATAAATCTTTTTTTTCGTATCCATAAAATAACTTCCCTTCCAACCACACTTCCATGCCCCTTGTGGTTTTTTACATTCTTGCCTGATTTTTCCATTTCTATACATTTTGATACACATGATTTTATATGCATGATACAACAAACTTTGCTCTTCACTTTATCACGCTAAAGTGCTATACTACCAATAGCAGTTTTTGCTGCGCAGACTGCCGGGTTCAAAATCCTATTTGAAAATATGACGCAGCACGGAGGAAATCTATGACAATCGGAATCGTTGGTCTCGGACTTATCGGTGGCTCATTTGCAAAGGCATACAGCGATAATGACGAGCATAAAGTACTTGCATATAATCGTAGCAAAGAAGTAATCGCTGACGCATACAACGACAAGGCAATCGACGGAGAGCTGACGGAAACAAACATAAAAGACTGTGATCTGATTTTGCTCTGCCTGTATCCGCAGCTTTGCATCGACTATCTGACAAAGATGGCACCACATATAAAATCCGGCACGATGGTTATCGACTGCTGCGGTACAAAAGAAATCATCTGCGATGCCTGTTTTCCACTTGCAAAACAGTACGGCTTTACATTTATCGGCGGTCATCCGATGGCAGGCAGACATTTTTCCGGCTATGCTTACAGCACAAAGACCATGTACAATGGCGCATCCATGGTACTTGTACCGGAGGATTTGGACGATACGGAAACCATAGAGCGTGCAAAAAAACTCCTCTCCCCGATTCAGTTTGGCAAGTTCACAATCTGTGATGCCGACCGGCACGATGCGATGATTGCATTTACTTCACAGATGGCACATGTCGTATCCAATGCATATGTAAAGAGCCCGACAGCCAAAAACCATGACGGTTTTTCCGCAGGAAGCTATAAGGATCTGACCCGTGTTGCATGGTTAAATGAAACGATGTGGACAGAGCTTTTCTTAGAAAACCGCAAGCATCTGATTCAGGAGCTTGACTACTTCATCAACGCTTTGCAGCAGTACAAAACCGCAATGGAAGAAAATGACGCTGAGACCTTAAAGAAGCTTTTGGCAGAAGGGAAACGGTGCAAAGAGGAAATCGACGGCATTTCCGGGTAAAGCAGATTATGGACGGTCAATTTCCGGGTAAATCCAAATTTTGCACTTGACAATCCAATATTCAAATCATAAAATCAGTTTATATAAGAATCGGCTATGAAGAGAAGAGTACGGTAAATACGCTATACAGAGAGGAAGTCCAATACCCGCTGAGAGAGGCTCCATAAAACGATTACCCGAAAACTAACTCGGAGCTGCTTGTGACTACTGCTTTTGCAGGAAAGCAAGCCGGTGATACCGTTATCATCAAAATGAGAGTCGTTGCAGATTCCCTTACCTATATAGGAATGCAACGGAACTGGGGTGGAACCGCGAAACAATCGTCCCCGGCGTAATAACGCCGGGGATTTTCTTTTTCCGGCAGATTAAATCATTTAGGAGGTATACCATGATTATCACATTGAAAGACGGCTCATCAAAAGAGTATGCACAACCAATGTCCGTGATTGACATTGCAGCCGACATCAGCGAGGGACTTGCCCGCGTTGCATGTGCCGGCGAGGTAGACGGAAAAACCGTTGACCTTCGAACCATGATTGACAAGGACTGTCAGTTAAATATCCTGACCTTTAACGATGAAGCAGGCAAAAAGACCTTCTGGCATACAGCCAGCCATGTACTCGCACAGGCAGTCAAGCACCTGTATCCGGATGCCAAATGTACCATCGGACCTGCCATCGACAACGGCTTTTATTACGATTTCGATATGCCATCTCTTTCCAGAGAGGACTTAGACAAGATTGAAGCGGAAATGAAGAAGCTCGTGAAACAGGGCGATGACATTACAACCTTCACATTACCACGTGAGGAAGCGATTGCCCTCATGGAAGAAAAGGGTGAACCATATAAAGTGGAGCTCATTCGCGACCTTCCGGAAGATGCAACCATCAGTTTTTATACACAGGGCGATTTTACAGATCTCTGTGCCGGCCCTCACCTTATGAACACAAAGGCTGTAAAGTTCTTCAAGTTAACTTCAAGCTCCGGTGCTTACTGGAGAGGTAACTCGAACAACAAGATGCTGACCCGTATTTACGGAACGGCATTTACAAAGAAGGCAGATCTGGAGGAACGTCTGGAGTTCCTTGAGAATATCAAAAACCGCGACCACAACAAAATCGGTCGTGAGATGGAATTGTTTACAACTGTGGATGTCATCGGCCAGGGACTTCCGCTCATGATGCCGAAAGGAACCAAGATTATTCAGACCCTGCAGCGCTGGATTGAGGATCTGGAGGACAATGAATGGGGCTATGTTCGTACCCGTACACCACTTATGGCAAAAGCACAGCTTTACCGTATTTCTGATCACTGGTATCACTACAAAGATGGCATGTTCATCTTAAATGATACCGAGGATCCGGACGCCGATGTGGATGAGCAGGGCAGAGAGGTTATGGCACTTCGCCCGATGACCTGTCCGTTCCAGTATTATGTATATAAGGCAACCCAGCATTCCTACCGTGACCTCCCATATCGTATGGGTGAAACTTCTACCCTCTTCCGTAATGAGGATTCCGGTGAAATGCATGGTCTGACCCGTGTACGCCAGTTTACCATTTCCGAGGGACATCTGATTTGTACACCGGAACAGATTAAGGATGAATTTGAAGGCTGTGTAAAGCTTGCAAAATATGTTTTAACGACTCTTGGACTTCAGGATGATGTTACCTACCGTATGTCAAAGTGGGATCCGGAGGACAGTGAAAAATATCTCGGTACCGCTGAAGACTGGGATCGGGTACAGGATGCAATGCGTGAAATCTTAGATGATATCGGTCTTGAGTATACGGAAGAAGCCGGCGAGGCTGCATTTTATGGACCAAAGCTTGATATTCAGGCAAAAAACGTGTACGGAAAAGAAGACACTATGATTACCATCCAGCTTGATATGTTCCTTGCTGAGCGTTTCGATATGTACTACATCGATCAAAACGGCGAAAAGAAACGTCCTTATATCATCCACAGAACTTCTATGGGTTGCTACGAGAGAACTTTGGCTTGGCTGATTGAGAAATATGCCGGAGCATTCCCGACCTGGTTGTGTCCGGAGCAGGTTCGTATTCTGCCAATCTCTGAGAAGTTCCAGGATTATGCCGATTCTGTTCTTGCAAAGCTTAAAAAAGCCGGTGTCAAAGCAACTGTGGATAACCGTGCAGAGAAAATCGGATATAAGATTCGGGAAGCACGTCTTGACAAGCTTCCTTACATGCTGATTGTAGGTGCAAACGAAGAAGCGGACGGCTCCGTATCTGTTCGAAAGCGTGGAGAAGACGGCGACCTCGGAAGCATGAAGCTTGATGATTTCATTGCAAAAATCAGGCAGGAAATCGACGATAAAGTTATTGATTAATTAACTGCATCATATTAAAAAAATAGTAGTGCCGAAAAATCCGATTGAAAAATTCGGTTTTTCCGGCACTACTATTTCTTATTACGCGTCTCGACGCTTCACAAAACAACTGATAATACCTGTTATAAGCCCTGCTGCAAGACAATAAACTCCTGCCATAAAGCTTTTTATTACCTGAGCAGCATCCCCCGCGTTATCGGATATGGACCAGGAGGTATCTGCAAATCTCTCAATCATCTGCAAAACCCAGTCTACAACATTTCCAACATCAACAATCATCAAAACAATCATCATGATTACAATAACTGATGGTATAATCTTTAACTGTGGGATATCCACAAATGACAGTGCACCCATAATTACTGCCGCTATCAAAATGCCGTACGGAATTCCCATCCACATAGCTGATATGAGTCCAACATTTTGACAGATTTTCATAAAGCTGTACTGTATCTGCACACTGGCATGATAAGCGGAAAAATCAATCGCAGGAGCAAATACCCCTATAATCAGTAATACCATTGATACCAGACCGAACACCATACTTGCATAATTTCTGTCTTTTTTCCTATCCGGAACTGTCTGCTGCTGCATATTGCCATACTGCATAGAATTGTATTGCGGATAACTGTACGGCTGATTCACATTTCCATAACCATTATATACTTGTGGGTCATTTTGATTATTCATGTTCCTCTTCCTGTTTTTTTCTATCTAACAAATCTAAAATTGTACCAAACGAATAGAGCAGGAGTCCGGCAATATATATAATTGGTCCAACACCCTTTCCTCCGTCATAATTTGCCTTTGCCCCAATCTGCTTTGCAAGGTTAATATTATCCTCAATTGCAGCAAGCGCCTGTGTATATGGCTTATTGTTAACCACCACAACAAACACAATGATTAAAAGAACAATTGGAATGATTCGAACAATTGGATTCTGTGCATACTTTCGAAGCGGACGAATATAATCAGCCGCGGAAAGTGCAAGCATCATGACACCAATTATTATCACTACTACCGCAAGCACGAGCACTACTGTTGATCCTAATGCAAGAATTTTTCCATTTTCCTCCACCATGGAACTCTTTAGACCAATCTCAAACAGATTTGCTTTTTTCTTGAAATCAACCAGTTTTTCCCAAATCCAGTTTAAAAACGGAGCAATATATATAAATAGCGCCCCCACTAATGCCATCATCATATTCTTGTCAGAACCGACTGTTTTAATATAAGCACTAATATCAATCCACTTTTTCGGATCTGCTTCTGTTTTATTATTTTTTATAGGTTTCTTCGACGGCTGTTTTGCATTCTGTTTTGCATTCTCTTTCGCACGCTCTTTTATACGTTCTTTTTCTGCCCGTTCTGCCTTCTTTATATCTTCTTTCGTTATCTTTAATACAACCGGTTCCTCAAGCGGAGCCCCGCAGGCTTCACAATAATCCGCGCCATCCGGCACTTCTTTTCCGCAATTTTTACATACCATTGTGTTTCCCCCTGACTTTTAGAATGAAATATGGCTGCCGTATCAATCGTTACGACAGCCTGTTTTCTACATTATGTCATTCCTTATTTCTTTCCGATTCGGATACCCATAATATCAAGTACTCTCGGAACGATTGCTGCTACAATCGCAATAAATGCTATTACAACACCTGCGCTTCTCTTTAAGTACTCGCTCAATCCAAAATAATCATCTTCCACATGTGTTGCGAAAATTGTAGCAAACAGTACAAATAAAAACGTAACACCGAGTAATATCAACTCAAAATATGGAATAGCGGATGTTTTTGCCTTAATACCTGCCAAAGGTGGAATGTAATCTGCAATCTCCCAAACAATCAATACGAGAGAAAGTAAGAGTATCATCCATCCGGCAAGCGTACAAAAACCACCTACTCCTATCAAATTGCTACTATCCGACAAACCATAAAAATCGATTTTTACCCATGGAATAAACACGGAAATGAATAATAAAACTGCTGCTGCAAGCTTTACAATATTCATCACATCTCCCTTTAAGGAATTTACAAACCCATTCATTCCTGCACCATATGTATCCGCGCCTGTACTCTTTGGCTGATAGTAACCGCCAACCTGCGAATTCACCGGCTGTCCACCCAT
>JBJEMZ010000033.1:10238-17504 GCA_051879935.1 Wujia sp.
TACTCTTTGGCTGATAGTAACCGCCAACCTGCGAATTCACCGGCTGTCCACCCATTGGCTGACCATATCCCATCTGCGGATTCATCGGCTGTGGATTTACCGGCTGCTGATATCCCATCTGTGGATTCATCGGCTGTGGGTTTACCGGCTGTCCACCCATTGGCTGGCCATATCCCATCTGTGGATTCATTGGTTGTGGATTTACCGGTTGTGGATTTACCGGCTGTCCACCCATTGGCTGCTGTGCTGCCTGTACCGGAGCTCCACACATCGGACACTTATCCTGTCCTGTTGGAATAATCGCTCCACACATTGAACAATTCATAAATATTCCCTCCTTAAATGCCTCTCTTCAAGCAAAAACGCTATAAAAAAATAATAGCATAAACCCCCTGACCATTCAAGGAATTTATGCTGATAAACAACGATTTTATATCAAATTTTACATAATCTGCCTACATTTCGTACTGCAGAACTTTACAATTCCCCAGATTGAACTTAAAAAATTCTTCATTACCAAGACTCTCAAAATAAGAATTTATGACACGGCATACCCCACCATGACTAATGACCATCACATTCTTATCCGGATATTTCTGTTTTGCATCCTCTAAAAAATTATATACTCTTTGGGCAACCTTTAACCAAGACTCTCCTTCCGGGTACTGATATCCAAACTGTACCCACTGCTCCATAAAACCAGGAGTTCCCTCATAGGTGCCATCAATCACGCCATAATCCCGCTCTGCCAGACGTTCATCCACTTCAATCGGAGCACCAATTGCATCAGCTACAATCTGGGCGGTTTCACGGGCACGTATCAAAGGGGAAGAAAGGATTACATCTATTTTCGTGTCTCTCATCTGCTCAGCCAATTCATGCGCCTGCGCAATTCCTTTGTCTGTTAGTTTGACATTGGATCTGCCACAAATACGTACCTCAATATTATATTGTGTCTGTCCATGTCTTGTTACAAATAACCTCATAGATACCTCTTTGTAAAATATCGTATATGAAAACAAATTTTAATCTTCGTTATAATATCATATGAATTCTAATTTTACAACAAAGCAGCCATTTACAATCCATATTCCTTTTTTATGAAAGTTTTTTTTAATATTTATTTTTTTTATTAATGATTTCAAACATTAAAACATCCATAAAATAATGCTTTTCCGTTGTAAAAGGCCAGATCAAACCTGCTCGATGCATCATTTTTATCTCTTCAATCCTGTTTCCCTCTTCTATCACCCGCAAAAATTCTCGACTTCCGGCAACTGTACATCGCTCAGACACATTACAATTACCTCCATTCGTGAATGCTTCCTCATAAATTTCTGACCGGTTTTTAACCATTTCGAGGAACTCTGCTTCCTTATCTGCTCCTCCAGCCAGTAATTCATTACAACAAAAACACGCGTTTCTTGTTGTCAATCGAATCATTTTGTACAGCTGATAAGCAGCACTCTCATTCATCTGATTCAACGAATCTGTTACAAATGGCATCGTCTTCACATTTCTTCCATATATATGCAAAAGTGCAGCGAATCGTGCATTGAGCTGACTTGCAAGTCCTGCCACAACACTAAAATCGAACAACTTTTCTATCCCTTTCATATCTTCCTTTTGCATTACCATTGTACGCTCAAGACTGCTAAGATATTGTGCCAGATGTGCATCGTCTGCCCCATGCTCTAACAGGTCTGCAAAAAAACGTTCTTCCTCTTCATAAACTTCCCAAAATCCCAAATCTATACACTGACATTCTGTTTCCGACAAGCCATATCTATCCCGCGCCCGCTTTGTCCTTTCAAGCTCCCGGTCAATCAACACAAGCTTTGCAATTCGACTCAATTGACGCAAATCCAAATCACTACAATTTCCGGCTCCCCAAATTGCAATCACAGGTCTTTGACCTGCAATCTCCAGCTCTTTATCAAGGCAAAACTCATCGTCCCGCAGCTTTCCAGCACGGGAAAGATAACTCTTTCTATAATAATTATCCACGCAATCATACACAAGACAAGTCAATTGATTTCGATAATCGGCCCATGCTTCATACCTTTGCGTCGTATCTTCTGTTGCTACCAATTTCTCGTAACGCATTTTCTCTCCCTTAAACGATACAACAAACATTCTACAATTACACTTATACAAAAAAAACACCGACCCCGCAGCTTTATCTGCAAAACCGATGCTTTTATGAGTGGGCCGCCGGGGGCTCGAACCCCGCACACCCTGATTAAGAGTCAGGTGCTCTACCAAATGAGCTAGCGGCCCGTAAATGTGAATTTTTCGTGTTCTCACCAGAACAAAAAAGATTATATAACACACATTTACAAAATGCAAGTATTTTTTTTAAAAAAGTAAATTTATTTTCACTTTTTTATTTTTTTACAAACCCGAATCATTTCGATTTTTCCAAGGATACACCGAACTGTGCGAATATTATTTCCCAGACACAACGCCTTTCGATTTAAGCCCGGGTTCGAATATACAAGATTGGACAGTCGACAGGCCATCTTTCTTCTTCCCATATAAATCTCTCCGGTGTATCTTCTTACACTATATTATGCTCAGAATAATAAAATTTTACACATTTTTATTTATTTTGTGACTGCGAGATAACCATCCGGCAGATTGGATTTCCCATACTGGAAAAACGTTCTTCATACTCGGTCATCACATTTCCCTCCACATATTCGGAATGATGCAGATCATACGTACAGCTGTCAAGCTTCCATCCGGCCTCTTCCGCCTGTTCAAGAGAAAAGTCAAACAACGGCCGGTTGTCCGTCTTAAAGGTGATGCCTCCCTCCTGTGCAAGAAATGCGGAGTATCGATTTAAGAACGAAACAGAGGTCAGTCTCCGCTTTGCATGCCGATCCTTCGGCCACGGATCAGAAAAATTCAGATATATATAATCCACCTCGCCCTTATCAAACACATCCGTTATATATTCTGCATCCATGCGGATAAATTTCAAATTCGGAAGCTGCTCTGTCTCCTGCTTTTCAATTGCCCGTACAAGCACACTCGAAAACTTCTCAATACCTATATAATTTATATCCGGATGTAAACGGGCCATATCCATAATGAACCGTCCCTTCCCCATACCGATTTCGATATGAATCGGGTTGTTATTTCCAAAATACTCCCGCCACTTTCCTTTCATTGCCGTCTCATCGTGTACAACAAATTCGTTTGCTGCTATCGTTTCTCTTGAACCCTTTACGTTTCGTAATCTCATTTTTCATTCTCTGCCTCCGTTTTATTGTTTCTCCGTATTATAACATTTTAAAAAATTTCACACAAGATTGTATAAATTCCTTGTATTTTCCTTCAATATATAAGATAATTAAGTGGATAATGTCAACATTTCATATGAGGTGTAACAAATAAATGAAACAATATAAGAAACAGATTCTTTCCTATATAATGGTTTTTCTTCTGTTGTTGTGCCCGCTCGCCTGCTACTGTGACAATATACAGGCAGCTACCACACAGGATGTTACCGCAACACCCGAACCAACAAACAATATCGGGTTTCCTGCTATCACATCGACATCCTGCGTGATTATGGATGCGGATACCGGACAGATATTATACGCAAAAAACCCGCATGAACGTCAATATCCGGCCAGCATTACCAAGATATTAACCACTTATCTTGCCATAAAAAATGGAGATTTAAATTCAACGATTACCATGAGTGACGCTGCTGTGTGGGGCATTGACCGTTCCAGCTCGCATATCGCACTGGATGTCGGAGAACAAATCAGCATGTCCGATGCATTGTATGCGGTTATGCTTGTTTCTGCAAATGAGGCAGCATGGGCCATCGCCGAGCAGGTGTCGGGCTCTTTGGATACGTTCGTGCAGCTCATGAATGATACAGCAGCAAGTCTCGGATGTCAGGATACACACTTTACAAACGCGAACGGGCTTCATGATACAAATCACTACACAAGCGCGTATGATATGGCACTCATCACAAGAGAGGCACTCACAAGTAACACCTTTTGCAACTATGCCTCTGAAACATACCATGAGATTACGCCGACCAATATGAACTCGGAAACTCGTTATCTCATACAGGGTAATAAAATGATGCTTGAAGATTCCGGTTATTATTACAGTGCCTGCAAAGGTGGAAAGACCGGCTATACAGAAGATGCCGGCGGAACCCTTGTTGTATGGGCAGAAAAAAATGACATGCGAATCATCTGCGTTACGATGGGAGCCCCAAACAATGCAGTCAACTATGAAGACAGTATATTATTGTTTGACTACGTGTTTGACAATTATTCAAGTGTGACACCACTTGCAGATTTTGAATTTAACGCTGAAGATGCAACCCGTGCGCAGAATTTTCTAAATGAATATTATGACTGTGAAAACTTAGGAACAATGAAGCTTTCTGTTGACACATCGCAGCGTGTCTTAATTGAAAAAAAAGCCAATCCTGAAGACATTCAAATAAGCTTTGAACCATCTGCCGATCGGCTTGATGAGGGCTATATCGGTACCCTTAACATAACCTGTCCGAATCCTGCATACATGAATATGACATCTTCATTTGTTGTATCTTTGCCTGTCAGCTACTCCGGCTATGTGAATTCAAAAGATGATGCGGCGGTCAGACAGGCTTACGAAAACGGTGAGATTCGAGATGCCCTTCTTACTGAGAAAAAAAGCACAAAAAAAATTGTAGTCGCTGTACTCCTGGTAATAGCAACAATCGGCATGTTTGTATATGCATATATTTTTGAACCGCGCAAACATTACGATACAAATAATCGAACAGGCAAAATGCATTGAACAGCGCATCCACCGGACGGGTTATATAAAAGTGAGGTAAAACAATATGGAAGAATCAAGAGAAAAATTCAACAAGATTAAATCCGCAAATCAAACAATGCTCGATTACTTTAACAAATCTTTTTTGTCACAGCTTGAAGATATTCAAAACCTAAAAACACAGATTTTTGAGATTGACATTAAAATAGATGAGCTTGATAAAACAAAGGATATCTACGCCTTCCAGACAAACTCAAGAAAAAGTGTTTTTTCTCCGATGATTAACGATGGTGCTGATACGGAACGAAACAAAATCATTCAAGAGCAAATTGAAGATTTATTATCTGTAAAAGAAACTCTTATTTTAAAGCTAAGAAGCATGGAATTGCAGTTAAATAAACTTCGCCAATATCTGGAGAAATTAAACGACGCATCGGATGCTCTTGCCAGTTTTGAACCCAAATATGCAACCGATGATCCCGATCATACTGACAATGACGGCTTTACTTTCTTGCAGGAAAACTCTTCAGAGGATATCTCTTCTCATGGATATAATATTTTGATGTTGGATGCATTTGACCGTGCCCTAATACAAACGATGCTCGAAAAAAATGTAAAATCAGGTTTGGAAAGCATCATCAATAAACTAGGTATGATTTCCTATCTGCTTGGAACAGATGTAGCACGTGCCAAGTTGACATTACAGGAAATTCTACATGGAACAAAACAGGTAATTAATACCATTGATGATGTCGAGTTAAAGTTAAGCGGAGGTGTTGATTCCACAAAGCCACTTAAGGAGCAACTGGAAGATTATCTAAATGCATTTAAACACGACAATCCCTCCCTTGAAATACAGGCATCCATTGAGATTCCAACACAAGACATTAGTTATCATCCGGTCTTCAACATTAACCTGATGAAACTCATTACGATATTTTTTGATAACATTTCCATTCATGCAAACGCATCGAATATCACTTTCCAGGCAAGCCTGACACCAAACATCATTGAAGTTGTCATTACAGATGATGGTACGGGAATCGGTGATGATTACATGACAGACAGTCCATGGTACAGCAGCCTGCACAAAGCGCAGGAAATCATATATATGTTAAGTGGAAAACTGAATATATCCGGTGACCTGATGTCCGGAACAACCGTAAAATTCAGTTTCCCGATTTTACAATAATGCACACGGAGGCTTAACAACATGAAAAATAAAATTGTAGATCTAATCTCAGCAAACGTAGAAGGTCTTACCCGCGAGGATATTTTCGACCTGATTGAAATCCCACCGAAACAGGAGCTCGGTGACTTCGCTTTCCCTTGTTTCCGCCTTGCAAAAACCTTGCACAAGGCTCCGCAAATGATTGCAGGAGACATCAAGGACGCCATTGGTGAAGTTGATTTTTTGCAGGATATACAAGTTCAGGGCGCCTATTTGAATTTCTTCGTAAAGAAGGATATCTATGTGAAATCCATGGTGGATGCCGCTATCGCACAAGACTTTGGAAGTTCGACAGAAGGAGATGGTCAGACAATCTGTATTGACTACTCTTCTCCGAATGTCGCAAAGAATTTCCATGTCGGTCATCTGCGTACAACCATCATCGGAAACTCTCTGTATAAGATTTTTTCTAAGCTTGGCTACGAGGTCATTCGTATCAACCATTTAGGTGACTGGGGCACCCAGTTCGGTAAGCTTATCGTCGCATACAAAGCCTGGGGAAGCGAGGACGCCGTAAAAAAAGACGGTGTCGCAGAGCTCATGAAGCTCTACGTAAAATTCCATGAGGAAGCAGAGAAAAATCCTTCCCTGAACGACGAGGCAAGAGCCTGGTTTTCCAAGATGGAACACGGAGACGAAGAGGCATTGAAAATCTGGCAGTGGTTCAAAGACATCAGCTTGATTGAATATAAGCGCACCTACGATCTGCTTGGTATGGACTTTGATTATTACCTCGGTGAAAGCTTCTACCGTGACAAGACCGATGCTGTAGTTGAGAAGCTGAAGCAGGCAAACCTGCTTACAGAAAGTGAAGGCGCACAGATTGTCAACCTTGACGCCTATGATATGGCTCCTTGCCTGATCTTGAAAAATGACGGAAGCTCCATCTATGCAACCAGAGATCTTGCCGCCATCTTCTATCGTAAAGAAACATGGAATTTTGTGAAATGTCTGTATGTAACCGGACAAGAACAAAAACTGCACTTCAAGCAGGTATTCAAGGTTGTGGAATTACTCGGAAATGAGTGGGCAAAGGATCAGCTTGTTCACATCCCATACGGATTGGTAAGCTTAGAGGGAGCCAAGCTTTCTACCAGAAGCGGAAATATCATCTATGCGGAAGACATACTGCTTGAGGCAATCTCAAAAATAAAAGAAATCATTGAAGAGAAAAACCCGGATCTTCCGGACAAAGATGAAACGGCGAAGAAAATCGGAGTTGGTGCCGTATTATT
>JBJEMZ010000034.1:0-3744 GCA_051879935.1 Wujia sp.
ACATTTCCAATGTTAATGAGTGACGGGAAGGATGCCGTATATCCGAGATGCTGCACCTGACCTTCCGCAGAGGACATAGCAGAATGCTCCTCCGCACCGGCAATCGAGAAATACTTGCTCTCCGCAGTTCTTGAGTTCATAAGCACAAATCCGATATTTGACTGATCACCGTTTACCGATGTGACACCTGTATAAACCCATACATCACCATCCATTACCTTATATCCGTAATCATCCGTTGTAACCTTACAACCCTTGTTACCGATTATGCTGTTCCAAAATCCTCCGGACAACATACCATACCAGTTATATTTCTGGCAGGCAAGGTCTCCGTCATACACACGGTCCACCCAGTTCGGAACATTTTCGACCGTCATATATTCACAGTCTCCGCTGCAAGGATCACAGATAACAATTCCCTTTACATCCTTTGCGCCGAATAATCCGGCATTTGCCTGCAATACCGGACAGATATAATATGGATTTCCTTCGTTGTCGAGCTCGAAATAGAAACCATTAAATTCATAGGTCGGATAAGAAAGCTGTACATGTCTTTGCAGATTCTGTCCAAAGCATGCAGATGGCGAATATTTCATCGCCTGGTCAAGCTTTATGTAATTTGCCTCGTTTTTCACCGGGTCAACAAGCACATAACCCGGTATTCCGGCATCTTTGTTGTTCATATATTTGAAAAATCCGGCATATTCAAGTGGCGCAACCTTCATCGGTACTCCGTTATAATCAATTGTGCTGTATGTTTCGCTTACCTGATACTGGCTGACAACATCAGAAAGTGACCCGATGGCACGCTCACCGATGATTCTTGCACTGTCGGTATCCATCAGGGCAATGTTGCTGATATTCTCACTTTCCGGAACATCTGTCTCGAAATTGCCCTCCTGAATTTCAATGATACTGGCATACTTCGATGCATTTACAAGCTTTGAGGATGCAATTTCTCCAATGACAATTACTGCAAAACAAACACCGAATAAAATGGCAAATACCTTTGTTCCGGATGTGAAGCCTCCCGATTTGGCATTTCGATCAAGCTTAAAGATTCTTTCCGCACGAAAGTCAAACGTACAAAAAATCAGTGCTGCCAAGGTAACAGCAATCCATGTCCAAAATCCCTTCACATGAATATTGATTGCCGGCGTTACAAAATAATACAGTAACCCTTCAAACACGAGAAGCAAAATCAAAAATATAACATTGATTTTTCCAAGCTTTCCGGTTGTTACACTCTTTCCGCCTTTTTTCTGTTTCTTTCTTTTTTCCTTTTCTATGTCGACATCATATTCGACTTTTACTTTTTCCTTAGCCATTATTTTGCCTCCTTTTGCTGCAGATAATCCGAAACTGCCGTCTCATACAGATTATTTCCCTCACTGTCGATCACAACGATAACCGGAAGATTTTCCACACGCATTTTCCGGATTGCTTCAGTTCCAAGATCATCATAGGCGATAACCTCCGACTCCTTGATACATTTTGAAAGGAGTGCACCTGCACCTCCGACTGCCGCCATATAGACCGCCTTGTTTTCCACAATGGCATCGATTACTGCCTGGCTGCGCTTACCCTTTCCGATCATGCCCTTCAGTCCCTTAGATAATAAAAGTGGTGTGTACTT
Source organism: Wujia sp. (assembly GCA_051879935.1). Classification (GTDB taxonomy): domain Bacteria; phylum Bacillota; class Clostridia; order Lachnospirales; family Lachnospiraceae; genus Coprococcus_C. The sequence continues at coordinate 1,637 of JBJEMZ010000034.1, forward strand.
ATCCATACGACTGCTGGTTGTAGGACCGGCAGAGCCGATGACCTGTCCCGGTTTTGCCGGTGTCGGTCCAAGGTAGTAAATGGTATTTCCCGTTATATCAAAAGGTAACACCTGCTTCTCACATAACATATGACCATCATATTCTTTTACAGCTGCTTCTCCGTCGGCGTAAATTGCATCATACATACGCTTATGTGCCGCATCTCTTGCACTGTAAATAATTCCGGTCAGATAGATATAATCGCCCGCATGAAGCGTTTTCAATGTTTCTTCCTCAAATGGTACCGTAATATGTCGTTCCACGTTTCGTTCCTCCCGTTTCTATGTGTCTGTATCCATTATTTTTCAAGTAAATATCCATAAACATCACAATTTCGTATCTCTTCCATACCGTAAGTATAAGAGAATCTGATAGTATAAATAATAAGTTTTCGATTCGGATCAATCTGTATCTCATAGAGACATTCTTTCTCATCCTGTTCATAATCCGGTGTATTTTCCTGTTTTTCATCAAGCTCCGCATAATATCGGATACAATCTCTGAGATCCACTCCCGTAATCTCGCTGTCTCCCACTGTGATATCCACATCGGAAAAATCATCGAAATTTCTTGTTGCATCCAGTTTCAAATAAACTGTGTATAACATATTATAATCCGGTCCGATCGTCAGACCATCTTCCAAAGGTTTTGAATAAATTGACACATAATTCCAATCAATTTTATCCGGACTTTCATAATAGTCCGAGCTTTCAAATTCTGCAATCTGTTCTTCCGTAAATGTTGTATCGAGATATTTTTCTCCGTAGGGATTGTTTTTCAAATATCGATAGGCCTCGCCTGCTGCCAGCTTATCACTTTCCTGATATGTAAGCAACCGGTTCTTCTGGGATACATACGACACATACTCTGCATTTCCGTATGGCAAAAGTAATCCGATAAAACAAAGTACAAGTAAAACAAGAATCAGACCCTCATAGTTTTCTCCATATTTTATCTCGCAAGGTTGTTTTCGAAGCTTCGCAAACAAGGTACGAAGCTGCTCCCAAAATATGTAAATCAACTGCGCAATGATAAATAAAATTGCTGCATACCGGCTTTCCGTCAGACCATACTCACCGATTCGAACACCAATTGCATAGATTTCCAAAAGAATAAACGGCGCATAGATATATTTCGTCCACATGACAAGCTTTTTGTATTTTGTATCCCGCTCTTCCAAAAATGCATATGCCATCATCCATACCGGTGCTCCATATAGAAAAAGCCATTGACATATACTGAAGATTTCGTTGCTCGGAATCTCCTGCTTCACAAAAATCTTAATCACATATAAATATATGATAAGCATTGCAATCCAGACACACGGCATAAGCACATACGACACAAACTTTTTTGTAAATGTCGAATTATCCTCGCTCGTATCACTTACCGCCATCAGACAAACCGGAAAATATACAAAGCCCGCAAGCAATATCTGTATGTATTCCTCCATATCCCAAAAATCAAATTCGAACAAAAGAGAATTGATAATCTGCAGGATTAAAATCGCAACGATATTCAACACAAAGAATACTCCGAGTGCCCGCAAAAGTGCAAATCCTGCCCTGCCGATATAGGCAGGCACTCCAATGCCCTGCTCGCGTATCAGAAAATAGAGAGCAAGCCCAACCATGCTGATAATATAAAAATATAAAATACTACCAAATATTAACTGCTTTATATCCCATATATCCATAGCTGGATCTTCCAGCATATTCGAAATAACCTTAAACCCTATGGCAATCACAAGCGCAACCGCATATCCAATCACTCTCTTACGCACGATTGCCTGATTATCTTCGATGGAAGGCTTCCACGCACTTTCCACAAAGAAATTCCCGGCAAGCCAGATTGCAAACACAATCATGACTGACTCAAGCGTCTTATCGTAATAATTTTTTGATTCCGATATAACCGCGAGGATTGATATCACACCGGCACACAAAACCGTGCCGATATATCGAATATATATCTGCTTTAGCTTCGCCGTATTCTGATTCATATACTGGGCAAATTTCCCCATACACATTCCTCCTGTTAAAACGATTTCTCAGCAATTGTGAAACAC
>JBJEMZ010000035.1:0-3742 GCA_051879935.1 Wujia sp.
TTTAAAGATAAGGATATGCTGCTTGCAGTAATTGTTTTTGCAATTGTAGTTATGATTACGTCGTTGATTTATCGTATGGGATTTGATTATGCATGGTATGTTGCGATTGGCATAGGATCCCTTATGACGATTGTTACATTTATGATTTGTGGCATGATGATTGACGTCGATGTTCCTATGGGCAGTCTTATGCTTGGTGCAATTTTGGCTGCGATTCTCGGATGTGTTGTACAGATGTGCAAGGGTGTGGTTGATTATTCCCGTAAGGAATCCGTGCAGTTTGAAGATGATGATTATTACTATTATGTAAAAGCAATTCCAAAGTTTAATGTTGCACAGAAGAATAAGAGTGTAAAAAACATGACAGAAGAAGCGGGTGAAAGTAAAAGCAGAAACGAGGCGGTCAGACAGCGTACAGCACAGACAAATGGTCGGGAAGCCGGAACAAGAGTGCAGGGAGCAAAAAGACAAAACACTGACATGTCGAACGGATCTGTGAACAGAAGCCGGAATGGACAGGTACATAGATAAGATATGACCGAAAATAAGGGGTGTTAGTTTGAAAAAGTTACTCACGACATTAAGTGTATATTTTGACTGGTTTTATATACCGAAGATACATGTGACGGATGTAATTGAGATTATTATTCTGTCGTACCTTATTTACCATGTCATGATATGGTTCAAGAAAACAAGAGCATGGACACTGTTTAAAGGTATTATTGTCTTGGTGATTTTTGTCGGACTGGCATCTCTTTTTCGTATGAATACGATTTTGTGGATTTTCCGCAATACAATCAGTGTAGGTATTATTGCAGTCATTATCCTGTTTCAACCGGAGCTCCGCAGAGCGTTAGAAGAGCTCGGACGAAAAAAAATTTTGTCAGATGTGCTGGTACGCGATGACAAAAATATTCATTTGGAGCGCGTCAACAATCATACGATTGATGAATTGGTTGCAGCATCTATTGATATGGGAAAAGTAAAAACCGGAGCTTTGATTGTGATTGAACAGGATGTTGCGCTCGGGGAATATGAGAATACAGGAATTTTGGTAGATGCAGCACTGACAAGACAGCTTTTGATCAATATATTTGAAAAAAATACACCGCTTCATGATGGTGCGGTAATTATCCGGGATAACCGTGTGCTTGCAGCAACCTGTTATCTGCCGCTTACAGAAAGTGTGGATTTAAATAAGGCACTTGGTACAAGACATAGAGCTGCTGTCGGAATCAGTGAGGTATCCGACAGTATGACGATTGTTGTATCTGAGGAAACCGGCGAGATTTCCATTGCGTATGGTGGAACCTTGTATCGTAATCTTGACGCAACGGAACTTAGGAAAAAGATTGCCTCCTTGCAGCCGGCAGTTGTGGAGCACAGACGTGCGAGACTTCGGAAAGGAGGAAAGAAAAATGCGAAAAAAGGATGATATTAATCATATCGGATATAAGATTCTTTCCGTTGTTCTTGCGATTGTTGCGTGGCTTGCGGTTGCGAACATATCAGATTACCAGACAACAAGGGAGATATCGGACATTCCTGTGACGCAGATAAACGGTGATGTACTGGAGGAATTAGATCAGGTATATGATGTGGCGTCGGGAGATACGGTCGATATCGTTGTAAAGGGACGTCGTTCAGTGGTTGGGACACTCGGCAGGGAGGATTTTATTGCAACTGCGGATTTGTCCACGATGTCCATTACAAACACGGTTCCGATTGTCGTAACGACAAAAGACAGCTCTATAAAAGATGAGATTGACATTACCTGCGTAGATAGCACGATGAAGCTGAATCTGGAGGATAAGGTGACAGGTCAGTTCCCGATTAAAGTTGTTACAACCGGCTCGACAAAGGAAGGCTATGCGGTCAGCAGTTCTACAGCAAATCCGAATATTGTAAAGATTGAGGGACCGAAAAGCGCAGTTGAAAAGATAACCGAAGTCCGGGTAGCTGTGGATGTGGAAGGAAAGAAGGAATCCTTTAGTACGGAGTCTGAGATTGCATTGTATGATGCATATGGCGAGGAAATCAAGAATGATAAAATTGTAATGAACGTAACGAGTGCTAAGGCTGATGTGGAGATTTACAAGACAAAAACTGTGCCGGTAAATGTGGAGCTTCGGGGAACTCCCGGGGATGGATACGGCGTGGAAAGTATCGTTTATCAGCCGCAAAATATTGAAATCGTAGGACCGGAAGATGTGCTTGGAGATATTGAAAGTGTTGAAATTCGGGATATTTCCGTGAGTGGCATGACAGAGGATTTTCAAAATGAAGTCGATATACGCGATTATCTGCAGGAAGGCGTTTCTGTTGTAAATGTGGCACCGGAATTTGCAGTTAACGTAACGGTGGCAAAGCTGACTGAGAAGGTACTGACGCCTTCCGAAAACAGCTTCATACTCAAAAATCAGGCAGATGGTAATCAATATGAGATATCGCTTGATAATTATCGGATCACGATATCCGGATTTGCGGATGTTGTGTCATCGGTAACAATCGATAACGTACAGCCGACCATAGATTGTGGTTCTCTTCCAAGTGGAAATCATAATAATGTGACAGTTACATTGAAAGAGTTGGAGGGAATTACATACGATACAAGTGGTTCGGTCAGCGTGAATGTAACGTCATCCGGAAAGTAACGTGTTGTTTTTCGGATGGATGGTTTATCCGGGGCGGAAAGGTGTGATAGCATGGATGAAGTAGAAAAATTGAAGAATGCGATAGCGGAATGTAATTATATTGTGTTTTTTGGAGGTGCAGGCGTATCTACTGAGAGTGGAATTCCGGATTTTCGAAGTGTAGACGGTTTGTACAATCAAAAATATGCGTATCCGCCGGAAACAATTGTCAGCCATAGCTTTTATGTGCAGAGGACAGCGGAATTTTACGACTTCTATAAGGAGAAGATGCTGTTCCCGGATGCAGAGCCAAACGCAGCCCATAAAAAGCTTGCCGAGCTTGAAGAGCAGGGAAAGCTCAAAGCAGTTGTGACACAGAATATAGACGGTCTGCATCAAAAAGCCGGAAGTAAGGAAGTATTGGAGCTGCACGGTTCCGTGCATCGGAATTACTGTACCGGATGCGGTAAATTCTTTCCGCTTTCCTATGTGATAGAAGCAGATGGGATTCCGAAATGTGATGTATGCGGAGAAACCATAAAGCCGGATGTGGTACTTTACGAAGAAGGACTTGACCAGAGCATCCTGAATCGTACGATGCGCCATATATCAAATGCAGATATGTTGATTATCGGTGGTACTTCCCTTGCGGTTTATCCCGCGGCAGGAATGATTGATTATTTCCACGGAAAATATCTTGTGGTGATCAATATGCAGCCGACACCGCGCGATCAGTATGCTGACATTGTAATTAACGGGAAAATCGGCGAAGTATTTTCCAAATTATAAAAACCGGCTTGTAAGAAAGCCGGAAACGATGTAATATAGAACAGGTAAATAAATAAGAACTCGGGGCGAGGTGCAATTCCTCACCGGCGGTAAAGCCCGCGCGCTGCATGGCAGCATGATTTGGTGTGATTCCAAAGCCGACAGTATAGTCTGGATGAGAGAGTTATAAAAGAAATGACAGGAACAAGGTGAGAACTACCTGGTTTCTTTGAATTGTGTGATATGCCCCGACAGGAATTGTCGGGGCTTTTGTGTATACGATGAGCCGACAGGCGAGATGGTTTACAAAGCATACACATCGAGTAGGCGACAACTTATTC
>JBJEMZ010000036.1:0-3734 GCA_051879935.1 Wujia sp.
ATTTGTTTGAATATTGAGTGTTGTCATCTGCGATATCTCCCTGCGTATAATCTTAGACTTTCGGATTTGTTCTTCTTTGTGTTTAATATAATGAGAACATGCATCAAACCTGCATCGTATCTGTAACAAACTTGCAAGATTGTTGTAAAACATAGATTGTTTCAGGCATTTTACGGCTCTCGGAATATACCAAGGTTTGGAACATGGCTGGTAAATATAAAAAATGCGAGGGTGATTATCGTCAATATCAGGACTGCCACGAAGTCAGTCAGTATATTGAAATGTTCATAATGCCTGTGTTCTGTTCGAAAAGCAATGAACAAACCGATAAAATAGATTGCGATATCCAGAAATGTATAGGACTGTCCGATTACCCCGGATATCGTATAAAATGCAATCACAATAAATGCCAAACCGGAAAGAATTCCGCGTGTCCGGGCAGGTAAAAACTCCTCCGGCCTGTTTGGCCGGAGAAAAAAATAGTCAAAAACAGTAAGAAACAGCAGGGGGAAAAACAGCAGTTTCAGATGTTCCCACGTGGATTCATTCACAGCAGAAAACAGTCCGATAAACTGGCTTTCACCGGACCATTTATAAGTAAAATGCAGCAGGATACCAAGTATGGATACAATGACGTAGCGTATCAGATAGGATGTTCTGGACATAGGGACCTCCATAGTGACGAAATAATATTTACCTGATTAGTATATGCTTTTTTTATATTTTATAAGCGAAAACGGTAGCAAAAAATAAAAAACTGTGGTAGAAACAAGAGAGGAAAATATGAAAATGGATTGTGACATACAGCAGGAGGATAGAAAATGCGAATCGTAATTCAGCGGGTAAATTATGCGAGTGTGAAAGTAGATGGCAAAGAAATCGGGGCAATCGGAAAAGGGTTTCTTGTGTTTCTTGGTGTGGCAGACGGCGATACAAAGGAGATGGCTGACCGTTATGTGAAAAAGCTGGCAGGACTCCGTATCTTTGAGGATGCAGAGGGCAAGACGAATCTGTCTATTTCAGATGTTGGCGGAGAAGTGCTGGTTGTATCTCAGTTTACACTTTATGCGGACTGCAAAAAGGGAAACCGTCCGAGCTTTGTAAAGGCTGGCGCTCCTGATTTTGCAAATGAACTGTATGAGTATTTTAAGGATAAATGCAGGGAAACCTTTGGGGCGGTTCAATGTGGAGAATTTGGTGCGGATATGAAGGTTTCCCTTGAAAATGACGGGCCGTTTACGATTCTTTGGGATAGCGACTGGTGGTAAATACGAGGCAAATATTTAACACAAAGTTCATAGTTTTTCCATTGTTTGTCAGATGACCGTGTGCTATTATGTGTGATTATAAAACGAGGGAGTTGTGACGAACAGAAAGGATAAATCATGGGGATTATGAATGCCGATGCTGAGATAGCCGCCTGCTCCGGCCTGACACAGTCGCAGGTGCGGGAACGTGTGGAAAAAGGACTTACCAATCAGGCGGATCTTTCAACAGAGAAGACGACAAAGGAAATTATCATATCGAATACATTTACATATTTCAACCTGATATTTCTTGTGATTACGGTGTTGCTTTGCTTGGTCGGTTCTTTTCGGAACCTGACGTTTCTGCCGATTGTGGTCGGAAATACACTCATTGGAGTCGTGCAGGAGATTCGGGCAAAGCGGACACTTGAAAAGATGAATCTGCTCAATGCGCCACATGCAATGGTTATCCGTGAAGGGCAAAAAAACCGCATTCCGACCGATCAGCTTGTGAAGGATGACGTGATTTTCCTGGAGGCGGGGAATCAGATTTGTGCAGATGCGGTTGTGCTTTCCGGAGCTGTACAGGTCAATGAATCGCTTCTTACAGGTGAGGCGGATGAAATCGAAAAAACGGCCGGAAGCTCTTTGTTCTCCGGAAGCTATGTCGTGTCCGGTCAGTGTTATGCAAGACTTGAAAAGGTAGGCAATGAGTCATATATTTCGAAGCTTACACGGGAAGCGAAAACGATGGGAAGTGGTGAACAGTCCGAGATGATCCGTTCAATCAACCAGATTGTAAAATGGGTTGGTATCGTCATTATTCCGATCGGGCTTTTGCTGTTTTATCAGAGTCATTACGTGAATCATGATACAATACAAAGAAGTGTCACCTCTACAGTGGCTGCTATTATCGGCATGATACCGGAGGGATTATATCTTCTTACGACGATTGCACTTGCCTTAAGTACTATGAAGCTTGCCGGCAAAAAAGTGCTTTTGCATGATATGAAGAGTATTGAGGCGCTTGCACGGGTCGATGTGCTCTGCGTGGATAAGACAGGTACCATTACCGAATCGACTATGAAGATTAAACAGATTGCCTGCAGTAAACTGGGCGGAAATGTTGTGAAATCGCCGGAAGAGTTTTGTGCGCTTCTGACCGATTATACATTGGCATCGCAGGATAATAATGCAACGATGCAGGCACTTCGTGTATATGCAGAAAAGCAGGACTATGTGCCAGGTGTGCACCGGGTTGCAGTGGAACGGTTCCCGTTTTCATCCACAACCAAATATGGTGGCGTTGCATTTTCAGATGGGATATATCTGCTTGGTGCACCGGAGTTTATTATGCGGGAGGAGTTTTCGGCGATTGCGGATGAAATCTCGGAATATACAAAAGGTGGAAACCGTGTGCTTCTGTTTGCAAAATATGAAGGAAACGATATCAAAAACGGTCTTACCGCACGGGCAATTCCGCTCGGATATGTGGTTTTAGCCAACCCGATTCGTGAAAATGCAAAGAAGACATTTGAATATTTTAAGGAACAGGGTGTGAAGATCAAGGTGATTTCCGGCGATAATCCGGCAACGGTTTCGGAGATTGCTGCCCAGGCGGGAATTGAAAATGCATCGGAATATGTGGATGCAACAACGCTTGATTCTGCCGCAAAGCTTCGGGATGCAGTGGAGCGTTACACGGTATTTGGTCGCGTGACACCAAAGCAGAAACAGTTGCTTGTAAAAGCGTTGCAAAGTAAAAATCATACGGTGGCGATGACCGGAGATGGTGTCAATGATATATTGGCAATGAAGGATGCAGACTGCAGCGTGGCTATGGCATCCGGAAGTGAGGCAACGGCGCAGGCGGCACAGGTCGTTTTGATGGATTCGGATTTTGCGCATATGCCGGATGTCGTCTATGAAGGGCGGCGAGTCGTAAATAACGTGCAGCGCTCCGCGAGTCTGTTTCTTGTAAAAAACATATTTTCTTTGTTGATGGCGGTTATCTCTGTCATCTTTATGATGACGTATCCGTTAGAACCGGCGCAGGTTTCACTGATTAGTATGTTTACAATCGGTGCACCGGGATTTTTGCTGGCGCTCGAACCAAATAAGGAACGGATACAGGGGCATTTTATCTCCAATGTCATGCTGAAGGCATTGCCGGGTGGTTTGACGGATGTGATTGCAGTTGGGACGCTCGTTGTGTGTGGCACGGTTTTTTCCTTGTCGAAGCAGAGCATCGGAACGGCAGCGACGATGGTGCTTTCGGTTGTCGGGTTTATGATTCTGATAAAAATCAGTCAGCCGCTCACAAAGATGAAATACGGCGTTATCCTATTGAATGTGTTTGGACTTGTATTTTCGGGCATCTTCTTGAAAAGGCTGTTTGCTTTGAGCGACATGTCAAACCGGTGTATATTGCTGATGGTTGTAATCGGATTTGCGGCAGAATCCGTGTTTCGGTATCTGACCCTGTTA
>JBJEMZ010000037.1:0-3702 GCA_051879935.1 Wujia sp.
AATTGCATGGACAGGAACTATTAATTCCGATCCGCCGATGGTATCGATTTCGGTTCGAAAGTCGCGGTATTCCCATGAATTGTTATCAAAAAACGGAGAGTTTGTCATTAATCTTGTGACAAAGAAGCTCTGCTATGCAATGGATTATTGTGGTGTAAAATCCGGACGCGATATAGATAAATTTTCGGAAATGAAGCTGACGAAGGGGAAGGCGGAAACAGTGTCTGTACCTACGATTGCGGAAAGCCCGGTCAATATCGAATGCAAGGTGACCCGGGTGCTTGAACTTGGAAGCCACGATATGTTTCTTGCGGAAGTGACAGCTGTACAGGCGGATGAAGCGTATATGGATGAAAACGGAAGATTTGATCTGAATCAGACCGATTTGATTGCGTATTCCCATGGACAGTATTTTACACTTGGCGAATGCATCGGGAAGTTCGGTTACAGTGTACAAAAGAAAAAATAGATATAAAAGAATCCTCTGTCATGTTCACAGATTGTTCGCAATTTGTTCGTTGACAGAGGATTTTTTTGTGCGTATGATAAAGATGGTCAGCCCTTTGGAGTAGAAGGGAGTTCTATGTTTAGTAAAGTAAAAAGCTGTGCGGTTCATGGTGTGGATGGTCGTATGATTGCGGTTGAGGCAGATGTCAAGGATGGTCTGCCTATGTTTACCATGGTCGGATATCTGTCCTCATCAGTTCGGGAAGCTGCGGAGCGGGTTCGTACAGCACTCAAAAATTCAGGCTATTTTCTGCCACCAAAACGCATCATAATCAATTTATCACCTGCGGATATGCGAAAAGAAGGTTCTGGTTTTGATCTTCCCATTGCAATGGCGGTTTTGCTTTCTATGGGCATTCCGGTGGATGCAGATATGGAAGACTTACTTGTATTGGGGGAACTCAGTCTTGATGGTTCCGTAAAACCGGTTCCGGGTGTGTTATCCATGGTAATCTGTGCGCATGATGCAGGGCTTCGTACATGTATTGTACCAAAAGAAAACGAGAAGGAGGCGGCACTTGTCCGGGGTATGAAAATAATTGGGGTGTCCGATTTGAATGAGGCAATCGATTTTGTGCTTGGAAATCTTGACATTACGCCTGTATGCCCTTTGGAAGAAGGTTCGGATGACACAACCGATATTTATGATTATGATTTTTCGGATGTGAAAGGACAGGAAAGCTTAAAACGTGGTTTGGAGATTGCGGCAGCAGGCTTTCACAATGTGCTTCTGACCGGTGTGGCAGGTGCCGGGAAATCCATGCTTGTGAAACGGCTTCCGACTATCATGCCTTATATGACATTTGAGGAAAAGCTTTCCGTCACAAAAATTTACAGTGTTGGCGGAATTTTGCCGGATACAGGCAGTATCATACAGAGGCGGCCGTTTCGGGCACCGCATCATACGATAACCGACCGGGCACTGCTTGGCGGTGGCAGATTTGCCATGCCGGGGGAGGTAAGCTTTGCACATCATGGAGTGCTTTTTTTAGATGAGCTTCCTGAATTTCAAAAATCCGTTTTAGAAGTGTTAAGACAGCCGTTAGAAGAGCATGAGGTACGTATTTCAAGAGTACATGCATCTTATGTTTTTCCGGCCGATTTCATGCTTGTAGCAGCCATGAATCCGTGTCCGTGCGGTCATTATCCGGACAGAAGAAAATGCAATTGTTCTCCGCAACAGATAAAGCGATATCAGAGCAAAATCAGCGGTCCGCTTCTTGACAGAATTGACATACGGATGGAGGTGCATCCTGTAAAACAGGAGGAATTATTTGGTGATTTTACAGGGGAGACATCCTCTGTTATCCGTGCGCGTGTCGAACAGGCACGGGAGATTCAAAGAAAGCGGTATGATGGAGAAGCTATTTTGTTTAATTCCCAGTTGGAAGGAAAAAATATAGAACGGTATATAAAGCTCTCGCCCAAAGAGGAACAGATGCTTATGGATGAGGTGTACAAACAGGAGCTTTCGGTGCGTGGGATGCACCGAGTGTTAAAGCTTGCCCGTACGATTGCGGATCTGGATGGCAGTGAGAAAATCAGAATGATACATCTGCAGGAAGCATTTTTTTACAGGAATGAGAGCGTATTTGCAAAGGAGGTATCCTATGGAGCATAACTGCGAGATGGCACATTTCTGGTTTGATGGTGATTGTTCTGTCAGTATGCCGATGCGAAAGCTGCTGTTAGCCTCATTTGGAACTGTTGAACAGACTTTTGAACAATCCGATGAAGCAATCCGGAGGTGCCTTGATGTACATTTTGACATGCAGACAATTGATCGTTTGTTAAACCGAAGGACCGGAAGTTATTTGGAAGAGGAGCTTTTAAAATTAAGAGAACGGAATATAACTGTTTTGTATCCGGAGCATCCGCTTTATCCCGAGAAACTGAAACATATTTATGATATGCCGAGAATGCTGTTTGCAAGAGGAAAAATCAGGGAAAGCCTGAATTACTATAATCAGACGATTGCGATTGTGGGGGCAAGAGATGCCGATACATATAGCCGGGAGGCAACACGTGTGTTTGCGAGGGAATTGGCAAAAAAGGGGATTCAGATTGCGAGCGGACTTGCAAAAGGTATCGACAGTCAGGCACACATAGGCTGTATGGAGGCAGAGGGCTATACAATCGCTGTGCTTGGATGTGGAATCAATGTGACTTATCCCCGCGACAATGTGGAGCTTTATATGGAGATTGAACGGAAAGGTTTGATTTTATCAGAGTATGGATTAGATGTCCCGCCAAATAATTATCAATTTCCTCTTCGGAATCGGATTATAAGTGGAATTTCTGATGGTGTACTGGTAGCCTGTGCCAAAAAGAAAAGCGGATCGCTGATTACGGCGGATCATGCGTTGGAACAGGGGAAGCAGGTCTATGCATTTCCGGGACGACCACTTGATGCATTCAGCGAGGGGACGAATCATCTGATTCAGCTTGGAGCCATGTGTGTGACGAGACCAAAAGATATTCTGTGTGATCTGTGGGGTGAAGATAAACTGTCTGCGGGAGAAGAAACAGAGAGTAAAAATGCAGTTATTAATTTGAATCCGGATGAGAAACGTCTGTATCGCCTGATCAGCCTGGATCCTGTGCATATTGATAAGCTGATTGAGCAATCAAAGCTGGGGGTCAGAAATACAATCAGTATTTTGTATGAAATGGAAAGGAAAGGGTACATAAAGCAGTCTGCACCGGGATATTTTATTTTAAAATTGTAAGAATAAGTAGAATCTGAAAAGCATAACTTTCATGAGAAATAGAAAAAATATTCTTGCACCTATAACAAAAATAGTGTATAGTTTGCTTGTTTTAGACTCGGAACATAGAAGCATCATATGGATGTTGTAGGAATTGGAGGAATGGGTAATGGCAAAAAATCTGGTCATTGTGGAGTCACCGGCGAAAGCAAAGACAATCAAAAAATTTTTGGGAAGCGGTTATGAGGTAATCGCGTCAAACGGACATGTCAGAGATATGCCGAAAAGCCAGATGGGAATTGATATCGAACATGATTATGAGCCGAAGTATATCACGATACGGGGAAAAGGTGAGTTACTTTCGGAACTTCGTAAGGCTGTTAAGAAAGCGGATAAAATCTATCTTGCAACGGACCCTGACCGAGAGGGGGAGGCTATATCCTATCCCCTGGTAGCAGCGCTAAAACTGGAAGATAAAAATTATAAA
>JBJEMZ010000038.1:0-3695 GCA_051879935.1 Wujia sp.
AGGATCACACATAGCAATTCCGACGATTTTGAAGATCGGAAGCGGCACATTGCAAAACATTGGACAATATTTAAATAAGAGCGGGTTTAAAAAAGCGGTTGTCTTTTTTGGCAACGGCCTGATTGACATGTTCGGAAAAACGGTTATGGATTCATTGAAGGATGCGGAAATTGAGGTGCTTGAATACTGCGAATTGGATTCGACGGACATCGATGATATCATCAACCTTGCATTTTCCATCGATGCAAAGGCACAGGTTATCCTCGGCATCGGAGGTGGCAAGGTGATTGATGTGAGTAAATACGCAGCTTATCTGCGCAAGCTTCCGTTTATCAGTATTCCGACATCGGCGTCGAGTGATGGATTTTCGTCGGCGAGCGCATCGCTTTTAGTAAATGGGAAACGCACCTCTGTGCCGGCGCGGATGGCATACGGGATTGTTGTAGATACGGATGTGTTAAAAAGTGCACCGCCCAAATTTTTATATTCCGGAATAGGTGATATGGTATCGAAGATTACTGCACTTTATGACTGGAATTACGAGGCAGAACATGGTGTGTCCGAGGTGAATGATTTCGCGGTCATGATTGCGAAGAAGGCGGTGAACAGCTTTGTGCGTACGCCGTTTGAAAGCATACAGGATAATCTGTTTTTGAAAGAGCTTGTGGATTCCCTTGCAATGAGCGGTATTGCAAATGAGATTGCAGGAGGCAGTGCACCGACAAGCGGAAGCGAGCATCTGATTTCCCATGCACTTGACAAGATACTGGAAGTACCGCAGTTACATGGTGTGCAGGTTGGAATCGCAACCTACATCATGGCGGTTGTACAGGAACACCGGTATGTGCGGGTCAATAAAATCTTTGAGGATACCGGATTTTGGGATTATGTTTCCGGGCTTGGCTTAAATCGAGCCGACTATGAAGCAGCCATCGATATGGCACCGGCAATCAAGCCGAATCGCCACACATATCTGCACGAGGAGAAATATCGGGAGCGTGCAAAACAGGTGCTTCGGGAAGACCCGGTCATGAAACGCGTATTCGGAGAATAAAAAAAATGTGCAAATATATTAAAATGCACAAAAATTATACACATAACGCCTTTTGCCACTTGTGGAAAAGGCGTTTTTGTGTGAAAATATTATAGTGATTTTTACGCCTATAGGAAGTGTGAATGGAATGAAGATTCTTTTGATAAACGGCAGCCTTCGGGGAGAATACAGTTCTTCGTTAAAGGTTGCACATGCGTTTGTAAAAGGCATAGTCGAACAATTCGGTGAAGATACACAGGTTGTCGAAGTGGCCTTGAAGGACAAGAAAATCGATCATTGTCACGGCTGTTTTTGCTGTTGGAAGACAACACCCGGACAATGTGTCATACACGATGACATGGATGAACTGCGGGAGCTTGTGATGGAGAGTGACATAATCGTTGAGAGCTTTCCGTTGTATTTTTTCGGACTGCCATCGAAGCTGAAGGCATTTACCGATCGCATGATTTCGCATGTGCTGGAGTATCGCGGGAATTCCGGAGATGAGGAGAATCATCGCTTCCTGCATAACATGCGGTATCCGGAGCTGGAAAAGAAAAAACTGATACTTGTATCCACCTGTGGATATGAGGTGACAGATAATTGTTATGATGCTGTATTCGCCGAATTTGACCGCATCTGTGGAGAAGGGAAATACACAACCGTACTGGCACCTCAGGGAGGTCCGCTCTCAGAGAGCGGATTTGCGGAAAAGGTGGAACGGTATCTGGTGAAGTTTACCGAGGCGGGACGTGAATATGCAAGAGAGGGTGCCTTAAGCGAGCAGACATGGAAGAAGCTGCAGCGCCCGTTGCTTGGACACAGTACCTTTGAGAGAGCAATTAATATGAACTGGGATCAGGCGGATGTCGGTCCTTATGGAAAGCTGGTGTAGTATGGAGAGACTGAAACGTGCGACAGCAAAGCTGGCATTTACAATTGCGAACGGCGTGATACGGATTTTATATCCGCCGAAGATTACGTGGGAAGATAAAACTGTCACAAAAGAGATATTGAAGAAGCCTTGTGTTGTATATTCGAATCACACAAGCCATGTCGATGGTTTCTATCTGACCAGACTGCTGGGCAAATATCATGTACATACATTTGTGGCGAGAGATTGGTATGATAAGAAAAAGTTAAACTGGTTGTTCCGCAATCTTCCGTATATTCCTATGAACCGGCAGGAGATGGATACGAGCTGGTTGTCGATGGGGCTTGAGAAGATTAAAAATGGCTGTCCGGTCTATATATTTCCGGAAGGTCACACAAGCAAGAACGGTGAACTCGATGAGTTCAAGCCCGGCTTTTTGATGATGGCAAAGCAGGCAGGAATTCCGGTTGTACCGATTTGTATTGATGGTAGATTCCGGTTGTTTCACAGGATGCATATCATCATCGGGAAACCGGTGGATGTGGATTTGTATGAGGACGGACGACCGTCGGTTGTCCTGAAAAAATGTGCAGTGACCTGCCGGGAACGTATCTATGAATTGCGGGATACATACGGCATACAAAAACGTTAATATGGAGTGCTACACTCTGTAGATATATCCGGCAACCGCCGGGAAATATAAAAAACAGAAAAGGAAGGATACACAATGAACGAAAAAGAATTAGAAATTGCTGAGAACATTAAGGAGATGCTTTCCAAGAATTTGAGAATTCCTATGGATGAGCTTGATTATGAAGTACCGTTATTCGGAGATGGAATCGGACTTGATTCTGTAGATTCCCTCGAGATTATTTCCTGTATCGATTCCGCATACGGCGTAGAGATGACAGGTGTTGCAAAGGAGCATTTCTACAACATCGAGAGCCTGACAAAGTACGTTGTAGCAAATATGTAAGAAAAAAGGCTGTCCTATGCATTTCGTGGGGCAGCCTTGTATTTCTTTGGAAAAGGAGATTGACATGGATAAGATTATAAATACACGATGCGTTGTAACCGGTCTCGGCATGATCAGCGCAATCGGAAATAACGTGGACGAATGCTTTGAAAATGCACTGGCCGGAAAGACGGGGATCGACAAGGTTACGTCTGTGGATGCGACAGATTGTTATGCAAATCTCGGCGCAGAGGTGCATTGCGATACATTGGATGATTCGGAGCAGGCAAAGCAGGTAGACCGTGTATCAAAGCTTTGTTTGAAGGCATCGAAGGAGGCACTTGATGATTCCGGACTCGTGATCGACGAAGAAAATGCCGGTCGTGTCGGCGTTGTGATGGGAAGCTGCGTCGGTGGTGTTGTCAGTGTGGAAAATTATGTGACAGACGGACAAAAAACAGAAGATATCAATAAGATGACAATCGCATCCATTGCAAATCATGTTGCCGATATGGCAGGTGCAAAGGGCGTGATTACAAACGTCGGAAATGCCTGTGCGGCAGGAACAATCAGTATTGCATATGCATGTGAGCTGATTCGTGCCGGTGTTGCGGACGCATTTATCGTCGGTGGTGCAGATGCGTTTGCGTCGGTTCCATTTTCGGGATTTCTGGCACTGCATGCACTTTCTGAGCAGGCCTGCTCCCCGTTCAATCACAGTAACGGTATCACGCTCGGTGAGGGCTCCGGTGCGATTGTAGTGGAGTCCTACGAGCATGCAATGAAGCGAAATGCAAAGATTTACTGTGATGTCCTCTCAGCAGGAATCAGCA
>JBJEMZ010000039.1:0-3691 GCA_051879935.1 Wujia sp.
CAGTACCTTCATGAGTATCACCAATCTTATAGTTAACACCGGTATAGTAAAGAATTCTCTCTGTAAGAGTTGTCTTACCGGCATCGATGTGTGCCATGATACCGATGTTTCTTGTTCTATCAAGTGGATATTCTCTTCCAGCCAAGGTTTTTTCCTCCTTATATTAATCAAACTAGCGATATGCCAGATTAGAATCTGTAATGTGCAAATGCCTTGTTTGCCTCTGCCATCTTGTGCATATCTTCTTTTCTCTTAACAGATGCACCGGTATTGTTGGATGCATCGATAAGCTCTTTTGCAAGTCTCTCTTCCATGGTCTTCTCACTTCTTGCACGTGAGTAAGTTGTCAGCCAACGAAGAGCTAATGCCTGTCTTCTGTCAGGTCTTACTTCGATCGGAACCTGATAGGTTGCACCACCGATACGTCTGGCCTTAACCTCGAGTGTCGGCATGATGTTATTCATAGCTGCCTCGAAAACCTCTAAAGCCTCCTTACCAGTCTCGTTTGCGATACGATCAAACGCACCGTATACAATCTTCTGTGCAACACCCTTCTTACCATCAAGCATGATGTTGTTGATAAGCTTTGTAACGATCTTATTGTTGTAAATTGGATCCGCTAATACGTCTCTCTTTGCAATATGTCCTTTACGTGGCACGGTTCTTCCCTCCTTAATTATTTTGGGACTTAAAAGTCCGAATTAATTCAACGGTACTCACATCTTCCTCAATCGGTGCAGTTCCGTTAACCTCTGCGCCTGAGCATTGTGAAGATGTGTTCGTGCGGAAATTGCTATCTTTCCTTCTATATATAATGGAAAACATAACCTACTTTCGCACTTTTTAGTTCTTTGAAAACGAACTGTTCGATAATACTAAGTCCTAATTATTTTGCATCCTTAGGTCTCTTAGCACCATACTTAGAACGTGCCTGACGTCTCTTAGCAACACCTGCTGTATCAAGAGTACCTCTGATGATATGGTATCTTGTACCAGGTAAGTCCTTTACTCTACCACCACGGATCAGAACAACGCTGTGCTCCTGAAGGTTGTGACCTTCACCCGGGATGTAAGATGTAACCTCGATTCCGTTTGACAAACGAACTCTGGCGATCTTTCTAAGAGCTGAGTTAGGCTTCTTAGGAGTAGCTGTCTTAACTGCTGTACAAACACCTCTCTTCTGTGGTGAAGCTGTGTCAGTCGGCTTTTTCTTAAGAGAGTTATAACTTCTTAAGAGCGCTGGTGCAGTAGACTTCTTCTCAACAGTCTGTCTTCCCTTTCTAACTAACTGGTTAAAAGTTGGCATGTTTTCACCTCCATTCAAAAATAATATCCCGTGTAATTATACACATAAATAGCATGCATTAATCATTTTATCCTCAATAATTAACACATGCTTTAGTATTATATTATCTCATTTTCTATATGTCAACCTAAAATCTGCATTTTTACCCCATTATTTGTAAATGTAATCACATAAAATCCATTTTTACATCACTTCTCATCAGCATGATGTCAATAATATCCTTGATAATCTTGAGATCATCCTGTATCTTCTTACGTTCCTTCGGATAACTGATTGGTTTTCTGATATCCGTATCGAAAAAATCATTCTGGCTGTTGAAGCCCAAATACAGCGTATTTCCATGAAAATGAAACGCAATACTTTCAAATTCGTCCAAAAGCCTCAACATTCGTTCCTGCATATGTGGCGTTAATATATAAAATGCATCGTGCGCATCTGCGGTCAATACATCAAAGCGTTCATTAAACTCCACATTTTCCATTTTTACCACTTTGGAAGAAGCAGCATCCAGATTGGGTCTGTTTTTGTAATTACCCGAAAATACATGGAGGGATTTCACGTTTTCTCTCGGAAAAGCAAATGTAAGCATCTGCCCGTTAAAATAGGTCTTGATTCGATCCTTTCGTTTTCCGGTTTTTGACTTTCGATTAATTGTCCTTGCTGATATGATATTTCTAATATAAAAAAACAAAGCCGTTGCATTTCCGCCAATCAACGCAGCCTTGGATCCGCTTTTTACAATAACCTCCGCCTGTTCAAACTTTACACCACGATAGCTGCCTGACAAATAATCCTCTGATAGAACGTTATCACCATTTTTCACCAATGAAAACTGCCGTATCTGCTCCTCGTGGAACCCTTCTGTATAGCGGTATCTGACCTGTTCAAATACCTCACTGATCACAGGTGCTACAAACATCTCCTTATACAGTCTTCGAAACCTATTGCTATACCCTGCATAAAAAAGTAAAATAACAATATCAATAATAATAGAAACAATCCATAATGTCAGAAATCCGTCACCGGAAAGCTGTGTACGATCCATCCAAGCCAGAATTCGCGGTGAATTTCTGACTGCAGCTTCTTTATCTTCTACAATAAAAATAATATAAAGACAATAAAGGAGATAACAGAGAAAGAATGCAAACGACACAAAAAGCACTGTTGCAACTGCATATTTCACAACCTGACGTATAATCTGAATGATATGTAAGGCTTTTCTACTCTTCTCTAACTCTGCTATTTTTTCGCTCAACTGCGTAAATCCCCTCTCCTGCGATTTTTTGTAATTTTATCATGCATTATGGGCCTCGTCTATTGTTCTAACCTACATTTAACACAAGTTTAATCGCCATTTAACAACACAAAAAATACTGCCGAATTTACGAGAGATGCATGTGATACACAATCTCCCATAAACACGGCAGCACCTTTATTTCATAGGTAAATCCTATACTGTTTTATTCTTATACCTCATCTGCGGTCTCTGTCGCATCCGATACATTGTCAGCATCAGCCACATCTGCGGTCTCAAGTGTCTCATCGGCTATTGCATCCTCAATCAGTTCATCGTCCTCTGCATCGAGCGCGGAAAGATCAATATTCCCAATTCCTGTATCAAGCTTTACAGAACGATAACGCTTCATACCGGTACCTGCCGGAATAAGCTTACCAAGAATAACATTTTCCTTCAGACCTACAAGCGGGTCAACCTTGCCCTTAATAGCTGCGTCGGTCAGAACCTTTGTTGTTTCCTGGAAGGATGCTGCAGAAAGGAATGAGCTTGTTGCAAGGGATGCTTTTGTAATACCAAGCATAATCTGTGTTCCCTTTGCAGGCTGCTTGCCTTCTGCCTCAAGCTTTTCATTTAACTCTGCAAATTCAAGCGCATCCACATTGATACCCGGGAGATAATCGCTGTCTCCGCTTTCCTCAACACGAATCTTCTTGAGCATCTGACGTACGATAACCTCGATATGCTTATCGTTGATATCAACACCCTGCAGACGATATACTCTCTGTACCTCACGAATCATATAATCCTGTACCGCACGTACACCCTTAATCTTCAAGATATCATGCGGATTTACAGAACCTTCTGTCAGCTCATCGCCGGCTTCAAGCACCTGTCCATCCTGAACCTTCAAACGGGAACCATAAGGAATGAGATATGCCTTCGCCTCACCGGTCTCCTGATTTGTGATAACGACTTCACGTTTTCTCTTTGTCTCGCGAATCTCAACCACACCGCCGAACTCTGCAATAATCGCAAGTCCCTTTGGCTTTCTGGCCTCGAAAAGCTCCTCAACTCTAGGAAGACCCTGTGTAATATCGTCACCGGCAACACCACCGGTATGGAATGTTCTCATCGTAAGCTGTGTACCA
>JBJEMZ010000040.1:0-3672 GCA_051879935.1 Wujia sp.
AACCGTCTCAACATGCTCAGTCCACGGAAATAAATCCACAAGTGCAATCCGTTCGACCCGATATGCATGCTTACGCACAAGCTGCTTCAAATCCCGCGCCAGACTCTCCGGACCGCAGGATATGTAGACAATGCGGCTTGGCGCAAGAGTTAAAAGCGCGTCAAGAAACTCCCGACTGCTGCCGCTTCTCGGCGGATCCATAAATACGACATCTATCAGTTTTCTTTGTTCATTAGCACTCCCAGGCTTCGCCATATCCACCATGAATTTCCCCGCGTCACCCGCATAAACCGATACATTCTCACATTCGTTTCTCTTTATATTGGCAACGGCATCCTTTACCGCTGCTTTATTTAACTCCACACCGATAACCTGCTTTGCATGATCACTTGCCACGATGCCAATCGTACCGGTTCCACAATACGCATCCAACACAATTTCTTTGCCGGACAGTCCCGCAAATTCCATCGCTTTGTTGTACAGAATCTCCGTCTGCACGGCATTCACCTGGTAAAAACTGGTGGGAGAAAGCTTGAATGTCTTGCCACACAGCCGATCCTCAATATATCCTTTGCCGTAAAGCGTCTGATTCCGCTCTCCAAGTACCATACTTGTGTTTTTTTCATTTATATTCTGCACGATGGTGGTAATCTCCGGATGTCTGCCAACAAGTGCTTTCGCAAAGTTCCTTTTGGACGGGAATATGACAGAAGACGTCACAAGCACCACCATAACTTCCCCCGTCGCATGTCCGGTTCGCACCATCACATGCCGAAGCAGACCATATCCGGTGTCCTCGTTATAAACCGTAATTTTAAAAGAACGAAGTAATCCACGTATAGTATCAATGATATCCTGCGCCAGACGATTCTCTAACAGACAATCGTCCACCGACAACACCTTATGACTGCCCTCCTCATAAATACCGGATACAATATCCCCATTTCGCTTATGGTGAAACGTGGCTGTTACCTTGTTACGATAATGATATGGCTGCTCCATGCCTATCACTTCATCAATCGGACCGAATTCCTTGAGCAACCCTTTCACATACTCACTTTTTGTCGCAAGCTGTTCCTCATAGCTTTTGTCAATATACTGACAACCGCCGCACCGATTGGAAATCGGGCAGCGGCTGTTCTTTGCATGGTCTGCATACCTATTTTTACTGTTTGTCTTTTTATGTTCCGGACGTTTCCTCTCCATCCTGTAACCTCACTTCTATGTCACGCAATATCCTTAAATCCTCGTGATTATTCCTTACTTCCGGCTTCCCGCACGCATGCGACAGCATTCAGACTCCTCGGATAACCGATATACGGCAGACACTGTGCGACAACACTGATTAGCACCTCTTTATCATTACCCAGCTTGATATTCGCTTCCACATGTGCTGCAAGCTGTTTCTCACATCCACCCTGGGCCATCAAAAAGCAAAACGCAAGAATCTCCCGCTTCTGCATACTGAGCGCGGAGCTGTAATAATCCCCAAAACAATTCTCGACAAGCCATTTGTGGATATCATCATCCCTCCACAGCTCTTTCATCTGCTCTCCAAATATGCGCTCCTGTTCCTGCATGTTTTTCTCCAAAAGCGTATCTTCCGGGATTTTCGGCTCCGGTAATGGCAGACGTACACCGCGTTCCTCCAAAATTACATTCGTTGCTGCCAGAAACGGAAGAATCCGTCCCATACCCAGATAATCAACTGCCTGATACACAATTTCTTTCACAACAGCTGCCGACAGACCGCCATCAAGGGCCTTCGGAAGTACCATCTTATATGTATCGATACCCTGGCAGCCAATCAACGATGCTATGACCGCCATATATCTTGTCTCATCGTCAAGCTGCTTTCCGTTGCGGCTCACAATCTCCTTATATGCAAACCGCTCAAAGCGCTTCATAAATTCCGCATCTGTTTCGTATAAATTCATAACATAACCCACTCCTTTTTATGTTCATTTCAAATACAACTATCATATACAAATTATATCACTTATCTCAAATCCCGCAATGCTTCCATATAGCCTTCCAGTCTTTTTTGTGATTCCGAATTAAGTCCCTGATACATCTCGATAAATCTATACTCTTTCGAGTGCTTGTCTATCACGACACAGTCTGTCTGCTTGTACTCTTTATGCTTTGTATTCTCTGTTCCCTGTAATAATTCATATGGAGAAACATCCAGAACCTCACATATAATCATAATCTTGTCAGCAGACGGATTGGTTCCTTTTCTTCGCCAATCACTAATCGTACTTTGCGAAATCCCGGTTTTTGTGGCAAATTCAATCTGAGACATTTTCTTCTCATCCATCAGTCTATATATACGTTCGCTTATCAGCATGTTCCCTATTCCTCCAATATTCGCTTCACTTCTTCCACACTAATCCTAAGCTCAGTAGCGATATCACTTACTGCATATCCCTCATTATCTAATCGGAGGACGCTCTTGGTTAGTCTAATTCCTTCTTCTCGTCCCTGCTCAAGTCCTTCCTCCCGTCCCTGATACAGTAACATATCATCCCTTGAAAACTGCGCAACTGTCATATCACATACCTCCTTATCCTGAAACAAATCCACAAACACGCCCCGACTAATCAATAATTGAAACAGATCTGCCAGATAAAGATATACCTCCTGAAGCGTCATACGAAAATCATATATATGAACGACCGCCTCTAAATCAATGGACTGATATTGTTCCTCGTACCCCTCTCTTCTTTCGTAGGAATCGCTCAACCGCATCTCATAAGTTACCGTCTCCGGCAAATTATCTTCCCGATTCACCAAACCGACATTCACACCATACAGTTTCGGAAATGGCAGTTCCACACGCTTCTTCCCATACAGAACCGGGCGTATGTTTCTGATCTCCACTACTTCCGCTTCCCTGCCCAGTAAAAACCCGGCAAGTTCTCTCAGCCGTTCCTCCGACTCATAGACTCTCTTAAAAAATGTATCCTTCGCCCTGCTATGCAAAGGTTGTATATCCGTATAATTTTCACCCATACAGTATCCTCCTTATATTATACCCACTCCATCCCACAATCGCAACTTTTCCTTATCCAAACAAAGCAAATCTCTCCGCATAAAGCATATATTCCGCATATGCGATTTCTGTATGTAAAAAAATAAATCCCGCAGGCATACTTAACAAAAAAGGAACGCCCGGCAACACTGTACCATGTACGAATCGTTACCAGACAGACCCTTTATCTTATTCTGTTATTAATATGTGAACAATTGCACCCAGTAATTGACACCATTTTCATCCTGATAATAGCCAACACCCATGCTCTTAAAATTCTTATTTAGGATGTTGGCACGATGTCCGTCACTGTTCATCCAGCCGTTCATGACCTGTTCCGGAGACTTCTGTCCCCATGCAATATTTTCACCGCTTCCGCGATAAGAAACGCCCTGCTCCTTAAGTGCAGTACTGAAGTTGCTGCCATCCGGTCTCGTATGTGAAAAGCTCTGCTTAATCTCCTTTGCTCTCACATTCGCAGCCGCTGTGATATTCATATCCAGCGCAAGTGCAGAAAGACCGACCTTCGCCCGCTCTGTATTGACAAGATTTAAGATTTCCGTCACATATTGGTGCACGGATTCTTCCGGCACATTGTCATCCGGATTCGAAACTTCCGGCTGCTCCGGAATTACAGG